>URGC01000007.1 GCA_900547255.1 uncultured Eubacterium sp. | reverse complement strand
GTCCTTGTAAGACATAACAGCTATCTTTTCAAGGGAACAGTTGAGGATAACCTTAGAATGGGCAAGATGGATGCGACGGAGCAGGAGATGAGAGAGGTGCTTAGAAAGGTTAACCTTCTTGACTTCATTGACTCACAGGATGGATTAAATACACAGTTACAGGAAAAAGCTGGAAACCTGTCAGGAGGACAGTGCCAGAGACTTGTGATTGCGCGTGCTTTGTTAAAAGATGCGCCAGTGTATATATTTGACGAGGCAACAAGCAATATAGATATAGAGAGCGAAGAACTTATTATGAGTGTAATTCATGATATTGCAAAGACTAAGACGGTTCTTCTTATATCACACCGACTTGCTAATGTCGTTGATTCAGACTGTATATATTATCTGAGAGACGGAGAGATTAAGGAGTCTGGCAGACATAATGAATTAATTGCCAAAGATGGAGAATATAAGCATCTTTATGACAGCCAGATGGCTCTGGAAAACTATGGAAAGGAGGAGCAGGCATAATGGAGAAAAAACGAAGAAGTACAGTTTCGATTATGGGAAGCCTTATAGGGCTTGTTAAACCGCTTATTCATATAATGCTCACTGCTATTGTATTTGGTACAGCAGGATATCTGTGCGCCATATTTCTTACAATATTAGCCGGAATGGTTATATCAGAAGGAATTATGGATAAAAATGTACATACAGGCCTGCTCATCGTCATGGTTGTGATTGCAATACTGCGTGGAATACTGCATTATGGTGAACAGTATTGTAACCATTTCATAGCATTTAAACTGCTTGCCATTATCAGGCATAAGGTTTTTGCGGCACTTAGAAAACTGTGCCCTGCCAAGCTTGAGGGTAAGGATAAAGGTAACCTTATATCTATCATAACTACTGATATAGAGCTTCTTGAGGTGTTCTATGCGCATACAATATCGCCGATAGCGATTGCGACACTTACTTCTATTATAATGGTAGTGTTTATCGGAAGGCATCACTGGATGGCTGGAATACTTGCACTTGCGGCTTATCTGGTGGTTGGCGCTTTGATACCGCTGTGGAATGGAAAGCGTGGAAGCCAGACTGGTATGGAATACAGAACAGAATTCGGTGAACTTAACAGCTTTGTACTTGATTCACTCCGTGGACTGGACGAGACTATCCAGTATGGACAGGGTGAGAAGAGAAAGAATGATATGTCATCACGCTCAATGAAGCTTTCTGAATTGCAGGAAAAGCTCAGCAGGAGTGAAGGAACACAGAGAGCGTTGACTAATATGGTGATTCTTATGGCATCATTTGGAATGCTTGCACTCACTGTATGGCTGTATGGAAGCGGACAGATTGAATATGATGGAATTATTATCTGTACAATTGCCATGATGGGTTCATTTGGACCAGTTGTTGCATTATCTAATCTGTCTAATAATCTTAACCAGACACTTGCAAGCGGAGAAAGAGTGCTGTCGCTTCTTGAAGAGACTCCGGTTGTTGAGGAGATTTATGGAGCAAAACATAGTGAGAGCAATGCTGGAAGCACTACAGAGATTGGTGCTGTGGCTGGTGAAGAATTTTCTGGCGCAGAGGCAAGTCATGTGACATTTGCTTATAATAAAGAAGTAATCCTTGATAACTGTTCATTAAAGTTTGAACCGGGTAAGATAACAGGAATTCATGGTGCAAGTGGCTGTGGTAAGTCAACACTGCTAAAGCTTCTTATGAGATTCTGGGATACTGATAAGGGTACAATATATGTCAATAGCAGGGATGTAAAGAAGATTCCAACTAAAGAGCTCCGTGACATGGAGAGTTATGTGACACAGGAGACACACCTGTTCCATGATTCAATAGCTAATAATATAGCCATTGCCAAGCAGGATGCCACCAGAGAAGAGATTATTGAAGCGGCAAAGAGGGCGTCTATCCATAATTTTATTATGACACTGCCAGATGGATATGACACAAAGGTAGGTGAGCTTGGTGATACATTATCAGGTGGAGAGAAGCAGAGAATTGGAATAGCAAGAGCATTTCTTCATTCGACAGGAAGCCTTATGCTTTTAGATGAGCCTAGTTCTAATCTTGACTCTTTAAATGAAGGAATTATATTAAAATCACTCAAGGAATCAGCCAAAGATAAGACAGTTGTGCTTGTGTCACATAGAAAATCGACAATGACAGTTGCTGATGTTGTATATGAGATGGGAAACTAGTCGACAAACTAGTCGACAAATTATCCCAAAATAATGCAAAATGTATCACATTGTGATATAATATTCCCCGTATAAATACAAGTATGTATATATACGGGGAATTTTTGTGTATATGATATATGAGTACAAGATAAAATCCATAGCAACGGGGGAGAAAACATGGAATTAATAAAATGGGACAAAATTAATATTAAAAAACTGATAGGATATTCTGCAATGGTGGTAGTTGCACTGTTTTTGATTATCCACATATATCTTGGCGTATTCTATTCGATGTTTGATGCGGATTACATGGTAAAGTTTAATAAATTAAGCATAGTAGTAATAGCGGTAGGAGCAGTTCTTGCATATCAGAAAAAATACCAGCTTTTATTTAATGTTGTATTCATAGAAGCGATATTTCATATGTTTATGGCAACTGTATCATTTGGATGGAATTGCGGATTCCAGAATTATCAGATTGCGCTTGTTGTAGTTATATTCTTTATTGATTACTGCTTTAAGAAGTCAGGAAGCTTCAAGATAAGGTCAGTGAGACTTTCAGTGGCATGTTTTATTGCATATATAGCATCATTTATTATTACAGTTTATTTTGATGAACCATTTCCTATAACAGATACTGCCATGAAGGTGACACAGTTGTTATCGTCAGTTGTTGTCTTTGCAACTGTTGCGATTGTTTTATGGGTTCTTATACAGTTTACATTCAGAATTGAGAATAAGATGTCAATGCAGGCTCATAATGATGAGCTTACAGGACTTCCTAACAGATATTTCTTCACAGAGAACTTTACAGAACTTGCAAGCAGATGTACTAAGGAAAAGATGTTCATGGCAATCATGGATATAGATGATTTCAAGAAGATTAACGACACATATGGACACAATGCAGGTGATTATGTCCTTAAAGCTATCGCATCAATTATCAAGAGCAAGTGTCAGAATATGATTGTCTGCCGCTGGGGTGGAGAAGAATTCCTGCTTTCAGGCGAGGCTGGCGGTACTGATGAGGATGCTATAAGAAAGACATGCCGTGACCTTGATAATGTGAGAAAATCAATCGGTAATTATGACTTTTCATATGAAGGTAATAAGTTCGCAATAACACTGACTATGGGTGTCGCTTTCTATGGAGAGGGCGAGACTGTTGAAGACTGGATAGGCTGTGCTGACAGAAAGCTCTATTCAGGTAAGATGAGCGGTAAGAATAAGCTTGTTTATTAGATGTATGATATTTGTAGACGGATGATACTTGGAGGAACACATGAAGTATTCAAGAGATTACAGAGTTGGGATAGAAGAGGTTGGATGTGATGAGAGTTCTTCTATCAGAGCATTATTAGTGTTCATGGAAGATTGTGCCTGCTGGCATTCTGCACAGGTAGGATATGGGGTGCGCGAGGTTGAGACTAAGCACAGGGCATGGGTTGTGCTTGACTGGAAGCTTAAAATTCACAAGCTGCCAGTATATGAACAGAAACTTACCGTATCGACATGGTCGAGAAAGATGGATGGCATAAGGGCTTTCAGGGATTATGAGATTAAGGATGAGAATGGTGAGCTTATCGCCTCAGGAACCTCTAAATGGATTCTTACAGACACTGAGAGAAGAAGACCTGTAAGGCTGACAGATGATATAGTGGAATTGTATGAGACAGATGGTTCTTACCTTGCAATGGAAGACGAGATAGAAGCTCTTACATGCGATGAGAACATGCTTGAAGGAGCATATACAACGAATTATGTGGTGAGACGTTCAGATATAGATATCAACCAGCATGTTCATAATCTTAATTATATAGATATAGCATATGATGCCATGCCGGAGGATGTCTATAACAGATTTATCAAAGGCGAATTTGGTGAGCTTCATATATTATATAAGAAAGAAATCAAGTATGGTGAAGATGTTGTATGTAAATACTACGTTAAAGACGGATACCATACGATTGTCATGCTTGTTGATGATAAAGTACATTCTATAATTAATTTTAGATGATTGGAGCGTAACAATGAAACGTATATGGATGTATCTGAAACAATATAAGAAAGAGTGTGTTCTTGCCCCATTGTTTAAGATGCTCGAGGCAACATTTGAACTTTTTGTTCCACTTGTAGTATCAGGAATTATTGATAACGGTATTGCTAATGGAGATAAGGCATACATTATTAAAATGTGTATGATGCTTATACTTCTTGCAGTTATCGGACTTGTATGTGCTATCACGGCACAGTATTTTAGTGCCAAGGCGGCAGTTGGATGTGCAACTGGATTAAGACACCACCTTTTCTCATATATCCAGAGCCTTTCATTCACTGATATGGATACAATAGGAGCTTCAACACTTGTAACACGTATGACAAGCGATATTAATCAGGTACAGAATGGTGTTAACCTTGTGCTTAGATTGTTCCTCCGTTCACCATTTATCGTATTTGGTGCGATGATAATGGCATTTACAATTGATTTCAAGGCGGCACTTGTATTCGTTGCAGCTATTCCGGTTCTTGCAGTTATCGTATTTGGAATAATGTTATCGACAAGACCTATGTATAAGAAGGTTCAGGCTGGACTTGATAAGATATTAGGAATTGCCAGAGAAAATCTTTCAGGTGTGAGAGTTATAAGAGCTTTCAATATGGAAGATGAGGAGATTCACAGATTCAAGGAAGCTAATCAGGAGCTTAACAGTCTCCAGAAATTCGTAGGTAAGATATCAGGACTTATGAATCCACTGACATATGTTGTTGTAAATGTGTCAATCATAGCACTTATCTGGATTGGAGCTATAAGAGTTAATTCAGGTACACTTACACAGGGACAGGTTGTTGCCCTTTATAACTATATGTCACAGATTCTTGTAGAGCTTATAAAGCTTGCAAACTTAGTTATCAATATCACTAAGGCACTTGCCTGTGCAGGAAGAATAGACAATGTATTTCAGGTTGAATCAAGCATGCAGTATGGCGAGGTTAAGGCTGCATATGGATTCTCTGATGGAACTCCTGCAGTTGAATTTAAGAATGTGTCAATGAAGTATTCAGGAAGCGGCGCAGATACACTTACAGGAATTAATTTCTCAGTTATGCCGGGAGAGACTGTTGGTGTTATCGGTGGTACTGGTTCAGGTAAGACATCACTTATAAGCCTTATTCCTAGATTTTATGATGCGACAGAAGGCGAAGTACTCGTAAACGGGGTCAATGTCAAGGATTATACAGAGGAATCACTTAAAAATAAGGTCGCTGTAGTTATGCAGAAGGCAATGCTTTTTAAGGGAACTATCAAAGATAATATGAAGTGGGGCGACATGAATGCTTCTGATGATGATATTAGAAAGGCATTAGATGTATCGCAGTCAACAGAATTTGTTGAAAAGAAGCAGGGGAAGCTTAATGCGTATGTAGACCAGGGTGGTAAGAACCTTTCTGGTGGACAGAAGCAGAGACTTAATATTGCAAGAGCACTGGTAAGAAAGCCGGATATTCTTATTCTTGACGACAGCGCATCTGCACTTGATTTTGCGACAGATGCGGCATTGCGTAAAGCTATAAGGCAGATGGAGCCATCACCAACATTATTCATAGTATCGCAGAGAGCGGCATCACTTATGCATGCAGATAAGATAGTTGTGTTAGATGATGGTGTTGTGGCTGGTATAGGAACTCATGATGAACTTCTTAAGACTTGTGAGGTTTATCAGGAAATCTATAATTCACAGTTTAAAAAGGCAGCTAGTAATTAGGCTGTGAATAAATGGAGGACAGATATGAGTGATAATAAAAATAATAAATCAGGCAAAAATAAAGTTTCAAGAAAAACATTAAGAAAAGTACTGCTTAGAATAAAGAATTACTGGGTATACTTAATAATATCCATATTGATGGCGATTGTAACTGTGGCATCAACATTATATGTACCAATTGTAGTTGGTAATGCCATTGATTACATTTTAGGGCCAGGCAATGTGGATTTTGCAAGTGTAAGAGATGTACTTGTCAAGCTTGCAGTGGTTATAATTGTGACGGCTGTATCACAGTGGATAATGAATATCTGTAATAACAAGATAACATATCATGTCACAAGAGATATAAGAGATGAGGCGATTGAGAAGATAGAGCATCTTCCACTAAGCTATATTGACGGACATTCATATGGCGAGGTTGTAAGCCGTGTCATAGCGGATGTAGACCAGTTTGCAGATGGACTTCTTATGGGATTTACACAGTTCTTTACAGGAGTTGCAACTATAGTCGGAACATTTATTTTCATGCTTCTTATCAATGTTAAGATAACTTTAGTGGTTGTTCTTGTAACACCGTTATCTTTCTTTGTGGCAGGATTCATAGCAAAGAAGACATATTCAATGTTTAAGTTACAGTCAGAGACAAGGGGTGAACAGACAGCCCTTATTGATGAGATGATAGGTGGACAGAAGGTTGTCAAGGCATATAACCATGAGAAAGAGATAATTGACCAGTTTGATGAGATTAATACAAGACTTCAGAAATATTCACTCAGCGCGATATTCTTCTCATCAGTAACTAATCCGTCAACAAGATTTATCAACAGCCTTGTATATGCTGGTGTTGCTGTTACAGGTGCGCTGTCAGTTATCGCTGGTGGAGCAGGAGCTATAACAGTCGGACAGCTTGTAACATTTTTAAGTTATGCTAATCAGTATACTAAGCCATTCAACGAGATTTCAGGTGTTGTAACAGAGCTTCAGAACGCAATGGCATGTGCTGACAGAGTATTCGAGCTTATTGAGGAAAGTCCTGAGATAGCAGAGAAATCAGATGCATATGAGCTTGGTACACCAGATGGAAGTGTTAAGCTTGAAAATGTTAATTTCTCATATACTAAGGATAAGAAGCTTATAGAAGATTTCAACCTTAATGTAAAACAGGGTCAGAAGATTGCTATTGTAGGACCAACAGGCTGTGGTAAGACAACAATCATCAATCTGCTTATGAGATTCTATGATGTTAACAGTGGTTCAATCAAGGTATCGGATATGGATATAAGAGACCTTACAAGACATTCGCTCAGAGCTGGATATGGTATGGTTCTTCAGGACACATGGCTAAGGTCAGGAACAATACGTGACAATATTATTATGGGCAAGCCAGATGCCACAGATGAAGAGATTATAGAGGCAGCCAGGGCATCACATGCACACAGCTTTATCAAGCGTCTGCCACAGGGATATGATACAGTTATTGGTGAGGATGGTGGAAGCCTCTCACAGGGACAGAAGCAGCTTTTATGTATAACAAGAGTTATGCTGTGCCGTCCACCGATGCTTATTCTTGATGAGGCTACATCATCAATTGATACAAGAACTGAGGTCAAGATTCAGAATGCCTTTAACAAGCTTATGGAGGGCAGAACAAGCTTTATCGTTGCACACAGGCTTTCAACTATACAGTCTGCGGATGTTATTCTTGTTATGAAGGATGGACATATCATAGAGCAGGGGAACCATGAGGAACTTCTTGCAAAAGGCGGATTCTATAAGAACCTTTATGAGAGTCAGTTTGCACAGTAAATTTAATTTACACAATTGCACATTTTGTAAACAAGTGGTACAATTATATTAGTGAATGGAGGCGACAGATTATGACTTTGATTAATAAGGACAAAGTTTTAAAAGGCGTGGGAAAAGCTGTAGATGTGGCTAATAATGCTGCGGATAAGGCAGATCATTACATTAAAGAGAACGAGCTTGATAAGAAAGCTAAGAATGTAGCTGATGAATTTTCACAGGGAATGAAATCTGTTGGACAAAGCATAGAGAATCTATTCAAAAAATGATTGAAATGAGGGATACAGATGGCAAAAGCTGCAGGTGTAAAAACCAAGCGCAATAAGTTTACCCGCATGTGTATTGGCGAGTCAATTATAGCGTTGATGCATGAGACACCATATGATGATATTAAGATATCTGATGTTGCAAGAAAGGCTGGCGTGTCAAGAATGACATTTTACCAGTATTATGCAACGAAGGAAGAGGCTTTAAGCGATTATCTTGACGAGATAGTCCAGGAATATATTGAATCAGAAGGTGGCAATATCAAGACACATATACTGGCATACGATAACGTACTGCGTGCGTTGAAATTCTTTGACAGATATTCAGACTTTTTCTTAAGTCTTGTGGATGCCAGACGACATTCATTCGTTATGGATGCGGTTAATGACTATGTTGCACAGTATCTGATGCCTGAGAATCCAAGGTCAAGATATGAGATGTATTATCATGCTGGGGCATTATTTAACGTATTCTTACAGTGGGAGCTTACAGGAAAGCTTGAACCTGTAGAAGAGATAGCAAAATTATTTGTATAACAGACACATGGCAAGATTAAGCAAAGGCGCTTACTTTCATACTGCGGTATGCAGATGGGGTAGGTGCCTTTTATTATAAGGAAATGGAGATGAGATTATGAATATATTTGATGTTATAGGGCCTGTTATGGTTGGACCATCAAGCTCACATACAGCGGGTGCTGTGCGTATCGGCTATATATCACGTAAGCTTCTGGGGGAGAGACCAGTGACTGCTGATATAAGGCTTTATGGCTCATTTCTTGCGACAGGCAAGGGACATGGAACAAGAAAGGCACTTGTAGCAGGTCTTCTTGGCATGAAAGCTGATGATATGAGAATACCAGACAGTTTTGAGATTGCAGAGAGTGAAGGACTTGAGGTTACATTTGGCGAAGCACAGCTAAAAGAGGCACATCCTAATTCAGTGCAGATGTTTCTTACAGGTGAATCTGGCAGGACGCTTGAAGTTATAGGGGAATCAATAGGCGGTTCGAGAATAAATATAGCTCAGATTGATGGAATTAATACAAACTTCTCTGGCGATTATCCAACCCTTGTTGTTCATAATCTTGACCAGCCGGGGCATGTGTCAGAGGTTACGTCTATGCTTGCCCATAAGGGCGTAAATATAGCTTATATGCAGCTTTATCGGTCTAACAGAGGTGGAGAGGCTGTTATGGTCGTAGAATGTGACCAGGAAGTGCCACAGGAGGGCATAAGATGGCTGGAAAAGGCAGAGGGTGTTGTCAAGGTGACGTATCTGTCACTCAAATAGATGCAGGGAGGACATTGGTATGATATTTTATCATTCTATCAAGGATATATTAGATATATGCAGCAGTGAAAATCTGGATTTCTGGGAAGTGATACTTATGGCTGATGTTGACGAGAGGGCAGTCAGCAGGGAAGAATCATTTGCCACGATGCAGGGAATGTATGCCGCGATGAAGATGGCGGATGATGATTATGACGGCTCGCGCGTGTCTGCAAGCGGGATGGCAGGTGGAGATGGTGCGAAGATGCATGAGTATAATATGTCAGGAAGAAATATATGTGGTGAATTTATGGGACTTGCAATGGAGAAGGCGTTGAAGGTAAGTGAGTCGAATGCATGCATGAGGAGGATTGTGGCTGCACCTACTGCCGGTTCCTGTGGTGTTATTCCCGCTGTTTTTATAGCATATCAGCATTGTTTTAATGTGCCGGATGAGAAGATGACACAGGCTATGTATATAACGGCAGGACTTGGAGCTGTTATTGCAGAAAATGCATCTATAGCCGGAGCATCTGGTGGATGTCAGGCAGAGATTGGTTCGGCGAGTGCAATGGCGGCGGCAGGACTTGCATATCTTCAGGGCGGTGATAATGAGTGTATTGCCAATGCGGCGGCTCTTGCGCTTAAAAATATGTTAGGACTTACATGTGACCCTGTATGTGGACTTGTTGAAGTGCCTTGTATCAAGCGTAATGTGGCTGGGGCTGTCAATGCGATATCATCAGCACAGTTGTCTCTTGCAGGTATCAGAAGCGCGATAAGACCTGACGAGGTCATAGACAGCATGAAACGTATCGGCGATATGATACCGGCGTGCCTTAAAGAGACGAGTGAGGGCGGACTTGCTGTAACAGAGAGTGCTAAAGAAGTGGCTGAGAGGCTTAAAATGGAATAGCATTCTTCATTTTATATTTGTAGAAATCTCAATTTGCATGTATACTATACAATGATAAATGGTTATAAAACCTGTACGGAGGAAGATATGATCAGGAAAGAGATTAATGAGATTAAAGGACAGTATACATTGCAGGATTGTGGAATCCTTAAACTTAGAGGATGCTATGTTGATGGCGAGAAGAACAAGGTTACAAAGTTAAGTGAGACATTTCTTAATCTGCCAGAGGAAGAAAAGCATAAATATTTTGATATATTTAAGAAAACATTGTCTGGAACACCGGGAAAGAATCTTCTCGATATGAAATTCAATGTTGATGCATATGCATCTGATGGCGCGAGAACTAAGCTGTTTGCATTGCGTGACAGTGAACTTAAAGAAGAAACATTGCTTGATGAGTTCTACGACAGGGTAATCACATCATATAATTATCCAGGGAACTATCTTATTCTTCTTATTAATCAGGTTTATGATGTTCCAGGCAAGACTTCTGACGGAATCGAGATGGAAGATGCCTCAGATGAGGTATACAGCTATATTCTGTGCAGTATATGTCATGTTACATTGTCTAAGCCGGGACTTGGTTATAATGAAGAGAATAATGAATTTCATGATTTAAGGCAGTTCCACATGGTAGATGTGCCTGATATTGGATTTCTGTTTCCAGCGTTCAATGACAGAAGTGAGGATGACGACAGCGTGTTGTTCTATACTAAGGATGCAGATGATTTCCAGAGCAGTTTTCTTTCATATGTGCTTGACTGTAATGTGCCTATGCCGGCAGCAGACCAGAAGGAAACATTCCAGAACATTGTGACGGAGACACTTGGCGAGGACTGCGATTATGAGACTATAAGGAATATACATGATAATCTCAATGAGATGATAGAAGAAGCCAAGGGAGCATCGGAGCTGGCAACGCTTGATAAGAATACAGCAAGACAACTGCTTGAAAAGAGTGGTGTCAAGGAGGAGAAGCTGGAAGACTTCGAGGAACATTTTGAGATGGCAGCGGGCGAGGATGGAAAAATGCTTGCAGCAAATGTCGCAGAGACGAGAAAATTCGAGGTTAAGACTCCTGATGTGGTGGTTAAGGTTAACCCGGATAAGACTGACCTTGTCAAGACTATGGTTATCGGGGACAAGCAGTGTATAGTGATAGAGATAGACGAGCATCTGGAGGTTAATGGGATATGTGTTAATCCGGAGACAGGAGAGGTGCTTTAAATCGGCAGAATAATTGAAATGATATAGGAAGGTAAGTATATGAGCAGGGCGAATGTTACGGAGAGATTCTTAAGATATGTGAAGGTTGATACACAGTCTAGTGAAGAGAATAGTGAAGCGAGGAAATTTCCTAGTACGGACAAGCAGCATAATCTTGCGAAGATGCTGGCTGATGAATTAAGGGAAATGGGCGCGGATGATGTGTACTATGATGAGAGATACTGTTATGTATATGCCAGAATTAAAAATAATTCGGATAATATGAATATTCCTACATTGGCGTATATTGCACATATGGATACTTCGCCAGAGGTGAGCGGTAAGGACGTTAATCCTCAGATTATAAGAGATTATCAGGGCAATGATATTGTGTTAGGAGAAGGGTCTCTTAATGCAGATTTAGCCCATAGAGAGGGCGGAGACAATGCGGTAAGATATGTTCTTTCGCCAAGGGAATTTCCAGAGATAATGAAGTATAAGGGTCAGGATATTATAACAACTGATGGTACAACACTTCTTGGTGCGGACGATAAGGCTGGTGTGGCTGAGATTATGACAATGGCAGATTATCTTATAAGCCATCCAGAGGTTAAGCATGGTGATGTTGCTATATGCTTTACACCAGATGAGGAAGTGGGAGCAGGTGTAGACCATATAGACCTTAACAGATTGAGAGCAGATTATGCCTACACTATTGATGGCGGTGGAATAGGTGAGCTCGAATATGAGAATTTCAATGCGGCATCCGCAGTTGTTAATATTACAGGTAGAAATGTTCATCCTGGCGAAGCTAAGGGAAAGATGATTAACGCCGCGATAGTTGCAAGAGAGTATGACAGAAGGCTTACAGACAGAGACCGTCCAGAATTTACAGAAGGATATGAGGGATTTTATCATCTTACAGATATTAATGGATGCGTTGAATCAGCACAGCTTAAATACATAATACGTGACCACAATAAGCAGTTCTTTGAGTCAAAGAAGCGTACAATGCATCAGCTTGCGGAGATTATGAACAGGGAATTTGGAAAAGAGCTTATCCATGTAGAAGTTAAAGACCAGTATTATAACATGAAGGACAAGCTTACAGATGCAATGTTCCTTGTTGATAATGCCAAGCTTGCTATGGAAGAGTTAGACATCAAGCCTAAGATTTCTCCAATCCGCGGTGGAACAGATGGCGCAAGACTTTCATATATGGGTCTTCCTTGCCCTAATCTGTGCGCGGGAGGACATAATTTCCATGGAAGATATGAATTTGTATGTATACAGTCTATGGAAAAAATCGTGGAGCTTCTTGTGAAGCTTGTAAGCTTCTAAATTAAAACATATTAAAATTTAAAATCAGATTACAAAGAGTTTAGCCAGTTACATACGGCTGATGCATAGATTTGATATGCACCAGCTTGTGCAACTGGCTATATTTATAGGAGATATGAAACTGGCTTATTTATTCTGCATTTTTAAGTGCAGTTTCCATTGGAATCTTACCAATTCTTCTATATTCAAGAATACCAATGATAAGATATGCAGCTATTCCGATAACAGGGACTTCTGCGAGAACATATTTAGGAGCTTCGTAATTAAGCCATCCCGGATAGCTTGCCATGATTGCCTTCCATAGGAAAGCAAGTGAGGCATCAGAGAGTGGCACTGATATAATAAGTGATATTATGACAACTATGATTGTCGATACCACATACAACTTGAATATATCATTATTCTGGTAACCAAGTATCTTGACGATAGATATGGCATTGGCGTTCTTCTCAATGATAATCTTAGAGAGAAGATATACGACTATGAGATATATAAGCACTGAAAAGCCGATGAGCAGATAGAACATTCTTCCCATCGAGTCAGAGAGCTGGTCTGCAACAATCGTCATGTCATCCTGTGTTATTGTTAAAGCGATATTTTTCTCGTCAATGTCAGTGAGCTTTTCATTGCAAAGATATCCAGAGTAGTAATCATCTGCCTTGTTAAATGTATCGCAATAGTCCTTGAGTGGCATAAATATCGCAAGTGATGAAGGATATGTATGGATTCCCACAACTGTAAAGCTGTACTCATCATCCTCAAGCTCTTTGTTCAGCACAATCTTGTCGCCAACTTTGAAATTATATTTCTGTGACATGCTGTCAGAGATATATACACCATTTTCAATATTATCAAAATCAATATTGAAATATATAGAATTATCTTTTAGTCCATATACTGAAATCTCATCGTTAAGACCATTGCTTCTTCTGTATTCAAGAGAGCTTAAAGCGTATTTCTCAGCACCTGATACGTTAGTGTCAGCTTTAGTCTTTAAGACATACTGGTATGCGCATGGCATGCTGTCAACGACAAGCTTCTTGTAATTATTGAGAAGAGGATTCATCACAAGTCCGAACATAAGAAGCAGGCTGGAAAATGCAATTCCTATGAACATGATGATGTAACTGCTCTTATTCTGTAAAATAATTCTTGTCCTGAATCTTGTGATAAATTTCCAGTCAGGAAGCTTAATGGCTTTTTTCTTTTTGTGCCTGCCAAGGTCATTTCTGATAAATCTAAGTGGTGAAAGCCTAAACATATGAACAAGCATAAAGAAGTTGATACATATAAGCATTATCACTGGTACAACTGTTGTAAGCACGAAAGCCTGTGCATTCCATAATGTAACATAAGAAGGAAGGCTGTAGCTGCCGTAGTACATGCCTACAACGATATTTTTCATTACAGTGTAACCAAGGATGTTACCGATAACTGCACCGATGGCAAGAACAATAACAGGAAGCTCCATATAGTGAATGATAAGCTCTTTCTTAGTGTAGCCAGAAGCCCGCAGAGTTCCGATAACAGCCGATTCTTTCTCGATAGTATTAAGTGTTGTCACACCAAATATAAATGCAAGAATTATAATAACAAGGTAGAGAAGTACTGTTATCATGCTCTTATCAGAGCCGATATCGTCTCCTGCAAAATGAATTGCCTGAGAATCAGGTTCTGATATAAAATCAGATACAGTGAGGAAATTCTCACGTTCACCGGCATACATTCTCTTTTCGTTGACGGATTTAATCTCATCAATAACAGCATCCTTTAAATCTGTTGATGCATCTTTTTTCTCTTTGTCAGTGTTGATATCTTTGTTGTATGTCCATGCATAGTTATATTTGAGATGGTTATCTGATATATTATCAAATGTTTTGTCAGAAACCTGTGCAACTGTGAAATGCTGTGCATCAAACATCAAATCTGTATTATTTTCATACAGGGCTGAGTAATCAGACATTGCAATAAGACCTGTTACTTTGTATGTCTTTCCGTTAAGCTTTACAGTGTCGTTGATTTTGATACCGGCATTAGATGCATACATTCTGTCAATTGTTATTTCATCATCATTTTCTGCAAGCTTTCCATCCATGACGCATATCTTATTGACGTCTGTTCTGTTCTTGTAGATTCTGAATGTATCATCATTGTCTCTGTCAACTCCTTTGTAGAATAATTCATGAAGTGTGACATCCTGACTCTTTTCAATATCAGCGATTGTGTCAGAACTCAGTTTTTCATTAAATGTTATATGTCCATCTTCTATGTTATATTTCTCAAAGCTTCCATTAAATGTCTGTTTCATGCTGTCTGTGGCAACAAGGAAACCTGAACAGAAGCCAATGATAAGCACAAGGAAGATGAATATAAAGAAATATTTGCCGAAATCAGATTTTAATTCTCTGATTAATCGTTTTCTTAAAGGATTTTTTACCATTCCAGATCCACCGCCTTAACTTTAGTATCATTGTTATATTCCTTGCGGATAGTTCCATCGTGAAGTCTTACGACTTTGTCAGCCATAAGCTTGATTGCATCATTATGAGTGACAATAATGATTGTGTTTCCGTATTTTTCGTTAACTTTTTCAATGAGCTGTAAAATCTCTTTTGATGTGTTGTAATCAAGAGCACCAGTAGGTTCATCACAAAGAAGGATGTCTGGATTCTTTACAATCGCACGTCCAATGGCAGTACGCTGCTGCTGTCCACCAGAAAGCTGGTTAGGAAGTTTATCCTTGTGCTCCCACAAACCAAGAGTTTTGATGAGTTCGTCTGTATCTAATGGATTCCTGCTAAGATATGCCCCGACTTCGATGTTTTCTTTAACTGTAAGATTAGGAATCAGATTGTACATCTGGAATACATAACCAAGGTGGTCTCTCCTATACATTGACAGCTTTTTCTCGTCCATAGTCTCGATATTATCACCATCGATTGTTATGCTTCCGCTGTCTGCGTTATCAATTCCTCCTATTATATTAAGAAGTGTTGACTTACCTGAACCTGAAGGACCAAGCAATACGCAGATTTTACCACGTTCAATTTCAAGACTCACGTCCTTTAACACATGATTGCGGTTGTCGCCCTCTCCATAATATTTGTTCAGATTATTAATCTTAAGAAACATATGTAACCCTCCATATTCTTATAGGTTGAGCCAGATAATATAGTGCCCTGCAATTGGTGTAACTGCAAAAAATTTATCATCTGGCTATAAGGTTAGTTTATTCTAACTCATGCAAAATATAAAGTGGGTTATTGATAAAGTTTTTTCGATTAGAGAATCTTTTCTATATAATATTGAAATGCTATAATTAAAAAAATAAGGAGGGTGTAAATATGTTTATTAAACCAGATAATACTTATAATGATATTCGGGAAAAGTCTCTCATGCAGTGGCTTGATGAAATGGAAAAGCACCCGGACATCGAAGTACATTGTGGAGTTAAGCTTGCCAGAGAATATGTGCAGTATCTAAAAGAAGAGATTAACAGACTGAAAGAAGAGAGCGAGCTTAAATCGCAGTACATGAAAAAGATTAAAGAAAGCAAGAGCGGTGATTAATGCACAAAAGTTTTAATGATACTCAGAAAGATGAATTGTTAGGAATAACGACTAGTGGACGTGATGATACATATTCAGACACATTCCGCTACCCATATGAACCTACATCATATGAGATATTGGACAGGATTGTTGATAGTGGATATATAACAGGCAGTGATTTTCTTATAGATTATGGCTGTGGCAAGGGAAGAGTGCCAATATATATGAATTTTAAAACAGGATGCCGTGCGTGTGGAATTGAGATGATGCAGGAATTCATTGACATTGCACAGGCTAATCTGTCTTCATATAACAAGGCACATAAGCATGATAAATTTCATAATGAAATGCCTGAAAGCGTAGAATTCATAAATGCAGAGGCGGAAAAGTACGTTGTGCCTTTGGAAGCCACAATCTTTTTCTTTTTCAATCCATTTTCTATAGAGATAATGAAAAGAGTTATGAAGCGTATTCTGGATTCATATTATGTGAACCCAAGGCATATGACAATGTTTTTCTATTATCCATCAGATGAATACATAGCATTTCTTATGAACGTGCCAGAGATATCATTTGTGGACGAGATAGACTGCACAGATATAGCTGCGATTGAGAAGAGCAGGAATGTTGTGATGGTATTTGAGATATGAATTTAATTATTGCGTGAGTAATGATGCAATAAAAATTAGATAATTTCTCAATACAGTATCTTCCCGAAGTCTGTCACGGGTTTTGTTTCCACAAACAGGGCATAATATCCATTCTGTTTTATTCAATATTTAATTCTCCGTATAAGTTCCTATTCTACCGAAAAACTGCCTTTATGACTTTCAGCTATAACTCTAACAACAACTTTTCCAGGCACAGCTACATCAAAAGACGCAGTTCCAATATCATATTCATCGAAAATAACATTGCCGTCCGCATCCTGTATTTCAATGGAAATTACCCCAGCATCCGTTTTTACCTCAATATGAAGCATATCTGTCTTTGGATGAATGCTTTTCTTCATAGTTCCATTAAGGGAAGTATATTTACCATTCCAACTACTATATCCCTCGTTACCAACATAACCAATTCTTGTTGCACTTCTGGTGCTTTCAATACCCAAGGTCTGTGTCAGGAAAACACTTCCAAGGGAGATTAAAATAACAATGAGTATGGTAACGATAGAAAAAATAAATGGTTTGCGAACTGTCTTTTTATATTCTCGGATGTCATCTTCGGTAGTGTGCAATTCAAAAGGCTTCCCATCGTTTTCCTTTTCTACAATAAGAAGTTCTTTGCTATATGTACCGCTGGTTGTTGCAATTTTGCCACCTTTTTCTGCCCACGGACGAAAGACAGTTTTCCTCACAGAATAATCAAGATTTAAATTCTTGAATAACACACGATAGCCGAAATCTTCCAAGAAGGACGCATACTCCTTGGCATTCCGCTTCGATTTTTCTCCGACAAATTCTACAGCATAGCGATATTTCCTAGGCTCACAATCCTCGAACTCATACCATGCCCTGCCTGTACGAACTAAACGGTAACCTTTATCCGCCATTTCATTCAGCCAGTTCTCCTGCTTCTTCAAAAAGCCCCAAAAGAAACGGTAATACTTTTTACTCATAATCTTCCTCCATAATATCTTCAGCAATTTTGATTAGTTCTTTTAATCGAGTCATTTCCTTATTACAAACCGATTTGCCCGCATCTGTGATAAGATACTCTTTTTTTCTTCCACCTGCATTACCGCACGGTGTAATCCAGCCTTTATCTTCAAGAGATGTGAGCGCACCGTACAGCGTTCCAGCACCAAGTACTAATCGCCCATTGGTTTTTTTCTCAATGAATTGCATAATTGAATATCCGTGCTTAGGCTGATAGAGTGAAAGCAATACAAAAAAGGTCACTTCAGTCAGTGCACCACCCTTTATATTGTCACGCAATTTCTCACCTCCCATATAACGGTTACTGTAATAAATATATCACTAACCGTAATAGTTGCAAAGGGGAGAAATTAAACAGAGGGCAGGAAATTTTCCTGCCCACATAAATTAAATATATATGATTTCCTTGATACAGGGTCACTGCTATATATATAATCTTGTGATTGGGGAACAGATTTTCTAAAAATGACCATAAAAATGACAGGGCATATAACCCTGTCATAAAGTCAGAAATTGTTCCATCACTTATAGGAGAAATTTGAGGGGACAAGCGGAACTGTTTTTTTAACAATAGTATGTAAATGTTTACGACAACCTGGGAGTTGTATTATGCATTTGCAACTAATAATAATATCAGCATCGCCAAGGCAAACACTTCAATTAGCATGCCTATTACATTAACAATCATAGAGCCTTTAAAAGGTATTAGATTAATATTTCTTATATGGTCTAAATCTCCCCAATTGGTGCTAAATAGAATCAACTATATAAGCAAAAAAATGTAAATACAGAATACTATAACCGACATTGTTTTTTTGTGTTAAACATATTATCCTCCATAAATTCAAAGCTTCTGTTGCTCCCGTTCTCTCCGTGAAACTGGAGTTTCATCTCTGTTGAATTACAATTCTATAGGCTATTGCAAAAACATTTCAGTAAAACTTCCGACTCCATACCTCGAAGAAATATCCTTCAGTCCTGACTTGATTTCATCTCTGCTAAAATTATGTTCTTCCAGAAAATCATCTGATTTATCATTTAAATAGGAATAAAACAATAGTGCAATTTCAAGGTTTACTTTATCTCCATTTTCAGTAATTTCATAAATTATGTTTTCAGCCTCGTTAATACTGCCCGCATCTACCATGTCCAGTAACGCATCTAGTTTCTGTTGCTCTTTTTCGTCTTCTAATAATTCTGTGGATGGTGAATCGGTATCAATATTAAAAAGTAGTTTCAATATCGCTCTCACCAGCTCCTTAATAATTCTCATGACATAATCTTGTTCAAACAAATTTTATTCTCCTTTCTGTTTTATACTTTGCAGAAAGAATCAATTATTCATTCGAACCTTTAACGAAACGATAGTATCTTCCCTAGGAAGTCTAAATAAATACTGCGCATATTTCACCAAGATGATGAATGTCCAAATTTTAAACCATATATTATAAATATTAATTTCTTTAATCTGTTTCTTCGTTTCAAATAAGTTATATTCTTGATTTGTAGAACTATCTTTATCATCTGTAACAACAGACGAAGTGATTTCGCCAAACAAACCATGTGTATTGATTATTCCACAAGGTAAAACAGTTACAGAAATAGAAACAGAGAACAGAAATATAAATAGTCTAACAACTAATTTTTGTTTGTTCATATTCTTTCCCCATAAGCAATAGAATTGAAATTATATCTCAATAAACAATCCGTCAACTTCAAAACTTCGTGTGTCTCTAGACTCAACATAAACCCGGAATTCGCCTATTCAGAATTTAAAAACTATCAATGTATATTATTTGAAAGTAAAGACAGTAATTCATCTGTTTCATTACTTGTCAAATCGTTTTTATCTACTAAAATCATTGTATTGTCTTTTCTTTTAATGAATATATATTCTTCGAAGTTTCCATATTCTTTAAATGCATTCCAATAATTTTGTCCATTTCCAACTTGGGATTTGATTACAATGCCATCATTGTCAAATATGTATTCTACCACTCCCTCTTGAAACAACGTATCTAGTTGTTTCTCTACCTGCATTAGTGCAAATCGTTGAAAATTCTTTGCCTTAAAAGCCAAAAACAACATTAAAAAACCGAATATCAATAAAGTAATTCCAGAAACATATACGCCATTTATGCAAAAATATAAAGCAATGGGTATTTCTAAAATAGCCAAAACAAAGCAAATAGGTGTTATCACTTTTCTTTTTCTAATGTTTTTTTGACTTCCTAAAGCAATTTCAACTAACTTTTTCTTTTTTCAGCAGTTAAATTTGTTTTATACGATACCATAAGAAATATTCCTCTCTATCAAATCAAATTTTCTTTATTGTAGCACTGTTTAAAAAGTGATACAACATAGAAGAAGGACAGGGCTCAATAAATGTCCTGTCCATATCGTTACGCTATGAATGTATCAATTGTCATGGCTTCACCCTATCCGCAAATACAGTTCATAATCACGCTTATCATCATTTCTTTTTCATCTGGTTTTGATTCTGCAATCATAATCGTCAGTGCTACAAGTGTATGATCGTCAATCAGCTTATTTCCATCAGCAAATAGGATGCCATTTTTATCAAGAAAATACAGAAACATTGTTGCTGCGATTCGTTTGTTGCCATCGGAAAAGCTGTGATTCTTTGTTATGAAATACAAAAGATTTGCAGCTTTTTCTTCCAGTGTCGGGTAGATATCCTGCCCCGCAAAGCTCTGGTAGATATTACCTATGCTACCCTTAAAGGAATCATCCTTTTCATTGCCGAACAAATCGGAATCAGCCGAAAATTTCATACTGTCAATGACTTGTCTGCATTCTTCATATGATAATATATAGACTGCCTTGTTTCCGTCCGGTCGTTTCATTGTCTGGTGGTCATAATCATCCAGCAAGTCCAAAGCAAGACTGTATTTTTCAATTACCGAAAGCACCTGCTTTGCATCCAGACTGTTTTCTGTCCGCTTCATAATCCGTATCACCTCGCCGAGTTGGTTCATACGGCTAGTATTTACAGCATATCCCTGAATTATGTACTGCTTCAGGATGGAGTTTGCCCACTTTCGAAACTGGACACCCCGTGTGGATTTTACACGATAACCAACGGAGATAATCATATCAAGATTATAGTGTTCGATATTTCTTTCTACCTCACGTCCACCTTCCATTTGAACTGTCGCAAAATTTGCGACAGTTGAGTTATCAAGCTCCTCTTTTAGGGCATTGTTTATATGTTTTCCGATGGTTTTTACATCACGGTCAAAAAGCTCCGCCATTTGATTTCGTGTAAGCCATACTGTTTCCTGCTCCCACGAAACAGGTACATTCAGTTCTAAAGTTCCATCTTTAAATGTAATCAACTCATTTTTCATTTGGTCATCTCCATTTCGTTTATAGCTTGTCAAATAAGAATCTGTTTATTCCTCATCCTTTTTCGCCCGACACTTATATACATTATGCTTATTTTTACATTGCGGAGAACAGAACTGCACATTGGAGCGGCTGGCTACAAATATCTGTCCACAGTGCTTGCACAGTTTCAGCGTAGAGTTTTCATCCGTTATCATAAAGGAAAACATCATCTGAATGCATTCCTTTTCGGTACACATTCCGTTCTGCTTCCTCCAACGCATCATAATCCTGATAATACAGAAAGCTGGTAACAAAGGTAAAAGCCCAGTCAGAGAATACCGTGGTAATCCATTCATAGCTTTCAGCATATTCCTTTTGAAAGCTCATAAGCACTGCTTGTGGCTTATCTTGTAAAGTCATAATTACCGCAAACATTTCCCGGCTATCTGTATTCCACATAGATTCCCGACCTTTTTTTACAAAAGAGATCTTGTCAAAAGGAAAGAAGTAGGCGAGGTAATCTTCCGTAGAAAGCGTTTCTTGTTTTTTTCTGCATAACATCAAGACCAATTCCAAGAGCGGTTAGTACCAGCTCCTCATACTCCTTGATGGGATTGTAAAGTGACATCACGGCATCTTTTGCCGGAGTAAGGTATAAAACACCGTCAGTCAATTCTTTCCATTCATATTTATCATAACGTACCCAGTGAGCATTGGTGCGTTTAAAAATGTTATCCATATTTCTGATACCTTATTTCATCATAAAGATTTGTGACTGCCTAGAAGGGCTACATGTTCTATATGCATTGTATGTAATCACTATTATCAAAAATTAATTACATACAAATCATATCATCTATCCATCCGTACTGCAATGTCTTTCTATATTGTATTCCGCATAAATTAATCTCATTTTATCCTTTAGAAAGTGAAACTCATTAGACATTATTAATCAGACTAAAAATAAATATTATGATATGTTTATTCAATTGTCCAAGACGATAGAAGAGAATTGGATGTAATATCTTATATCTATAAATGCATATGATAAACCAGCATTTATAGGAGACAATATCTATGACCTTTTCCTTTATTATCCCAGTGTACAATACTGCGGAATATCTTGACGAATGTGTTCAGTCGATTCTTAGCCAGAGTTATAATGATTATGAGATAATTCTGGTGGATGACGGTTCTAACGATGGTTCTGGACAGATGTGTGATAAGTACAGTGAAGAATTTTCAAGAATCAAGGTTATACATCAGAAAAATGCGGGACTTTCGGTGGCAAGAAACACGGGGATAAAAAATGCATCAGGAGAGTACTTTATTCTGGTGGATAGCGATGATTTCTGGCTTGGAGATTATCTTGGAGAGATTGCGGCAGCATGTGGGAATAAGCCCGACATGGTGGTGTATTCATATCAGCCATTTGAGAATAAAGATGAATTAAAGATAAGAAAAGCCGAATTTGAGCTGCCATCATATCAATGTGAGTATGATGGCACATATTTTTTAAAAGAGGTATTAGAGCTTGCGCTGGAGCGCAATACATTTTATAGATTGTGTGCGTGGTGTTACTGTTATAAAAGAAGCTTCTTTGCGGATAATGGCTTTCAATATCCCGTAGGAAGGAATTATGAGGATTTAAGGCTGACGTGGCAGGTTATTCTTGCGGCGGAAAGCGTTGTGGTCATGCCTGAGATTATCTATGCATACCGCAAGGGTGTAAGTGGGTCTATCACAAGTATCAATAATTATAAAAATCTGTCTGACAGACTAGAGCAGGTAATAAACAATATTGAAGATATAAGACATAATGATAAGCTTGACAGCCGTTTAAAGACGTTGCTTGAGGACTGTTTCTGCGAGAGCTATTTCATTATTATGACAATAAGCGACCTCCCAGCATCCAGGGCAGAGAGAAAAAGCCTTATGAACAGTCTTGATGAAAATGAATGGGTCAGTAAATGTTCGTTAAGAAGGGCAGACAGGATAGTGGCAGGACTTATAGATATATTCGGGGTAAGATTTGTGTGCATGCTGCTTCATGTAAGAAGAAATATAATATATCATGGACAATTTAAAAGAGCATAAGAAAAATACAGTTACATTGTATATTGATTTTGCGGTATACTGAGTATAAGATAATCAATGTATTTTAACTATGAAAGAGAAGAGGTACAGTCATGGGATGTGTATATTTTGTTCGTCATGGACAGACTGTATGGAATGTAGAGAATAAGATATGTGGTGCAACCGATATTGCGCTGACAGAGCTTGGACATCAACAGGCAGTTGAGACAGGAAAGAAGATTGTAAGCGAAGGGATTACTGCGGATGAGATTCTTTATTCGCCGCTTATAAGGGCGAGGGATACAGCAATGCACATATCAGAGATTACAGGTATTCCAGCAAGAGAAGAAATCAGGCTTAAAGAGCAGAATTTCGGTAAATACGAATCAACACCAAGAGATGGCGAAGAATTCACACAGGCAAAAAGCCAGTTCGTCACAAGATATGAGGGTGGAGAATCAATGCTCCATCTGGCGCAGAGAATATATAACCTGCTTGATGAGATAAAGGCTTCTGATAAGACATATATACTTGTCGCCCACAATGGAATAGCCCGTGTTGTGCAGTCATATTTTCACGAAATGTCGAATGAAGAGTATGCTGAGTTTGGTGTTAAGAATTGTGAGATAGTAAAATATGAATTTTAAATCTATTTAAAAATATTCAAAAATCTATGTATAATTATGTCGTATATTAATAAAATTTAAAACTACCTATAGAAAATTAAGAAAATATGATGTACAATAAAGAAAGTATGTTAATAAAAGTTAGGAGGAAAAGGTTTTATGAGTCCACTTCAAGAGAAGATTAAAAGTAAACCAATAAAAGAAAAGCTTGCGATTATATTCAGACGTATGCATGTGGCATATCTTATAATTGCACTGATTGCACTTGGCGGTATGATTATTTCAAAGAATATTGTGGGGGCAATAGTAGTTGTTGTAGTTGGACTGGTAGGTTTCTTTTATAACTACCGTGCGATGTGTTCATTAGAGGAGCTTCTTGTACTTCCTCTTAAGGAGATGGCAGTAGCATCTGAACAGATTGCAGAAGGTAATTTTGATGTTGAGATTGAGTATGAAGGTGAAGATGAGATAGGCAAGCTTGCAGGCAGCCTTAAGACAGCCGCTCATATTTTAAAAATAGTCGTTTCAGATCTTTTATATGTTGTTGAACATTTCTCAGAGGGCGATTTCAATGTCAACAGTACATGTCCTGATATGTATGTTGGACAGTTAAAGAGCGTGTTAGATGAGCTTAATGAGATGGTTGAGAAGATTAGTGATACATTACATGGAATCCAGACATCAGCAGAGCAGGTATCTACAGGAAGCGGACAGCTTGCCGAGAGTTCACAGGATATCGCTGAGGGTGCAACTAATCAGGCAGCAGCAGTACAGCAGCTCACAACTACAATTGAAGTTGTAACTGGACATGTACTTGATAATACTAAGTCAACAGATGTCGTACATGACAAAGCTAAGGTTGTAGGTGCCGAGGCAGCAGACAGCCAGAATAAGATGCAGGAATTAACAACTGCTATGGAGAAGATTAATTCTACAACTCAGAATATCGAGAAGATTATTGCAGATATCGAGAATATCGCATCACAGACAAATCTTCTTTCACTTAATGCTTCTATTGAGGCAGCAAGAGCTGGTGAGCATGGTAGAGGTTTCGCAGTAGTTGCTGACCAGATCAGACAGCTTGCAGAGGAGAGTGCTAATTCAGCAACAATGTCTAAGACATTGATTGAAGAGTCATTACATGATGTTGAGAGCGGTAACAGAATTACTAAGGAAGCTGAAGAAGCTATGAATCAGGTTATGACTGACCTTGATGAGATTCTTCGTGAGGTTGCCAATATCAGAGTTTCTTCTGATAAGCAGGCAGAGTCAGTTCAGGAGATTAAGACAGGTATCGAGTCTATTAATGATGTTATCCAGACTAACTCAGCAGCAGCAGAGGAGACATCTGCTACAAGCGAGGAGCTTACAGCATCAGCTATATCTCTTGATGAATTATTAAAGGAATTCAAGCTTAGAAGACGTTAATAGTGTCAGCACAATATGTGCAATAAAGTGATAATTAAATATTGACTTTAGAAAATAGATGTACTATCATCCAATTTAGATGTAGGTACATCTATTTTTGCGTTTAGCATTTTTTACATGTGATTCAAAGAGGTATTGTGGAGTATCAGATGTAAGATATGGCGTCGTGTATAGCTGTAGAAATGGAGGATTATTGTAATGGATGATACTGGAAGAAAGATAACCAAGATAGCAAGAGAGGTGAGTAAATTCACAGTACAGACTATGAAAGAAGATGGAATAGGCACAGCAGAATTCGATTTTATCCATCTTATCAGACATAATCCGGGAATTACACAGGCAGAGGCAAGAGAGCAGTTAAAGATTGACAAGGGGGCTGCGGCGAGACGGGCGGCGAGCCTGGAAAGCAAAGGATACCTGTACCGCAAGCCTAATCCGGCAGACGGACGAAGCCAGCTATTATACGCTACAGAGAAGGCAGAGATGTTGAAGAATTCCAAGGCGCATATAGAAGCCATATTCTATGAATGGCTTCTGGCAGAGCTTCCAGAAGATGAGAAAGAGACATTCTGTAAGACACTTGATACGTTATACTGGCGTTCAAAGATGCAGAGAAAAGCAGGATTTACCGATGTAGCAAAGCTTGTTGAGAGTATTGGAATGAATACGGAAGATATGAAGGAAGATAGTGATGAAAAGTAATGGCAAAGCATTTCAGGCAGACAGAATAATGTCATATTTCAAAGCTGAATGGGTCGTACTGCTTATTGTTACGATATCAGGACTTATATATAATTTCGGACTTCTTGAAGGTCCCTGGTTTGAAGGTAAGATGACAGGCTGCCTTGTTGATATATTGGGCGGTAATGCAGTGTTTAACGATATGCTTATTCTTGTCACAGCGTACATAGTATCTATCGCTGTAGTCCAGATATCAAGATATATCAAGAGATTTTATGTAAGACGATTTGCTAACAATGTTAACAAACGTATGAAAGAGATTCTTTATAATACACTTGTCCATAAGAGCAGAATAGAGCTTGAACAGGAGGGCACAGGCAATGTAATGACTAAAGCCATCCTTGATGTAGACGACTGTGTAGAGGGAATGAGAAAGTTTACAACAGAAGTATTTGATACAGGTGTTGCGCTTGTTGCATACGCAGCCATGCTTCTTGTATATGACTGGAGACTTGCGCTGCTTAGTATGATATTCACGCCAGTGTCATATATTCTTGCAGAGAAGATGAAAGGCAATGTCCAGAAGACTGGTGCAAGATATAAGGAGCAGTCAGGAATTTTAAGTGCAGCCACACTTGACAGAGCCAGCAATGCGATTACATATCGTGTATACGGACGTGAGAATGACAGAAAAGATGCATATGAGAAGAACCTGACTGATTATGAGAAATCAGCAGTCTGCGCCAATATATGGGTTACAATATTCCAGCCACTGTATAGAATTATTGCAATGATTGGTACAATATTTATTCTGTATTTCGGAAGCAGAAATGTACTTGGAATAGGCTGGTGCAGTTGGGATGTTGCCGCATTTACAACATTCCTTGCATGTTTTATCAAGCTTTCAGACAAGTCATCTAAGGCTGCTAAGCTGTTTAATGCAGTTCATAAGGCACAGGTTTCATGGAAGAGAATCAAGCCTCTTATGAACAGTGTTGGATATGATGATATAAGCAGAGTTAAGGATAAGGCAGAGCTTGATGTAGAGCATTTAAGCTTCGCATATCCGGGCGGCAGTGATATATACAGAGATGTAACATTTAAGGCAGAACCGGGACAGATAATAGGTGTTACTGGTGCTGTTGCATGTGGTAAATCAACACTTGGAAAGACATTTTTGTGTGAATATCCATATGAGGGAAGCATCAAGGTTAATGGAAAAGAATTAAAGGATATACCATCAGTAGAACAGACTGGACTTATCGGTTATCTTGGACATGACCCTGAATTATTCAATGATACAATCAAGCATAATATTATTATGGGCGATAATGTCGAAGTAAAAGATTATATCAAAGCAGTATGTTTTGATAATGAAGTTTCAGAGATGGAAGATGGCATAGATACTATGGTAGGCAATGGCGGCGTGAGACTGTCGGGTGGACAGGCGCAGAGACTGGCACTTGCAAGAACCCTCAGCCATAAGAGACCGGTTATGATTCTGGATGATCCATTCTCAGCATTAGACAGGGATACAGAGGAACAGGTATTTGCTAATCTGAAGAAGATGGCGGCTGACAGTATCGTGGTTATTATATCACACAGACTTTATCTGTTCCCAGAGATGGATAAGGTTATATGGATGGAAGATGGACATACAGTAATTGGAACACATGATGAGATAATGAAGCAATGTCCGGAATATTCAAAGCTTTACAATGCTCAGGCACAGATCTAGGAGGCAGTATTATGAATAAGAACAGAAATGTAAAAAATGTTATTTTAAATACTGTTAAAGAACATATATTATTATCTTTAGGTATTGTTGTGACTGTGACAGGTGCAGTTGTTGCCGCACTTATACCACCACTTGTTCTTGCCAGACTGATAGATACAATTACAGGCGGTGGGGATGTTTCAATTATGCTTGTTATGATGTATTTCCTGTTTACAGCGGTTACAGGACTTACAGAGAGTGCAAGAGAAGGTCTGCTTACAGTGTTTGGACAGAAGATTACCCATTCATTGAGAAGCAGTCTTATGGACAAATATGTTCATCTGACAGCAGATTGCCTGAATAATCAGGAGCCGGGAACTGTTGTATCAAGATTTGTTGGTGATGTTGATACAGTCGAGAACCTTTTCACATCTGGAATTATAAGTATGTTTGCAGATGTGTGCAAGATTATAAGTATTCTTGCAGTTATATGGTTTAAGAATCAGGGACTTGCAATAGTTCTTTTGATTTCACTTCCATTTATATTTTTGTTTACAAGAGTGGTACAGAAGAATATGCTTGCAGCGCAGATTGAAAACCGTAGAGCTGTGGGACGTGCCTCAGGCCATGTGCCAGAGACTCTTCACAATATAAGAACAATTCACTGCCTTGGAAAAGAAAAATATATGGCACAGCGTTATGATACTTATATTGATGAGAGTTATAAGGCTGTAGAGAAAACTAACTTTTATGATGCTATATATTCGCCAGTAATATTGATACTTAATGCGGTTGTTGTTGCAGTTGTTATGTTATTCTCAGCGTCAGGCAACGCAGATGTTCTTGCATTATTTGGAATGTCAGCAGGTACAGCAGTTGCTGTAATTAACTATATATCACAGATATTTTCACCAGTAGAGAGTCTCGGTATGGAGATTCAGACAATACAGTCAGCAATTGCAGGTGTACACAGAATTAATGAGTTCTTTGCACAGGATGAATTATTGAACAAATCGGACATCAAAACGGGACAGACAGATTCTGCCGATGAAAAAAATGTGCCATATGTAGAATTTAATGATGTAACATTTGGATATGATGAAAAAGATGTACTTAAAAATCTCAGCTTCTATGTCAATGAGGGAGAGCAGGTTACACTTTCAGGAAGGACAGGAGCTGGTAAGAGTACTATATTCAAGCTTCTGCTTGGCTTATATGAACCTCAGAAGGGCGAGGTACGTATTGGTGGTATCAGTACATATGATATTCCAGATGATGATAAACGTAAGCTGTTTGGTTATGTTGAACAGACATTCCATATGGTTCCGGGAACTGTTAAAGACCAGATTACACTGTATGACAGTTCTATAAGCATGGAAGATGTCAGGGATGCGGCAAGACTGGCTGGTCTTGATGATGATATTATGAATTTTGATAATGGATATGATACGCCATGTACACCAGAGCTGTTCTCACAGGGACAGTGGCAGCTTCTCTCAATTGCAAGAGCCGCAGTGGCAAAGCCAAAGCTTCTTCTGCTTGATGAGATAACTGCTAATCTTGATGCACAGACTGAAAAACAGGTTCTTGATGCATTAAAGAGGGTATCAGAGAACAGAACTGTTATATCAATATCTCATAGGGTCAATGCCAAGACAGGAAGAATAATTGCGGTCTGATAGTAAAGATTAAGTGAGTGGGGGAGTTGTTTTAATGCAGATGACAGACACATTTCCAGATGGAACTATTATAGACAAATGGTTTTATGATGATAGCGTACCGGAGTTAGAACAGCTTGGTACACAGTATGTAATAACAGATTATGGTATAAAGGATGTGGCATATACAGAGGAAAGCGTGGTATATACTGCCAGATTCCAGCAGCTTATCGACACCGTTGCAGACAATGGCGGCGGTGTGATAGTTGTGCCACAGGGAATTTACATGACAGGCGCACTGTTTTTTAAGCAGGGAGTTAATCTTTACATCTGTAAGGGCGGCGTGCTTAGAGGTAGTGATGACATATCTGATTACCCAGTAATGATGACACGTATTGAGGGCGAGAACTGCATGTATTATCCAGCTCTTATCAATGTTAACGGCGTTGATGGAATGGTGATATGTGGCGAAGGCACAATAGATGGCAATGGCGCAAGGTCGTGGAGAGCATTCTGGCAGAGAAGAAGCTGGAATCCTGAATGTACGAATAAGGATGAACAGCGTGCCCGCCTTGTATATATCTCTGACAGCACAAATATCACTGTTGCAGGACTTCATATGTGCAATTCACAGTTCTGGACTAATCACATATACAAAAGCAATCATGTAAAATATCTTAACTGCCACATATATAGTCCGAGAACGCCAGTTAAAGCGCCAAGCACAGATGCGGTTGATATAGACGTGTGCAGCGATATTCTGATAAAGGGATGCGTTATTGAAGTGAATGATGATGCAGTGGCATTGAAAGGCGGCAAAGGTCCGTGGGCTGACAGCCTGCCGGAGAATGGAATTAATGAGCGTATAATCATAGAAGACTGCCAGTATGGCTTCTGTCATGGATGTCTGACATGTGGCTCGGAATCCGTTCATAATAAAAATGTAATTATGAGACATATCCGCATAGATAATGGGTATAATCTTTTATGGCTGAAGATGCGTCCAGACACACCACAGCGTTATGAATATATAACTGTTGAGGAGGTGCGTGGCAGGATTTGCAGCTTTATCAACATCAATCCGTGGACACAATTTTATGATTTGAAGGACAGGAAAGATATTCCATTATCATATGCAGAGCATATTGTTATGAGAAAATGTGAATGTGAGTGTGACATTTATTATAATGTTATGGAAGACGACAATCAGTACAGGTTGTCTGATATAAAACTGGAGGATAATAACATAACAGAGACAGGCAGATATACGCCTGGAATGCACACCGGAGCAGAATAATACACAGGTATACCGTATGGATAAACAGGGCAACAATATGGGATTATCTGTTAGAAGCACTAAAGAATATGTAAATGCAGATGTTTTTACAGACATATCTATAACCTAAAGGAGATATATTAGATGATAAAAGATGGTTTTATGTATCTCGCAGTGCTTATTCTTGTCTCTGCGGTATTAGTCAATTTACCGAAGATATTCAAAGGCAAAAAGGCTAAGGTTTTCTTTAACTTTGCTCCACCGATTGTTCTTATATACCTCGGGCTTATGATTCTGTGTACAGTCAGGTTATGGGATCTTAGTGCCACAAGTGCAGTATATAAATCAGTTAAAAATCCAATATTGTATGCGATGCTGTTCATAATGCTGCTTCGCTGTGACCTTAAAAAGATTGTAAAATTAGGACCTAAGATGCTTATAGGTTTCTTTGCTGCGACATTGTCTATCGGATTAGGATTTGTCGCATCATATGCCATATTCCACCAGATATTGGGTGAAGGTGCGTGGAAGGCACTCGGAGCATTATGCGGAAGCTGGATGGGCGGAGGCGGCAACATGCTTGCCATTCAGGCAGCCCTTCAGGTAGATGAATCAACAATGGCGTATGCACTTGTTATAGATTCTATCTGTGCAACTCTATATGTTATGTTCCTTTTATGGGCTATTGGCAACCATGAGAAGTTCAACAGATGGACTAAAGCTGATACAAGTATTATAGATGGTGTTGGAGCAGCTCTTGAGGAAGAGGCTAAAGCTGACACAAAGCCTATTGCATGGCAGAACATTATTCTTTTATTAGGTGCAGGACTTTTCGTGTCAGCAGCTTCAATGGAACTTGGAAGCATGATTAATGCAAGGCTTTCGTTCTTTGACAGCACAACATGGACAGTGCTTATTGTATCGGTATTAGGAATTGTATTCGCCCTCACACCATTTGGTAAGATTAAGGGGACTGAAGAGATATCTAATGTTATGTTGTATATAGTAATTGCTCTTATAGCATCAAGAGCAGACCTCAGTGCAGTTGGTAACGCACATATCTGGCTGCTTGCAGGCTTTGTAATTCTTATAATCCATGTCGTTATCATGGTTATTCTTGCAAAGCTGTTGAAGATGGATATATTCACTTGCTGTGTTGCATCACTTGCCAACATAGGTGGAACTGCAACAGCCCCGGTTCTTGCCGGAGCATACTCTAATGCCCTTGTTCCAGTCGGAATAATGATGGCGCTGCTCGGCTATATTGTGGGTACTGGTGGCGGATTAGTTGTCGCTAACCTCATGAGCATGTTTGGATAGGGAATGGTTATGTTATGCTGTTTAGATACATCAGATATGCATTTTTCAGCTCATTGTATTTCCTGACAGTGACATAAGCATGGTATCTGCCTTGAAATAAAGATACTTTATCATTGTTAAATGAATCAATAAACCCCATGTTGATAAGAAAACCCTTTTTGGGCTGGAAGAAAATGTTGGGATTAAGCCGCTCAGAGTAATATGTGAGCGGCTCTTTTGATTCATAGCTGCCATAAGTAGTATAGACATTTACTTTACGGTTGCAGACCTCAATCATGATAATATCAGATGAGAACATAGTCAGGACTTCTTTTTTAGTGACAATAGCGATTCTTTCGTTATTAGTATTAGATACATATAGGGCATCGTGAAGATTCCGCATAAAACGGGTTTTATTAACAGGCTTGTTTAAAAATCTGAATGCCTGGAAACTCATGGCCTCATCAAGGTAATCATTATATGATGTAACAATAATGAAGAGAGTATGCTTATCAGTTTTTGACATACGTCTGCCCACACTTATACCACTAATACCATTCATTTCAATATCAAGGAATACTATGTCAAAATGTGAGTTATCGTCAAGAAGAGCTTCTCCGGATTCAAATTCACATATATCAGGCAGACCAAGTTTGTTATTCTGAAAATATTCTTCTATATATGATTTAATAACCTGCCTTGATGTAATCTCATCATCACATATTGCAAATCTCATAATTACCTGTCCTCCAAAGTTAATAGTACGCAGAATACTTTGTTTTCATCATCATAATGTGTCTGTATGTTGCCGTTATATTCAGATACAATTTTGCTAACGCTTTTTAGTCCATAACCATGATGGATTGTGTCCTGATTACTTGTAATCAGATTGCCAGCTTCATCTGTAAGAGGCTTGTTAGTACATGTATTGGTTATAGATATAAATGTTGTGTTGCTTGTTGCGACTGGCGTAATCTTAATGTCAATATGTGGGTCAGGTGCATTGGAACATGCCGCTATAGCATTATCTAACAGATTACATATTATTGATGTAAGATGGCTTGATTTGATAAAACAAGTGTTGGAATTATATGCATCTATGTTACATTTTATCGATAAACTATCAGCCATCATGATATATCTGTTAAAAATAGTATTAAGTCTTGTGTCAGTGCAGTATTTAGTCTTAGTATTAAATTCCTTAGATGTTATAAGAGAATTAATATATGACTTTGCATCATCAGATTGTGTATCAGATATCAGATTCATAATTGTGTTAAGATGATTTTTCATATCATGAATCATAATCTGTTGATTTTCATATGAGGTTTCAAGAAGCTGATATGTGCTGTTACGTTCAATTTCAGACTGTAGCTGAAGATGAAGCTGTAGGAGTTCATTATTTCTGGCAGTCATATAATACATAAACCAAACTAATGTTATATCTATGACTATAGTGCAGATACAGCATAATATAATCATATTGGAATCAATTACTGAAAGAATTGCATTACACATAATGTGATATAGGCAGAACATTTCAACAAGAGTCAGTAATGTTATGACAATAAGAATGACATCGGCAAAAGATATATTTTTGCCGGCATTGTGTTTTGAACTGTCATTATTATGGGTCAGTCTTGATACAACCAGAAGTAATATGAAATATGATGATTTGCTAAGTATAAAGAATAGAAATATTGATTTATCATTAAGCATAGGACTAATCTGAAAATTATCTGCAATGCTGCTGAATAAAAGCTCAGAAAATCCCATAACACATGTCATGATTATTGCATAGAAAATCGCACCTGAGATAACAGGTGTATATATTATGTATACAATAAGAAAATTGATAATTGTAAATGCAGCCAGATTAAGAGGGATTATATGGGCGAATGATATAATTGTCAGAATCCCATAGCCAATTATGAAAGCTGCACTTTTCTGATATCTGCTTTTGGTATTGATGAATGTCCTGTTAAGAAAGAAAGCAGCAATAAGACCTTCTATAATAAAGGTTATTATATTACTCAACATATAGAAATCCCCCCTTTATATCAAATAATTATATAGATATAATGAGTGAAATTCAATTGTCTGTGTCTAAGACGACAAAAAATCAACAAATTTGTAGCAAAAATGTCGTTATAGACATAAAGTATTGTTTTTCTGGGTGGAAAATGATATATAGCTGGTAACATCAACGTAAAAAGTAACACGAAAAGGAATTAACATTATGTTTAAAAAATGGCTTTTTGGAGGTAAAAAAGATGATTTGGAAATAACTCCTTATTCCTCAGATTTTTTTATGAAATTAATGGGAAAATATGGCGGCCAGATTATTATGCCATATAAGACATGTGATGAATTATTCATTGCTCTTAAAGAAATATTCAGTTTGAAGCCCATTAATTATGAAGAGACAATAGTGGAAATGAGAGGATTTATGCGTGCTGAAAATGTAACTAAAGAAACATGTGATGCATATTTACTTGAGCGGAACGATTTGTCAGAAGTATTTTATAGAGAGCATACCGCAAAATTTTTATCTGGCAGCAAAATTTTTCTTTTGGTAGATAATAATGATGGCAAAATTATTTGTAATGACGATTTCCTCCAAATGAAAATAGAAATATTAAGAGGAATAGACAAAGAGGAGATTGATAATTGGACATCAAAATTAAAAAATTATTTGAATTTATTTTATCTTTATGATAGTGAATTGAAGAACGGTGGATTACAGAAATGATTTTTGATTCGTGAAATTTAATATATTTGTAAAGGGAATTTTAGGGGATTATAATTATGAGAAAAATAAATATAATAATATATATTTTTGTATGGATTATTATTTTGGTGTTAATAGGAATAGGAATTTTAAATATATTTCCGATGAAAAAATATATAAGAAATACGCTTCATTGTACCTTGTATTATGAGGGTTCAAGTGAAAATGATGTGAATCAAACCAATATATATATATAGATGGGTATATTTATAAATATATCTTAGGTTCTAGACAGTATTATTTTTATGGATTTTTTACTATTGATTTTATACCAGAAACAAATCATGATGGAACTAGATTGGAAATTATTAAAAGATATGATGTTAATAAACTAGAGGCAATAGATTTATTTAATGATGGAGGACTTAATATACATATATATAATATGGATTCAAATATGAAAGTGCAAATTCCGCTCGAACTGAGCGCCTTTTTCGTTTCTAACTGCACAAGCCTTCC
>URGC01000006.1 GCA_900547255.1 uncultured Eubacterium sp. | reverse complement strand
TATACTCAATGCCTTTCAACATGTACACATTCAATAAGATGTGGGGTGTTGTCACACCAGAAGAGGCTGCTGCCAAGATTGAGGAGCAGAAGAAAGAAATTACAGGTGAGCCACAGAACCTTGAGGAGCAGGCTATAAGTCTTGTTGAACCGATATATACGAAAAGCTGATTAAGGGATATACACAGAAGCAGTGGGGCAGACCATGCAACGAGCTTCCATCATTCATTATCAAGAGACTTCCTGTAAGACTTACATTTGATAATAATTACTTTAACGCACTTTATCAGGGAATTCCTGAGGGTGGATATACTAAGATGGTTGCCAATATGCTTAATGACAGCGAGCTTTCCGGAAGCATTGAGGTAAGACTTGGTGTTGATTATCTTGCATCTGCTGATGCTAAGGAAGAATTAGACAGTCAGGCTGAAAAGGTTGTATATACAGGTGCGATAGACGCATACTTTGATTATAAGCTTGGTAATCTTGAATACCGTTCAGTAAGGTTTGAAACAGAGACACTGGATATTCCTAATTTTCAGGGTAATGCAGCAGTTAATTATACTGATGCCGAAACTCCATGGACAAGAATTATTGAACACAAATGGTTTGAGTTTGGAAAAGATGAAAATGGAAATGACTTGCCAAAGACCATTATCAGTAAGGAATATTCTTCGGAGTGGAAGCCGGGGGATGAGCCATATTACCCGGTTAATGATAAGAAGAACGGGGAACTTTACCAAAAGTATAAAGCGCTGGCAGAGAAAGAGGAAAATATCATTTTTGGAGGCCGCTTAGGGGAATACAAATATTATGATATGGACAAGGTTATTGCGGCTGCATTAGCTATGGCAAATGAAGAACTGAATTAGTTCTGGCCTGGATTGGTGAAGCAATAAAGAAAGAGGACTGTTATGGCAAAGAAGAATGAACTTGATACATACATCAAGAAGGCTCAGAAGGGCGATAAGGATGCGTATAGAAAGATTATAGAGTTTTTATATGATGAGATATATAATCTTACAGCATTCATATATGATGATGACGAGACTAAGGAAAAGCTTACAAAGCATCTTTTTATCAAAGCATATAAGAATATCGCAGATTATGATTCTGAGGAATGTGATATCCATCTGTGGATGGCAAGAGAGGCAACTAAAGAGTTATATAAGGTTGTATGTGACAGAGAGGATGAGATATTCTCTAATGAGATAGAGCAGAAGGATTATAATTATGAGTCTATAGAAGATGATGAAGAGTTAGGTGAGGCTAGTGCTGAATTTAATGAGGCATTTCTTACAGATGCAGGATTTGACAAGGAAGAGGGATGCTTTGCATCACTCACAACTGGAGAGAAGATAATATATCTTCTGTACTGCTATGAGGGATATTCAGTGGATGAGATTGAGACAATCATGAATATCGACTCAAGCTTTATAACAAGTGAGATAGCATCTATGAGGGATGGAGTTCTTGCTGCATACGCACCTATCAAGGCTGAGAATGCAGATGAGAATGAGGATGCCCTCGCAGATGAAGATGATGTTGTGGCACCAGCTCCAGTATCATCAGAAGATGAAGACTATGAGGACGAAGATGATTATTCAGACTCAGATTATGATGATGAAGATGATATTGACATATTAGATGATGAGAAGCCAGCCAGGAGGGCTGCAAGGCCATCATCAGCAGATAAGAAAAAATACGCAATCGGCGGATTAAAATTAACAGAAAAGGAACTTAAAGGTGTAATAGTCGGCGTATTTGCCGCAGTAGTTCTTATCGTTGTAATTGTGGTAGTTATGGTCGTTTCTGGTCATAATAAGGATAACGGCAATTCACAGACAACCAAGGCATCAGTTACAGCTACAAAGACAACTCCTGCAGCTTCTACTAAGGCTTCAACACAGGCATCAACAACAGAGGAGGAGACTACAACAACAGCCGCTCCAAGAAGACCACAGAGTGGCACGCAGCCTGATGTGAATATAAGCACAACAGCAGCTCCTACAGAGGCTCCAACACAGCCATCAACAGAGGCTACAACTAAGGCAACACAGGCACCTACAACACAGGCGCCTACAACAACAGCAGCACCAAGTACAACTGCACAGACAGTTACAACATCGACAACAGCAGCTACAACATCGCCTGCTGAGCTTGCCTCATCAGTAATGGCATCTATTAAAGCAGAAACGGATGCGATAAAGAATGGCAGCAGTGCTGCAACACAGTCTGACGGACAAAATTCAGAGCCTGTGACACAGGCTGCACCAGAAAATGCAAAACCAGTCAATTAGCAATTAGTACAACCAGACAGTTGAGGTAATGTGACAATTACCTATATGGAGGATTTTATCTCATGAGATGTATTATATTAGCCGGAGGTAGCGGAGACAGCTTATGGCCACTCTCCAGAAAAAATTACCCAAAGCAGTTTATGAACATTAAAGAGGGACGTTCCATGTTGCAGGAGACAATTGTCCGCAACATGCCATTTTGTGACGAATTTATTATTGTTACCAAGGAAAGCTATAAAAATATTGTCAATGGTCAGATGAAGGTGTTCCAGAGCCTGAAATACAGACTTATTCTGGAAAATACACCAAAGGGAACAGCGGCAGCCATCATGCTTGCCAACCTGTTCTGCAACCAGTCTGAATTAGTATTCGTAGTAACGGCTGACCATATAATTGAAGGAACAGGATATAAGGATGCAATTCTTAGATGTAAGGAGCTTGCCAAAGAGGGCAATATCGTTGCACTTGGAATTGAGCCATCAGAGAACATCAAGGAATCATATGATTGTATAATCAGTGAGAATGAGGATGTTGTCGGATTTGCCAAGAAGAAGTCATTAGAGATTCTGCCGGAGATAGTAGACGGCGCAGAGGGACTTCTTAACAGTGGAATGTATATATACAGGGTTGGTGACCTTATCAACAGGACAAGGAAGCTTAACCAGAAGTTATATAATTCATGTAAGGCTGCCAAGAGAAAAGTGCCAGCCATGAGAAGAGCGATACGTTTCTCGGAGTCTGTCATGAAAGAGATTCCTACAGGAAGTATCGAGGAGATTATATATCAGCAGATAGATAAGTTAAAGGTTGTCAAAGGTACTTTCCAGTGGAAGGATATCGGAACAGTTGATGATGTTGACGAGCTTAACACAATAAACCATTCAGACCTTGTTATCAAGAATAACTGTAATGATACAACAGTTATCAATAATGCAGAGAGACATCTTGTTATTGCTAACGATTTGTCTAATATAGTAGTGGTTAATACGGAGGATGCAGTCTATGTATCTTCTAAGAACCATGCAGAAGATATCAAAGAGATAATTAAGCAGAATGTTGACAGATATGAGGAGTATTTTGATTTCAACAGACTTTCATACAGGGAATGGGGTATACATGAGCTTCTTACTTATTCACAGAAGTATTCTGTTAAAAAAATAACAGTGTTCCCGGGCATGAGTATGAATCTGCACCAGCATGAGCTTAGAAGCGAGCACTGGTCAATAGTTGAAGGAACGGCTACTATCACGATTAATACAGAGACAAGAGACTATCATAAGTTTGAGAGTGTCTATCTGCCAGTCGGAACTAAGCATAAGATTGCGAATAAGACAGATCAGAACGTTGTCATCATAGAGGTATCAATCGGTGAGAATATTTCAGAGAACGATACAGTCAAGATTTACAATGATGAAGATTCTGAATTTAATTATGTAATAGATAAGACAGCCAATCCAATAGTCAAGCTTGACCCGGCATTTAAGGATAATCTGTGGGGCGGAACTAAGCTTAGAACTGTATTTGGCAAGAAATGCGACTATGATATTATCGCGGAGAGCTGGGAATTATCAGCGCATCCAGACGGACCTAGCCGTATAGCTAACGGACGATACAGAGGAATGTTATTCAATGATTACCTCTCAATTATAGGCAAGGACGGGTTAGGCTGGAAATGTCAGGCACAGGACAGATTCCCTATTCTTATCAAGTTTATTGATGCCAAGCAGGCACTCTCTATCCAGATTCATCCAAATGATGAGTATGCATTGGAGAATGAGAATGAATATGGTAAGAACGAAATGTGGTATGTTGTGGATGCAGAGCCGGGTTCTTATCTGTACTGTGGATTATCAAAGTCTGTTTCTAAGGAAGAGATTGAGAGAAGAATTGCAGATAACACGATAACAGATATTCTTAATAAGATTGAGGTTAAGAAGGGTGATGTTGTCATGGTTAAGGCTGGAACGATTCATGCAATCGGCGCCGGCATTATTATCTGTGAGATTCAGCAGAATTCTAACTGCACATACAGAATGTATGATTATGACAGAAGAGATAAATACGGCAATCCAAGAGAGCTTCATGTGGCAAAGGCATTAGATGTCGTTGATACTAATGCTTATGAGAAGGATAAGACATGTGAGGTAATATTAGAGACTAATGAGCACTACGAGCTTGAGAGACTTGTACAGTGCAAATATTTTGAGTGTCTCAAATATGAAATCAAGGACGAAGCTAAGATAAAGATGGATGAGTCATCATTTATATCAATAGTTGTAATTGAAGGTGAGGGAAGCATCCAGACAGACGATTACACAGAGGCGGTGCCATTCAAGGCAGGAGATAGCTTCTTTGTAAGTGCGGCAAAGAGAAATGTTACAATTAATGGCAAGGCAACTTGCATAGTTACACATGTCTGATGTGACATTGGAGGCTTAGATTGAAGAACAACGAAACAGGAAAGTGTAACATGTCTGCACAGGTGATATTATATGTCATCTGTGCAGCATTAGTCATATTTTATTGTCTTGATCTGTGGTGGGGAATGAACCCTTCAGTTGGAATAGAATACAAGATGTATTATATAACCCATGAACTCACAGACTGGCCTGGATATGGCAATCTTAAATATACATATGGAACAAAAGAGATATGTATAGAGCGTAATGAGAACACAATAGCAAATACAAGTGATGTTATATGTGCAAGAAAAGGTCAGGGCTTTGAGAAGGCAGCTATGACTGGAACAAAGTCAAAGGGTAAGGATTCATATGTGTATTACCTGACTGAAGGTGAAGCGCATAATGCGGTTCTACACGTAGATATCACAGAGTTTAATGGTGATGTGGTCAATGTATATGCAGGGGATAACTGCATAGGAAGTGTGACAGCAGCCGGAAGTTACACTTTTAATGCGGGAATGCTTAAAAGTGGTGAACTTGTAAAGATACATTTTGAGAACAATAACAGTGTTTACACGTTATATAGTATAGAATTAGATGCATGAGGTATATATGAAGAAAAGTAATAGTAATGCAGGACAGAAGCTGTCAGCAAGAATTATGCCATATGTGATTCCGGGACTGGTTACACTGGTTGCAATGCTTGTGATTATGGTTAGCAAGGGAATATGGCCATTTGGAAGTAACAGAATTGATTATTTTGACAATATGCAGCAGGTTGCACCATTGTACGCACATCTGTGGGACTGGATGCATGGCAAGGCATCTTTATGGTTTGACTGGTATACAGCTCTTGGAACTAATGTATCTATGAGTATATCGGCATTTTCTATGTTAAGCCCATTCAATCTGATATTGTATCTTGTGCCAAGAGATTTGATTCTTGAGAGCATATCAATACTTACAATCGTCAAGATGATGGTTATGGCTGTAACAATGTATGCAGTTATCAATTATAAGAATAAGAATCTTAACTACTGGTTAAAGCTTGTATTTTCACTTATGTATGCATTCGGAAGTTATACACTTCTCTATGGTTCGTGCTTTACACCTTGGATGGATATAGTGGCATTATTCCCACTTCTTATGCTTGGCTTCTACAGAATGATTGACCTCGGCAGGAGAGGTTTATACATATTCATGCTCTCACTTGTATTCATTATTAACTATTATCTCAGTGCGATGTCAGTTGTATATATTCTTATTGTCAGCGGTGCATATATTCTTTTAGGATGTGAGAAAAAGACATGGAAGAACCATGCATGGAATCTTGGTATATCAACAGGCGCAGGAATCGGACTTTCAGCGTTCGTGTTAGTACCAGTTATGATGCAGCTTAGCAGCTCACAGAGAGGTGGTTCTGGCAGCAATATTATCGGTCAGTATATGGGATGGCTCAAGAGTGCAGTTGTTACAGACGGCCCTATGGCGGCTTTCCAGAGATGGATGATGGTATACGGACTTGCATTTGCGATTGCTGTTATATTCATTGGATTAAAGACATATTGGAGCGATAAGAAGAGAAGAAATTTTAATCTTATACTGATTCTTGTGGCTGTGCTTCCTATGGCAGTTGAGGGAATTAACCTTATGTGGCATTTCGGTTCATATAATGGTTACACATTAAGGAATGGATTCTTAATCACATTCACACTGATAATAGTTGCGGCAGAGTATGCACAGAAGCTTTTCACAGATGTGTATGCAGATTTCAAGCCATATAAGAAGAATATAATAATGGCTGTTGTTGCAGCACTGTTATTCATAGTCGTTTACAATGTGCTTCCAATCAATAATGTATTCATTGCAGGAGCGTTTTATCTTGTAGTGTTTATCCTTATGATTAGATGGCATGTTAAGGGAATTAAGGTGTCACCAGGAACTAACGTTGCTGGAATTATCGTACTTGTTGCAGTGGAGCTTTTTGTATCAGCTTATGCTCTCATAGGCCCACCTAAGTTCTACGAGTATGAGGATTACCAGTATGGTGATTATGTACAGATTGATAATCAGGTCAAAAGTGGACTTGATATAGAGGAGTCAGTTACAGACAGAATTATTAACCCGGATTTAAGTCTTAATGCCAACTATCCACTTATATTAAGAAGAAGTGCCCTTTCAAGCTTCACAGCGGCATTACAGAGTGATACGCAGGCGTTTGCAAAGAGAATGGGTTATTCTAAATATTTCCTCTGGCTTCTTGATTCTGGCGGAACAATATTTACTAACACATTGTTCCATATCACTTCGGCTGTCAATGTCAATGAGCTTGATTCCAAGTTCTACACACCAGTGAGAAGTGATGGAGACTATACTTTATATAGTGCTAATTATGTGCTCCCATTTGCTTATTCAGTGAGTGCTGCTGTTACTAAGGCAGATGTGTCTGGTAACTGGGTTAAGACTAATAATGCGCTCTACAAGGCTCTTACAGGTGATAAGGAAGACCTCGTTACAGGATTTGCAGGGCACAGCACTAATACAGCTACAACAAGAACATACAATATAGATGTAACTGGTAATCAGGCTGTCTATATGAGCATTGTTGATATTAATAACAGAGAGTCAGATGCCAACAGCTCATGGCTTATAAGCTCTATGCATATATATGTCAATGACAAGGCGGTTACTGTTCCAACACTTGGAGATGTAGAGAATACAGCATACTTCACAGACTACAATAATAATACTGTTTACCTTGGATGCTTTGAGAATGAATCTGTCAGCATAAGAGTTGAGTATGATGATGCATGGTATAACAAGGTCAGCGAGGTAACACTGGCAGGACTTGATATGGATAAGTTCGAAAGCTTCGTTGAGTCTAAGAAGGATGCCAAGTGTGAGACATCTTACACTAATAATTCAATTATAATGACAGTTGACAGCAAGGCTAATGAGAATATGGTTCTTATTCCTATAGTCTACAGTGGCAACTGGAAGATAACCGTTAATGGCAAAGAAGTAAGCTCAAAGGACAGAACTGGCGTTGCAGGATTGTTTACAGGTGTAAAGGTTAGATCAGGACAGGAAAATACAATTGTCATGACATTTGACCCTAAGGGAAGAAAAGAGGGACTCCTCATATCTATTGCAGTGCTTTTGCTTATCGCTGTATTCGGTGCATTTAAGCATTTCAAGAGATATACTGTTCCTGTGGCTTTACGTTACATTGCAGTATTCATATACCTTGAGGTTATCAATGCTGTTGCAGTATTCATGTTTATGCTTCCGGTTATTGCGGCTATACCAGCTGTGATTTACCAGATAGTCATGAAGATATTAGGTTAGGTAGGATTATGAAAACAAAATCTGTAAAATACCATTCATATGAAAATCAACATATACTTTTGCAGCTTCTGGCAATCCTTCTTATAACAAGGCTGTTCATGCTTATTATGGTGCCGGTATATAATGGCATTATGGGGACTGACAGGACATTTTCATTTCTCATGAATGAATGGGATGCCAAGAGGTATCAGTTCATGGTGGACAATGGATATACATTCCCATGGGATTATGATCCACAGGCTAACTGGGCATTTTTCCCTATGTATGTTATTGTGTGTGCAGCAGTCAAGGCTGTAACATTCTGGAAAGCGGACACATATTATGTTGGAATGTTAGTATCTAACGTGTGTATATATGTGGCTGCATTTACAACAGTCAGATATATAAGAGATATAACATCAGACGGTTCATATGGTGATACGCTTAAAAACCTTACTGAGAAGAAGATATTAGGCGGAATATGCAGTAAAGATGTGCTTCTCGTTGGCTTTCTGATGTTCGCTGCACCATATACTTTCTATTGTAGTTCGATGTACACAGAAGCAATGTTTATAATGTTCATATCATTGTTTTTCTATTTCTGTAACAGAAAGAAGTTCCTGACAGCAGGAATTATGGCGGCGTTTGCGAGTGGAACAAGAATTGTCGGATGTACGCTTGTATTCCCGCTTATAATAGAGATGTACAGATATTACCAGCCTGGAAGAGTCAGTTTTGCCGGTGTGAAGGAATTCATTGTAAAGGTTATCCAAAAGCCGGTAGACCTGCTTTCAATCCTTGTGTGTCCTCTTGGAACATTCACATATATGGCATTCCTAAGAGTGTTCTGTGGTGATGTGTGGGCGTTCTTACATGTACAGATTGCATGGCGCGAGGATGAGTATTTCCCAGTGCTTGGAGTTATGTGGAAGGCATGTACAGGTCAGATAGAGCCTAGATACACTTATATGGGATGGTTCTGTGTCGGTGTATTTGTTATGTATGGATATATGCTGGCAAAGAAGCATTATTCAATGGCAATATTTGGAATAATCTCACTGCTTGTACCGCTTGCCTCACACGTTATGAGTACATGTAGATTTACAATAGGTTCATATGTTATATTCATCGGTTTCTACGATTTGCTTGGAAGAATGAGAGGAAGCCTGGTAAAGGATATATTAAGATGGATAATAATAGCAGTATTTATCGCATTAGAGACATTGTTGCTGTTCATGTGGTATAATTCAGACTGCTGGCTTATGTAAATATACAAAAAGGGCTTGTTAAAATGTTGATAAAGTATTATAATTTTAAGGGCTTACTGAAGTGATAGAATATTAATATTACATATACGATTAAAAGGAGAAACGACATGTTATCAGTGGTTGTACCTACATTTAACGAAGGAAAGAATATACGTAATCTTGTTACACAGATTGATGATGCGCTCAAGGGAATTGACTATGAGATTCTCTTTGTAGATGACAGTAAGGACAATACTCCAGAGATTATTATGGAAGTTGCCAAGGATTTCCCAAGTGTAAGAATGGAGCACAGAACTAATGAGAGTGGTCTTGCTACAGCAGTTCTTAAAGGATTCAGACTTGCCAAGGGAGATTATATGGCTTGTATGGATGCAGACCTTCAGCATCCACCAATAGTTTTAAAATATATGTACAAGGCTATGGAATCAGGTGCTGATTTCTGTATACCTAGCCGTCTTATTCCAGGTGGAGATGATGGCGGACTTAACTGGTACAGAAAGTTCGTATCAGGAACTGCAAGAAAGATTGGACAGTGGATGCTTCCATGTCTTCGTAAGATATCAGACCCAACAAGTGGTTTATTCATGTTCAGAAGAGAAGTTATCGAGCACGCAGACCTTCAGCCAATAGGATGGAAGATTATGGTTGAGGTACTTGCTATGGGTACATATTCTAAGGTGGTAGAGATTCCTTATAAGTTCCAGCAGAGAACAGAAGGCGAGTCAAAGCTGTCAGGAAAGGTAACTATGGAGTACTTAAAGCAGCTTAAAGACTTAAGAAAGAGATACAACAAATCAAACTCTTATACAGTTGAGGTATGGAGTGAAAAGAGAATGCTAGAGGCTTAGTTTAGTTATGTCTTATATTTCAGCAGGTTTTTTATTACTGATTGCAATAACAGCGGTTATATATTATCTTTTACCTAAGAACTGCCAGTGGGTTATTCTGCTGGCAGCTAGTTTTGTTTTCTACGCAACATATGGCGTTCGCTATATGGGATATATCCTGTTTACAATTATAACTACATATTTTCTTGCAGTTAAGATGGGAACATGTGAGGATAAGCCGACAAGGAAGAGATACCTTGTGTGGTGTCTTTTACTTAATTTCGGACTTCTGTTCCTTATGAAGTATCTGAACTTCACGATTGGTAATCTGAACTCAGTATTCAAGCTGTTCCATCTTGATGTATCTATCGGCAAGCTGGGGCTTATTATGCCGCTTGGAATGTCATTCTACACATTCCAGACAATGAGCTATGCAATAGATGTGTATTACAAGAAGGTAAAGCCAGAGCAGAATATATTCAAGTTTGCGCTGTTTGTATCATTTTTCCCACAGCTTCTGCAGGGGCCTATCGGAAGATTTGATAAGCTGCATCACCAGCTTGTAGAAGGCAATACATTTGATATTATAAATGTTGAGCATGGTATACAGAGAATGCTCTGGGGCATGGCAAAGAAGCTTATTCTTGCAGACCGTGCGAGCATAGTTGCGACTACACTTCTTACTAATCTTAACATCTATACAGGTGCCCATATGATAGTGGGAATGTTGTTCTACTCTGTGTATATATATTGTGATTTTGCCGGAGGAATGGATCTTGTAATAGGTGCGGCAGAAGTATTTGGCATTAAGATGGATGAGAACTTTAAGCAGCCATATTTCTCACTCTCAATTGGAGAGTTCTGGAGAAGATGGCATATAAGCCTTGGTGCGTGGATGAAGGATTATATATTCTATCCTTTCTCTATATCAAAGCCAATGGCTAAGTTTTCTAAATTTGCCAAGAAGAAGTTCGGAAAACAGATAGGACGTACCCTTCCAATATGCCTTGCCAATATCCTGATATTCTTTATTGTAGGTGTATGGCATGGAGCTAACTGGAAATATATCATATACGGTCTGTACAATGGTATAATAATCGCTATAAGCAATCTTCTTAAACCATGCTACGCCAAGGGACTTGAAATATGTCATATCAATGGTGATTCATGGTACTGGAGAGGATTTAAGATGTTCCGTACATTCATACTTGTCAACATAGGATGGCTGTGTGATGCGTGTACAACGGCATCAGAGGTATTTAAGGCACTCGGCAATATATTTGTTAACTTTAATATTGCCGCAGTATTTGACGGCGGTCTTTTGAAGATGGGACTTAATATGAGAGACTATAAGATTATGCTTGTGGCACTTATAATTCATCTTATATTCAGTATTATCAAAGAACGTGGCGTCAATATAAGAGAGTGGATTGATAAACGTCCATTGGTGTTCCGATGGGCTGTATATATAATGCTCATATTTGTGACAGCTCCATTTGGATTTGTCGGAGCTACGACAGAATTTATGTATGCACAGTTCTAAATGTGTAATAGTTCATTAAAGAGGATGGCTATGAAGAATTTATTTGGTAAACACAAAAGAATAACTCTGGCAGTACTTTTTACAGCATTAGTCATACTGCTTAACTCACTGCTTAATTTCATGCTTGTACAGCCGGGACTTGCAAGAACAATGTTCTATGAGGTTAAAAAGCAGGATTATGAATGTCTGGTTCTCGGTGCGTCACATGGTACATATGGAATTGATTCATACACACTGGGTGAAGAGCTTGATATGCAGGTTATGAATATGTGCATGGGTGGTGAATACCTGTACGATTCATATCATGTGTTAAGATATGCGCTTTCCAAGAAAAAGAGCGATATCAAGATGGTTATACTTGATATTGATTACCAGTATTTTATGAACCAGCATGACCAGAGTATATTGTTTAATACAGTGTACAATGCTTATCCAAAGGGAATAATGAAGATTGATTATTTCGCAGAGAAGATGCTTAAAGAAGAGTTCAGGGGAACATTCTTAAAGTGGACTAATTACTGGCAGTGTTACAAATATATTGGAAAGACTGTACAGAAAAAGACTTCCAAGGCGTATAAGCGTTATTCTTCAAGTGTTGTTGACATGAATAAGAATGATGAGTACAAGGGAAGAGGCTTTATCTATAGAGACAGGAATGAGAAGAAGTCCACAACTTCATGTATTGACTGGGAAGATTCCAAGCTTGATACAGACCAGAAGCAGTATATAGAAAAGATTGTGGAGCTCTGTAAAAAGAATAACATTAAGATAGTATTTACGACAGTTGTGCAGGATCCTGAGACTGTTAAAGAGAAGGTTACAGGATTCCAGAAAGCTGATGATTATATCAGAGGAATTGCAAATGAGCTTGGAGTAGAGTATTATAACTTTAATGGTATTTATCAGACATATTTTGAGCGGAGCGCAGATGATTTCTATGACAAAGAAGGTCATATGTATGGAGATACAGCAGAGCGTTTCTCTAAGATATATGGACAGGTTATAAGAGAGTCGTTTAATGGCGGGCTTCAGAATAATTATTTTGAAACAGATTTAAAGACATTATATGGCGACCCTGCCGTTATTAAATAATTAATCAGGGAGGACAATATGAGTATATTAGTCACAGGTGGAGCTGGATATATAGGAAGCCATACAGTTGTTGAGCTTCTTAATGCCGGCATGGATGTAGTTGTTATAGATAACCTTGTCAATTCGTCAGAGGAGTCGCTCAGACGAGTTGAGAAGATAACTGGAAAGCAGGTTGAGTTTTATAAAGGTGATATAGCCGACAGACAACTTCTTGATACAATATTTGATAATGAGGATATTGAGAGCTGCATACATTTTGCCGGACTTAAAGCCGTAGGAGAGTCAGTGGCTAAGCCATTGGAATATTATGATAATAATATAGGTGGTTCACTTGTATTATTTAAGGCGATGAGAGAGCATGGAGTTAAGAATATAATCTTTTCTTCATCCGCTACAGTATATGGCAACCCTGCATTTGTGCCAATCACAGAGGAGTGTCCTAAGGGAGAGATTACTAATCCATACGGACGTACCAAGGGCATGCTTGAGCAGATTCTTACAGATATCCAGGCTGCGGATAATGAGTGGAATGTTATCCTGTTAAGATACTTTAATCCAATAGGTGCCCATGAGAGCGGCATGATTGGCGAGAATCCTAATGGAATACCTAATAATCTTATGCCATATATTACACAGGTAGCAGTAGGTAAGCTTCCTAGACTTGGTGTGTTTGGTTCGGATTATGATACTCCGGATGGAACATGTATAAGAGACTATATCCATGTTGTTGACTTGGCAGATGGCCATGTTAAGGCTGTTGCGAAGTTAAGGGAGAATCCGGGACTTAAAATATACAATCTTGGAACAGGCAAAGGTTCATCAGTTCTTGATGTTATACACACATTTGAGGAAGCTACTGGTGTTAAGATACCATATGATATGAAGCCAAGAAGAGCGGGTGATGTGCCTGTCAACTATTGTGATGCCAGCAAGGCTGAGGCTGAGCTTGGCTGGGTGGCTAAGAAAAATCTCTATGATATGTGTGCTGATTCGTGGAGATGGCAGAAGAATAATCCAGAGGGAATGTAATTACATGGAGGCGTGATATGGGTAAATATTTTGGAACAGATGGATTCCGTGGTGAGGCTAATGTAAGCCTTACAGTTGAACATGCATATAAAGTAGGACGATTCTTAGGATGGTTCTATGGTAAGAACCATGAGAACGGCAAGGCGAAGATTGTTATAGGCAAGGATACAAGAAGAAGCAGTTATATGTTTGAGTATTCGCTTGTAGCCGGACTTACAGCTTCTGGTGCAGATGCATATCTTCTTCATGTAACAACTACACCAAGTGTGTCATATGTTGTAAGAACTGAGGATTTTGATTGTGGAATTATGATTAGTGCCAGCCACAATCCATATTATGATAACGGAATCAAGCTTATCAATGACAAAGGCGAGAAGATGGGCGAGGATGTCATTGGTCAGATAGAGACTTATCTTGACGGAGAGATGGGAGAGATTCCATTCGCAGTTAAGGACGGAATAGGCTGCACAGTTGATTATACTGAGGGACGTAACAGATACATGGGATATCTTATAAGTCTTGCAAGATTTTCGTTCAAGGATTTAAGAATTGGTCTTGATGCTGCTAACGGAAGTGCATGGAGTATTGCAAAGAGTATATTTGATGCTCTCGGAGCTAAGACATATGTTATCAATGCGGCTCCTAATGGGCTTAATATCAACACTGACTGCGGTTCAACCCACATAGAGGGATTACAGCAGCTTGTTAAGAGAGAGCATCTTGATGTCGGATTTGCATTTGACGGGGATGCGGATAGATGTTTATGTGTTGATGAGAATGGTGATGTCATAACTGGCGACCATATTCTTTACATCTACGGATGTTATATGAAGGACAGAGACAAGCTGGTTGACAATACTGTTGTCACAACTGTTATGTCTAACTTTGGTCTGTACAAGGCATTTGACGTGGCAGGAATCAATTATGAGAAAACTGCTGTCGGCGACAAATATGTATATGAGTGCATGTCTAAGAACGGCTACAGAATTGGCGGCGAGCAGTCAGGTCATATTATATTCAGCAAATACGCCACAACTGGTGATGGAATTATAACAGCCCTCAAGATGACTGAGGTTATGCTTGCTAAGAAAAAGACTTTATCACAGCTTGCAGCACCACTTCATATATATCCACAGGTTCTCAAAAATGTGCGTGTATATGACAAGTCACAGACTCAGAATGATGCTGATGTCAAGGCAGAGGTTGCAAAGGTTGCAGAGGCTCTTGGCAGCGAGGGAAGAATACTTGTAAGAGAGAGTGGAACAGAGCCGGTGATAAGAGTAATGGTTGAGGCGGACACAATGGAGACATGTGAGAAGTATGTTGACCAGGTGATAGACGTTATTAAAGCTAAGAATTACGCAGTATAAAATTGTGTAATATATAGCACACCCCCGTAATAAGAATGTAATAAGTCTTATTACGGGGGTTTTTGTGTGTTGAGCAGGGGATTAGGCAGATTATTAAGCAGGTGCGGTGTGATGATGGTGGTTCTTGTGATGACGGCTGTGGTTCTGGCGGGATGCAGGGGGGAACCATCGGATACGGATCTTCTGGGCAGTAATATAGATTATACTGTGGTAGAGGATGCGGATGTGCCGGCGAAGCTTAAAGAGCTGATAGACCAGAAGAAAGAGAAGGAATTCAGGCTGACATTTACAACGAGTGAATATATGTATATGGCAGTTGGATATGGTGCAAAGGAGACAGATGGTTACAGTATTAAGGTGCGTGGGGTAACTCTTGATGATGAGACAGTGTATGTTGGAACAAGTCTGTACGGACCGGGGGAGAACGAGAAGGTTGCAAAGGTAAGCACAACGCCGTATATCGTGCTCAAAATAGAGAAGAGAGGTAAGGTTGTTGTGTATAGATAATACATTTATGATATAGATTCGCAGTGACACATGAATATTAAAAAATAAGCCATAAATGGCAGATAGGAGAAGGGTATGAAGCTTATAAATGAGCAGATATTGCAGTCGGGATTGAAATACACGAAAGAGCTTCAGATTACGCTGGATGATGATTTTAATGTGCCAGATTCTAAACCGGATATCGATTCTATAGTGAAAGAGTGGGGAAATGTATACATAGATTCTGCCAAGGTGATTGATTCGTCTGTCCAGATAAGGGGAAATCTTGATTTTGCGCTGTTGTATTCGGGCAAGAGTGATATTCCGGGGCTGATAGTGCCGGTTAAGATGACAGGTGGAATTAATTTTACAGAAAATGTCAATCTTCCAGATGAGCACAGCAATGGAAATCTTGGCTGTATTGCAAGAATTGATGACCTGACAATCAAGTCAATTAATTCAAGAAAAATCAGTGTGAGGGCGATAGTCACATTGATTGTGAATTGTTACAGCGAGGAGTGGAAGGATTTCGGATGTGAGATTGACAATGAGCATGATAATAGTATACAGACGAAGATAAGAAAATTATCTTACACAGAAATGTGTGTGAATATGAAGGATAATCTGAGAATCAGGCAGAACATATCACTTCCGGCAGGACACCTCAACATAGGTGAAGTGAAGTGGGAGGATTTATCGGTAAGAAACATTAACAGCTATATGACGGATGAGGGAATGGTTGTAAGTGGCGAGCTTGTGGCATTTGTCATGTATGAGCCGGATGCAGATTCTCCTAAGATACAATGGTATGAGGGAAGCGCAAGCTTTGAGGAAAAGCTGGATATAAGCGGAAGTAGCCAGGATATGATATGCTTTGTCAAATATAATACAGTAAGCTGCAATGTTGAGCCTAAGGCGAATTATGATGGCGAGATACGTGACCTTGGACTTGAGCTTGTTCTGGAGCTTGATGTTAAAGGATTCATGGATAAAGAGAAGGATATTATAGAAGATGTCTATTCGCCATCAAGAAATATATCTCTTGAGTCGGAGGACGTCACGCTTTCACATCTTATAATGCGCAATAATTCAAGATGCAAAGTTAATTCAAAGGTTGACGTTAAAGATAATAACATGATGCAGATTATCAACAGCAATGCGACAGCGCAGATAGACAGCATTAACACAGAGGAAGATGGAATTACAGTAGAGGGAGTGCTTATTGCCAGTGTCATGTATGTCACATCTGTGGACAGTTCACCGATTAACAGCATAAGTGATACAATTCCATTTTCACATAAGATATCAATGAATACAGGCGGAACAGACACTGCTAATAATATCGAGATATCCGTTGAGAATATAAATGCTGTGATGACGGGCAACGGAGAAATCGAGATAAAGGGTACAATAGCAATTGATGCAGTATGTTTTGAGCATAAAACAGTCAGGGCTGTAACAAAATGTGAATATGAGGAATTCAATCAGGAAGAATATCTCAAATTCCCATGCATTGTGGGTTATATCTCGAATGGAAGGGATAATCTGTGGACAGTTGCCAAGAATAATCATACAACAGTGGATATTATCAAGCAGGAAAATAAAAATCTGCCGGAGCATAGTGAGAGTGATTATGTGATACCGGTAAGAGAGAAGCTTCTGCTTATAAAAGCAGCATCTAATTAGTGCTTAGAATAAGAAGTATAAGAACTATAAGGTGAAATTAGGTGATTGGAGAAAATATATAATCTGATTCTATAAAAAAGCCGTGGCAGTGTTATATGTAACATTGCCACGGCACATTTTTAATATTCTACTTTAAGATGTCAGAAGTTCTTGCAGAAGAACCATTCTGCTCAAACCAGCTATCGAATTTCTTCATAACAGCATCATATGTCTGAGAAGAGATATCTGGGAGGTCTTTGCCCCATGTCTTAGTAGCTTCTTTGAAGCCCTTCTCAACAGCCTTTACCATATCCTGCATCTTTTTCTCATCTCCACCTGAGAGAGCAAGAGCGAAATCATATATTCTGTCAGATGTCTGGCTGACACCCCAGTAACCATCGTCAGCGATATCTTTCTTTGCCTGAGCGATTGTCTCTGCATCAGCAGTGAAGTTACCACTTGCAAGTGTCTTCCACATATCATCAGCATTACCGATTGTAATACCCTGCTTCTTGAACATCTGAGTTACAAGTGACTGCATCTGGTCAAGTCTTGACTGTGCATCAGCCTTGAGCTGTGCTACTATAGCTGAACGGTCTTTAGATGATACAGATGAAGTTGTCTTAGATGTAGATGATGTGCTTGAAGACTCATATGTGGCAGCAGGCTCTGAATATGCTGCGGAAGAATCTGTCTTGGCACTTGAATCCTTTGCCTTAGTTGAATCAGCCTTTGTGTTAGTTGTAGCTGAGTATGTTGAATAGTTGCCAGAAATGTTATTAATCATTATATACCCTCCTTGTGTAAGTTAATTAAAGCCCTCCATGGCTCATCTACTTATATTATCGGAATTAAATTCATAAAATTAACCCATGTTGTTATATTTTTATATAAAATGGCTGTATTTTAGGCATAAAAATACACCCATAATGTAGATAGGGGGGAGACATCATGGGTGTTAACAAAAATGAGATATAAGCTAATTGATTTTGATGGTACGCTTCTTCCATATGCCTGTCCAATACAGACAATACAGGATAACTGCGGAAGTTGCATTACTGATAACTACGGCGTACCATACGCTTTCTACTCCCATCTTGAGAATAGAAGAGCAAATCCAGAGAGTTAGGAATCTGAATATCCAGATTCTGCTTGCATCAACAGCCATGGTTATCATGGTGTGACCGCATCCTTGGAATAATCCCTGGGTTACATTGTAAAAGGCGTTAGTCCAGCAACACATAGCCATAATTGACAAGAATTCTGTCGCAAGAGGAACAACCTCTTCATCTGATGTAAAGAACCTTACCATAGGTTCTGCAATAAACCTGCGTGAAAGAATCATACCGAATACAAATAAGAATATAGCTCCCATTCGTAATGCGTAGTGAAATGATTTATCAACACGCTTGATATTGTTGGCTCCGAAGTTCTGACCAACGATAGTTGACAGAGCAGAGCCGATACCATTAGCAGGTAATGTAATAATGCCGTTAATCTTGTTGCCTATACCATAGGCAGTAGTGGCTTTGGTGCCATAAGCATTAACATTCTTGGTCATAAGTAAAAAACCAAGCTGCATGGTACTTCCTCCAACTGCTGTTGGAAGACCAATCTTTAATATAGATAACATCTTGTCTTTTTCAAACTTAAAATCCTTAAAGCTGAGACGGACAAGTTGTTTATTGCTTCTGAGTATGATAACTGCAATAACTGCACTAGGAATCTTAGCAAGCAGTGTTGCTGTGGCAGCTCCTGCAATTCCCCATCTGAATCCGATAAGGAAGAGTGGGTCGAGTACTAAATTAATACAAACACCAAGGAGATTAAGAAGCATCGGTCTTACTGTATCACCTTGTGATTGTTTGACGGATGTATATAGATTAATCATAAACAGAAAAGGTAAATCTAATACAACAATTCTTAAATATGATATACCAAACTTATATATAGCACCGTCTGCTCCAAGCCACCTTACGATAGATGGAGTTATCAGCCAACAGGTAAGGGCGCATAATATTGAAAATATCAGAGAACACAGACAGATGTGATTAGCCATCTTGTTGGCTTCTTTATCCTGTCTGGCACCAAGATACTGTGATATCAATATCGAGCCAGCAGTTGTTATACCAGCACCAAAATTAATAAGTATATTCTGGACTGGTGATACAAGAGTAATAGCAGCCTGTGAATCGGTACCAATCCTGCCGAGCCAGAAAGTATCTGTAAGATTGTACATCGACTGGATAAAACTGTTAATCATAACAGGAACGGCAAGAGTAAGTATAGCCTGAAAAAGGTTACCCTCTAATATAAGCGTCCGCTTTTCATCACTGATAGGTCGTGCCATAACATCATCTCCATTATATACCTAATCAAAACATTTGTAAATGTCTGTTGACATTACATTGTTTAAGATTTATCTTAATAATAGAGTATAAAAGCAGTAAATTCTACTAAATAATATCTCTATTTTAAACAAAATACAGAAAATCTGCGCCGGTATACTGGATTTTTTGCTATCGAGTGCATTATAATGTATAGTGATTAAAATTGCAATAGTTTTTTTGAAATTTTTTGATTTTTATTTATTTTAATTATTTTTTATAATTAACGATATGATGTAAGGTCACAAAGGAGTAGATATGGAAAAATTTTTTGATATGCCAACAGATTTTAAAGTCTCGAAGGTTAAGAGAGATGCGACACAGAAGATACAGGAACCACATACTCACCCATATTATGAGATATTTTATCTAATCAATGGTGATTGTACTTTCTTCCTTAACCATAATATATATCAGCTTAACAAGGGAGACATGGTTATTGTTCCCAAAGGTGAGATACATAATGCCACATTTCCGGAGCATGGAACGAGTGAGAGATTCGTGGTGTGTTTCAGGGAGGCAAATCTTTCATGGCTGGATGACCTGCTTGGAAGTGAGATGGTTCAGCAGACTATTGAGGCTGGTGTTATCTCAATACCAGATAGGCGGAGGGAATATGTCGAGAGCCTTATGGCAAAGCTTTTATTTGAAAATGATGGACCGGATGTATTGTCACCAGCATTTATAAGAACAGGAATTGTGGAATTGTTCCTATTTATAATAAGATGCCAGCGATATGAGCATAATGCCATTAAGGAGATTGATGTAGATAATCAGCTTATGCAGGAGATTGCTACATATATATACCAGAATTATGACAAAAAGCTTACGCTTGTGGATATGTCCGAAAAGTTCAATATAAGCCGCTCATATCTGTCCAAGAAATTCAAGGTCATAACAGGATTTGGATTTAAGGAGTATGTTATAAATGTGCGTATTAAAAATGCATGCCGTCTGTTGTTGGAGACTAATAAGTCCATAACTGACATTGCATTTGAGTGCGGCTTCAATGACAGCAACTATTTTGGCGATGCGTTCCGCCATGTTAAGGGCGTTTCGCCTAACAAATACCGCAAGTATAACGAAAATGTGTGATTACAGATTGTACTTGCATTTGTACAATTCATTTAATATAATGATATCAAGATTGTATACAAAGTGGAGTAGATAATGGAAAGTATCAGACTTAAAGCAAGAGCAAAGATTAATCTGGGGCTGGACGTCCTTGGAAGGCGTGAGGATGGTTACCATGATGTGAGAATGGTAATGCAGACTATAGGCATATATGACAGGATTATTATAACGAAGATACCAGAGGATGAGATAAGAATTAAGTCTAATCTGTATTTTCTTCCTGTTAATGAGAATAATCTTATGTATAAAGCTGCAAAACTTCTTAAGGACAAATGTGGATACAGCGGAGGGGTCGATATCGACCTTAACAAGTTCATTCCAGTGTCAGCGGGGCTTGCAGGAGGAAGCACAGATGCTGCTTCAACATTGTTTGGAATTAATAAATTATTTGATTTGTCACTGTCAATGCAGGAGCTTATGGATATTGGCGTAGAGATTGGTGCAGATGTACCATATTGTGTTATGAGAGGAACGGCACTTGCGGAGGGAATAGGCGAGAAGCTTACACCGCTTGATCCGCTGCCTAGAACATGGATACTTATAGCCAAACCACCAATTAATGTGTCAACTAAGCTTGTGTATGAGAGTCTTGATATGAATGGTGTGGACAAGCATCCGGATATTGACGGACTTCTTGATGCGATTAAGAGAAAGGACATCCATGGTGTATGTGGCTGCATGGGTAATGTTCTTGAGAATGTCACAGTGCCACTTTATCCGGTTATCAACAGCATTAAAAATGACATGCTTGAGCATGGTGCTATTAATGCAATGATGAGCGGAAGCGGTCCGACAGTATTCGGAATATTCCCGGATGAGAAGACAACCTTGGAGTGTCAGGCATATCTTAAGCGCAAAGGCGAGGCAAGACAGGTCTATATAACAGAGTCATTTAATTGATACAATGATATATTGCAGGAGTAGTTTTGATAGTAATAATGGAGGTGGACTATGAAGGGTGAATTGAAGATGGATGTTAATGAGTATCTTCCACTCAGAGATGTTGTATTTAATACATTGAGACAGGCCATCCTTAGAGGTGAGATGGAGCCGGGCGAGAGACTTATGGAGATTCAGCTTGCACAGAGGCTTGGGGTAAGCAGAACCCCAATAAGAGAGGCAATCCGTAAGCTTGAGCTTGAAGGTCTTGTAATTATGATTCCCAGAAAAGGTGCAGAGGTTGCACATATAACAGAAAAGGATATGAGAGATGTGCTTGAGGTAAGATGTACTCTTGAGGAGCTTGCTGTAGAGCTTGCTTGTAAGCATGTCACACCAGAGTATATCGCAGAGTTAAGAGCTGCCAATAAGATATTTGAGTCAGCAATTGTCTCAAGAGACCTTATGAGTATAGTTGATGCTGACGTGCAGTTCCATGATGTCATCTATTCAATGACTGGCAATGCAAGACTTATCCAGATTATCAACAAGCTTAGAGAGCAGATGTACAGATATCGTCTTGAATACATCAAAGATGCAAGATCTCATTCAATCCTGATAAGTGAGCATGAGGATATTATTGATAAGATAGAGAAAAATGAGGTTGATGCGGCAAAGTCTGTCATCAGACAGCATATACAGAATCAGGAGAAGGGAATTGTGAGACTTCTCAAGAGATAGCAGCCGTGGGAAAATATATCCGACTCGCAGGTATACTGCGAGTCGGATATTATATATACCCCTGTGCGATTAAAATGTTTGTATAGACATAGGATTCTTGGGAATAATTGAGCTGACATGATATATTTATGGAGGTTTGATTATGAAGAGATGGGAATATATGAAATCCAGATTATTGGGGATGAGATTCAGGTTATTGGGGTATGTGGCTGTGATGGTGGTTGTGGCTGGTGTTACGGCGGGAGTTATGATTAGGAAATGTGCGGTGAATGATGATGTTATCCAGAGGGAGCTGGCGGAGCAGATAATAAGGCTGCATGTCAGGGCTGACAGCGATTCGGACGAGGCGCAGGAGCTTAAAATGAAGGTGAAATCATCGGTAGTTGCATACATAGAGCCGCTTCTTAGGGATTCTACAGGGATAGATGAATCAAGGCAGATTCTTAATGATAATATAGAGGCAATCAGGGAAAATGCGCTGGATACATTGCAGGATAATGGCTGTGAAGATGATGTGGCGGTGTATTTTGAAAATGCATATTTTCCAGCAAAGTCTTATGGAGATGTGACATTTCCACCGGGAGAGTATGAGGCATTCAGGATTGATATAGGAAGTGCTTCGGGAAGGAACTGGTGGTGCGTGTTGTATCCGCCATTATGCTTTGTTGATGCATCATATGGAGTGCTGCCGGATGAGTCCAGGCAGGAACTTAAGAATATTTTGACAGAAGATGAATATAATGCTATAACTGAGAAGCAGTATTACAGATTTAAGTATCTGAATTTTTTGAATTTCTTATTTGAGTAAAGCTGACTGTAAAGCTCTTAAATTGCTTTATGGCTGGGTACTTAGGTCTGGGATTAAGAGGAAGGAATCCAAGTGTTATGAATAATGATGCACCTATAGGGGTATTTGACTCTGGAATAGGGGGACTAACAGTTGCCAGAGAGATTATGAGACAGATTCCCAATGAAAGAATTGTATATTTTGGAGATACAATGAGACTTCCCTATGGAAGCAAATCAAAAGACAATATTATATTGTGTTCAAGACAGATAATATCATTTTTGCAGTCGCAGGGAGTTAAGGCGGTTGTAATCGCATGTAATACAGCGAGTGCGCTGGCACTTGAGGAGATGAAGAGTGAATTCGATATGCCGATTATCGGGGTGGTAAAGCCGGGAGCCAAGATGGCGGCTGAGACTACTGTTAATGGACGTATCGGACTTGTTGCGACAGAATCAACTATCAAGAGTGGTGTTTATGAGGATTATATCAAGGGATACCGTCCTGATGTAACAGTGTACGGCAAGGCGTGTCCACTTCTTGTGCCACTTGTTGAAGAGGGCATGATACATGATACGATAACTTATGAGATGGTACATAGATATGTTGCTGATCTGATGGATGAGAATATTGATACACTGATTATGGGATGTACACATTATCCATTGCTTAGAAGCACATTTAGACAGATTCTTGGGGAGTCAGTCAATCTCGTCAATCCGGCGTATGAGACAGCGTGTGAGTTAAAGAGGCTTCTGTCTCAGGAAAATATTGCCAATATCAAAGAGGTAGACGAGCCATCTATAATGTACAGATTCTATGTTAGTGATGCGGCTGAGAAATTCAAGACTATAGCAAAATCTATTCTTCCATTTGATATCGGCATGATTCAGAAGATTAATGTAGATGAACTGTAGGCAGACTGCATATGAACTATAGGAAGGGGACAGCGTGACAGAAAAGGTATATGTGACGGTCAAGGGACTTCATGTCGGCATGGCTGCTGATGGAAGCCAGGATGAAGACAAGATAGAAGTCATAAATGTTGGTGTATACAAATGTGTTGCCGGCAAAGAGTACATCAAATATGACGAAGTCTATGATGACGGCGATAAATTTAAGACAATTATAAAGCTTATGGACAATGGGGTGGAGCTTACCAAGAAAGGTACAGTCACAACCCACATGAGTTTCATTGAAGGTGAAAAGACAAGAAACCTTTATGAAACGCCATATGGAAGTGTATATATGGGTATATATTCCCAAAATGTTGATATAGTTCATGAGGAGAATAAGATATTGATTGTTATAGATTATTCTATTGAGGTGAATTATCAGCTTGTGTCTGACAGCAGAGTTGAAATCTGTGTGCAGAGCGAGGCTCCTGAATTATAATAAAAGATAAGCATATGGAAATCATCAGGCGGCAGACGCAGCATCTTTTATGCATGAAAAGTTAAAAATAAGGCTGTGGTAGATTATTTCATACCACAGCCTTTAATATTATCTGATTTAAATCAAATGATGGTTTATTTTTTCTTTCTGCCAAATAAACCTTTCTTTTTCTTTTCCTCAACGACAATCTTGCCGCCTCGTACAGATTTGATACCGACAATGTAGATACCACTTACTTCAGCCTTAATCTCAGCTTTAACTGGAATCTGGTCGAATACCTTAGGGTCACACATAAGTGTCATTACTCTAGGACCAATCTTAGCTTTAACAACAGGTGTCTTAGTACCACGGAGATACTTAGGTGTCTGATCTAAAACCATCTTAGGAAGTCCGGCATCTTTAAGTTTCATCTTTTTCTTATCAATTACAAGCATGGACATAGTCTGCTTAGCAGCTTCAATCTGCTCCTGCTGTGCATCCTGCTTTTTCTTAAGCCTGCTGCCAATAACCGCTAATACAATAAATGCAACAATTAATACTGCAAGAATTACTAATAATACAATACTCCAAACTGGCATTGTGTTCCTCCTCATAATATGTTACTTGATAATGTTGGATTCGTGCATACCACAACCAACGAAAACTAGAAAAGATTATATCACAACATTTGTATAACTGCAAGCACGCACTTATTTTGAATGTTCAGCAGGTGCGCCTGGGCAGGCTTTTTAGATTTCTTTCTGGTTGCGCTCGTAGGTTTCGAGGATGATGTCGTGTGTCATATTAGGAAGGGCTTTGCGCTGTTCCTTGTCCATGGCAGCTACATCAATTGGCTTGCAGAATTCAATAATCATCTTCGTTGATTTGATAGCTGGAAAATGATTTTCAAAGACATTATCTGAATTGTTGATAGCCATAGGAACTATCTTACAGTTAGAGCGGTCGGCAAGCTTGAAACTGCCTCCGTGGAACTGCATAAGTCCCTCTCCTTTGTTACGTGTTCCCTCTGGGAATATAACAATTGATACTCCATTTTTAAGTTCCTCAATACCTTTAAGGATAGTTGTAAGACCTTCTCTTGGGTTAGAGCGGTCGAGGAAAAGGCAGTGGAGAAGGCGCATCCATATTCTTACAAATGGAACTTTTCCCATCTCTTTTTTGGCGATAAATCCAGTTATGCCAGGCATAAGACTATATGAAACGATTGTGTCAAAGAAGCCTCTGTGATTGCCGACATAGAGGGCTGCTTCATCTTTGAGAATATTCTCACGTCCCTTGATAGTGAGCCTGACACCAGACAGGAACAGAATAACCTTGAATACGCCCTGAATAATTCTAAGAGTGCTTATATCTCTTGCATGTGGATTGAATCTGCCGATGAGATATTCAATCGGCCATGCTATAAGGCTTAGTATGAATACAATTAATACAAATATAATAACTAAAAGAGTTCTTATCATAATAAATCTCCTTGAAATATGCCGGCAGATTATTAAATAAACTGTCGGATTAGTAAATGTTTTGATATATATGCCTGCTGTTATCTGTAATTTGTGAAGCCGCTTGAATATGTTACGTCTCCGTTGCTGTCAACGAAAACAGCTTCAATCCCATCAAGGCTTTCAATAAGTGCAAGACCTTTGTCAACACCGAGGGCAAAGCATGTGGTGCTGAGGCAGTCACCTGCAAATGATTCCTTAGATATAATAGTAACTTCTGAAATGCCATTATCATAAGGATAACCAGTTTTAGGATTTAAAATATGATGATAAAGTTTTCCGTTATTATAGAAAAATCTCTCATAATTGCCGGAAGATACAACGGACATGTCTTTGATTTTGAGTTTTTCGACATATTCATTGTCTGTAAAAGGCTTTTTAACTCCGATGTTAAAAGCAGTATCATCACGCTTGGCACCAACACATAATACATTTCCGCCAAGATTAATAATAGCATGTCTTATATTATGTTCAAGAAGAAAATCCTTTATCTTGTCGGCGATATAGCCCTTAGCAATAGCTCCAAGGTCGATGATAGTCCCCTCCGGCATATTGACAGTGTATGTCGAGTCGGCATTTTTAGAAATGGACACTTTGGTGTAATCGACATATTTAAGCCCATTGCTGATATCCTCGTCAGCCGGTACAACCGGATAATCTGCTGTAAAATCCCATAAAGAAGAGACAGCTCCAATAGTTATATCAAAAGCTCCGTCAGAAGCCTTTGCATATTCCAGCCCCTTTTCAATAAGAATTCCGACATCCTCAGGAACGACATTAGTCTCTCCTGAATTGAGCCTGTAAAGGTCGCTGTCCACAAGCGTTCTTGAAAACATTTTCTCATATTTATCACATAATCCCAAAGCCTCGGATAAAACTTTATTAAGTTCCTTAGTTCCATATCCACCAGTAGAATATGCATCAAGAGCTACATAAGTATTAAGCTTATAGTCCGTAACCTCAACCGGTTCCGTCAGCCATACATCCGCACCAGCATTAGATGACGAACACCCCACAATCCCTGATAATCCCATGACAACCGTCATTGCCGTGACAGTAAATTTTTTAAAAAGTCTGTTTAATTTCATGTTATTCCTCAAATTTATTTTTAAACATGTATTTAAAAACCATGTTTCCCGTAAATAAAAAATATTAACACAAGTCAGTAACACTCACGTCTTTTCATTATATCTGACACACGCCAATATTTCAACACCAGCCAATAAAGTCATTCAAGCAGTATTAAAGTAGTGGCGGGGATGCGAGCCGTATTTTGAAAAAAGTGTGAATTACCTTTCATTTTCGCTTCAAATATGCTATATTATCAAATATTTATGATACCAGGGTCAAAAGGTCAGAAAGCACGTAGCAATCTGGTATCAAAGGGGGCAAAATACCTTTTGACCCCAACATCATATTTATTATAGAAAGGGATTTATCCAGAATGAAAAAGAAGTTTTTAAGTCTGCTTATGGCGGTTACTATGGTAGCAACACTTGCAGGCTGTGGAAGTAACAATAATAACAGCACTAATAGCACAACATCAGATACTAATGATACTTCTAATAAGGAAGTAGAGGCTGCTGATTATTATGCATCTGCACAGAAGAATGCAGAAGTTTACAAGCAGTATGTAACACTTGGCAATTACAAGGGAATAGAGGTAAAGGTTGACAAGTCATCTCTTACAGTATCAGATGATGATGTAGAGACTAATATCAACACAATGTTAAATAAGTTCTCTACAACAGAGCAGATTACAGAAGGCGTTACAGCCAGCGGAGATACAGTTATTCTTGATTATTCAGGTAAGAAGGATGGTGTAGCATTTTCAGGTGGAACAGCTACAGATGTATCATACACAATCGGTTCAGGTAAATTTATAGATGACCTTGATAAGGGACTTGTAGGCCTTACAATCGGACAGCAGTATGATATCCCATGTAAGTTCCCAGATAACTACAGCAGTGAAGACCTTGCTGGACAGGATGTTATATTTACAGTAACAGTAACAGCTAAGACTAACACAGTTTTACCAGAGCTTACAGATGAGTGGGTTGCATCTAAGAAAGATGATATTGGTCTTAATGCATCTACTGTAGACGAATTAAGAAAGAACACAAGAGAATATCTTGAGAATTATAATACAAGTTCATATGCGGCAACTAAATTTGCGACAGCATTAGATAAGATAATTGAGAACTCTACAATCACTGGTTACCCAGAGGCAGAGGTTTCAAGCCTTATAACTGTATATAAGAACAATATCAAGACAAGCTATGACACATATTCAGCATACTACACAGCAAGTGGAATCAACAGCTATGAGGATTATCTCCAGTATGCATACAACTGTTCATCAGATGATGAATTAACAGATTATGCAAGAGAGCAGGTTCACCAGTATCTTGATGAGAAGATGGTTATCACTATGATAGCAGTTGAGAATAATCTTACAGTATCAGCAGACGAGATTAATGATCTTGGTGCAGAGTGGGCAAAGCAGTATGGATATGACAGCTATCAGGAGATTCTTGACAGCTATACTAAGGAGATGAACGCAGAAGTTGGTTTCGAGGTTCTCTCAGAGAAGGTTCAGAATTTTGTTAATGATAATGCTGTAGAAGTTACAGAATAAATATATTGCAGTCCTTGTTTTTTAGTAATATAATATTAAAGTTATGTTGAAATTGAAGTGGATACATTCTGCGTATGCAGGGTGTATCCATTATCAATGCTTAACTTACTAAACAAGGAGAATAGGGATGAAAGAATTTGTACCAAAGTTGTTTGACTGTCTTAAGGGATACACCAAAGAACAGTTCGTGAAGGATGTCATATCCGGAATCATAGTGGCAATCATTGCACTGCCATTATCAATTGCCCTTGCATTAGCGTCAGGAGTAGGACCAGAGCAGGGTATCTACACAGCCATAGTTGCTGGTTTTGTAATTTCATTTTTAGGCGGAAGTAACGTTCAGATTGCCGGTCCAACGGCAGCATTTGCAACAATAGTTGCAGGAATAGTTGCTAAAAATGGAATGGACGGACTTGTAGTAGCTACTATAATGGCTGGTATCTTACTTATCGTTATGGGATTCCTAAAGTTCGGAAATCTCATCAGATTTATTCCATACACTATAACAACAGGATTTACATTTGGTATAGCTGTAACTATCTTTATAGGTCAGATTAAGGATTTTCTTGGACTTACATTTTCAAGCTCACCAGTTGAGACTATGGAGAAGGTTCGTGCTATAGGGGAGAGCATTTCGACATTTAATTATCAGGCACTTATTGTCGGTGTTGTTGCACTTGCAATTCTTATAATTATGCCTAAATTTACAGAGAAGATTCCACCATCACTTATTGCGGTTATTGTGACAATAATCATGGTGAAGGTTCTTAAAATGGATGTTAAGACGATTGGTGACTTGTATACAATATCTAACAAGGTGCCAACACTTACAGTTCCATCAGTTAACTTTACAATGATAAAGGATTTATTCCCAGATGCGCTTACAATCGCGGTTCTTGCGGGAATTGAGTCGCTTCTTTCGTGTGTTGTTGCCGATGGTATGGTTGGAACGAGACATAAGCCTAACATGGAGCTTGTAGCTCAGGGGGCTGGTAACCTTGCATCTGCACTTTTTGGCGGTATTCCAGCGACAGGTGCAATCGCAAGAACAGCGGCTAATATCAAGAGTGGTGGACGTACACCTATAGCAGGTATGGTTCACTCAGTAACACTTCTTTTGATACTTGTTGTACTTATGCCATATGCGGCATGGATTCCAATGCCAGCTATCGCAGCTATTCTTTTCATGGTTGCATACAATATGAGTGGATGGAGAGAATTTGTTTCACTCTGCAAGACTTCGCCTAAGAGTGATATTTTGGTGCTTGTCACAACATTTGTGCTTACAGTGGTATTTGACCTTGTAGTAGCTATTGAGGTAGGTGTCGTTATGGCAGCTTTGTTATTCCTTATGAGAATGTCTAATGTTACAGAGGTTAAGAGCTGGAAATATCTTGGCAATGACATAGATGAGCATAATGACCCTATGGCGTTAAGATACAAGGTTGTTCCTAAGAATACTCTTGTATATGAGATTATAGGACCAATGTTCTTTGCGGCAGCAGACAAGTTCCTTGAAATCAGTATCGAGCCAGGTGTGAAAGTTCTTGTTATACGTATGCGAGGCGTTCCAGCTATGGATGTGACAGCATTAAGAACTCTTAAAAAAATTCATGCTACATGTAAGAAACGTGGCATTACACTTCTGTTATCTCATGTTCAGGAGCAGCCATACACAGTGATGTCTAAAGCTGGTTTTGTTGAAGAGATTGGGGAAGAGAATTTCTGCGTTAATATTGATGCGGCGCTGGAGAAGGCGGCATCTATACAGTAGGATAGCGATAGTAGGGGATATGTGATATATTGTTTGGTTTGGGCATTCTTATATGCTATTTACATATCATTTGCTATTTATATATCATATGCTATCTGAGCAGGGGGTAGCAAGTAGCAGGATTGGCGCAAATCAGGCTGAATACGCAGAAAAATCCAAAACAAATCAATTGTAGTAATCGCCAGATGTAAGTTTGGCTTAATAACAATAAAAGTTGCGGGGAAATCCAGAATTCTATGAAAAACTGGATTTTTCCGCAACTTTTTTGCTATAAAGAAAAATTGTGGGTTTAGCGAAGTGAAATATGCATGTTTTTGGATTTTTCAAGCTTGTTTTTCTTTTAAAATCCAAATCTAGTATAAAGCCCCAAAAAAAGTCAAAAGCCGCAATCTAGAAGCTGTGTCCGCCGCCACCACCGCTGGAAGAGCCTCCACCGCCGCCACCACCGCCAGAGGAACCGCCGCCTCCGGATGAAGAATCAGATGAAGGTGGATCGTAAACCTTGGTCTGGCGTACGAAATTAACCTGTGGATTGTTAAATGCGTTGTTAACAAATATTCCTCTGACAAGTTCGTTCTGACTTGCTTTGCGCTTTCTTGAAGCTGTTCTTACAATAAGATAGTTGATAAGAATAGCTGCAACAAGTGCCAGAAGAGCATTGCTTATATACTTCATTGGCTGGCTTATGCGCCTGCCGGCCAGAAGAGATGCTTCCTGCTCGAATACCTTGCTTGCGCAGGTATAATAATCCTTGTTGGATGCGTATCTGTATACATTATCAGTTATGACATTGGCATAGCTTGTAGTGATTGTAGAGTATACCTTGCCATTGCTGTGAATCCAGAGATTCCTTTTGTCCATATCAATCAGAAAAATTGTACCACTGCCAGTCTGGAATTTGGAAGCGTAGTAATTGGAAGCATATGAGCTGGTGCTCGAATACTTATTAGTGTCGATTGATTTGAATGCAACACTTCCGTAAGCAGTTATTGGCTTCATGACTTCAATAAGCTGTTCTGCTTCATCATTACTGAGAAGGCTGGCATCGTCTTCAAATATAACTTTATACTGTGTTTTCTCATTAATATACACAGTTCCAGATAACTTAGTTGAAGAATCATTGCTGTCATTGTCAGCTAATAGCTTAGTTGAAGAATCATCACCATCATTATCAGTCAATAACCTGGCTGAGGATTCACCCCTAGATGTGTCATCGCTGCTTACAGCAGATATTGTTTTCAAGCTGCCAAAAGCAATATTATCAATCTTTGACGCCGCAAAGATTGTGATGACTAACATTGACATTGATATTATAAATCTCGCAATATGTTTGCTGATATTTACATTATGCACGGTCATCACCTCCCTTGTGGCTGTCAAACTGAGGAAGCTTTCTTGTGGCAAGAACATTGTAATATCTTATAAGTCCTACAAGATTAATAAGTACTGCTACAAGATTCAATATAATACATGCATAGTAGAATACATCCGATACAGGTTTTAAGAACTGTACAATGCATGAAATGATAATTGTAATCATTGGGTACAGCGTGTCAGGAACATTTTTGCCAGTAACAGTTTTAAATGATTTTCTTGAATAGAAGAAACCGATTAATCCAATTATTCCAGCGGCATATGTAATATAACTGAATATTGATGTTGATGACAGAGTAACCATAAATGTGAGTATAATAATAATGTATGCGACCACAGTAATGCCGGTTGACAGGAAGGTTACAACAGAAGTTTTCTTTTTGCGCTTCTTGGAATGCTGCTTTTTGGGGTCGCTGCCCGTCTCAAAATCCGAAGAGTCTTTTATAATTATCTGTTTTAATTCCGAAGTAAATAAAAATGGTATTAAAGATGCGATAATGCTGCAAATTCCAAGAGAAGTTGTTGGAAGCATTGTAAATATCGCATTAAGCATCAAAAATATAGGTATTGCAAGTATCAGTGAGCTTATAAGATATTTGCCGATTGATACAGGCATATCTGCAACAACCTTGCCCGTCTGGCCATTGACAGTAGCATAGGCAACTCTGTCCTTATTGCGGTACGATAAAAACCATACAGGGAACATAGCTCCGTCTGCCTTTTCGCACTGAGGATTTAATTTGCTCTCAACACTGCTCTCTGATTCATCCAGGCTGAATTTGGCAGATGAAGGCAGAGGCATGCGTTTTATGTAATTATAAGTCTGTGAAGCCGCTATATGCTTGGCTTCAAGCTCGTATTCCGAAGCGTCGACATCCGCTGTATCAGCATAGAATCCACTGAGATATGAAGGTGTGAAGCGGTTCATATTCTTAACATCAAAAGGTGCTATGCTGGCACTTAAGTTATCATCAAATGATGAAGAAGCATCATATGAAATGCCCTTGTATGATGAATTGACAGTACCAGTGATACTGTAGTGGTCTGTATAAACGTAGTCACCACGTCTGTAGCTGTGTGAACCTGCAAGTGAAACAGGGCCTTTCTCAGTTATGTGGTAAGCCCAGTAAGGCATATATATGCCTCGGAAACCATCAATGTAGCGTGAGTTCTTAAGCTCCTTAGGAGCAAACCATGCATGGCGCATGAATTTTGAATAAGCTTTCTTACAGTCATCCTTTGTCTTGGTAAATGGAATGATATACTTTGGCCTTTTTTCTTTTCTTAAATTGCTTGTTAGAACTGTTGAAGCACCACAGAATGAGCAGAAATCTGAAGCCCTGTTGTCTGAGCTTATGATTTCTCCACCACATTGTGGGCATCGGAATACAGTTACATCATAATATTGTTCCTCTTCGGCATCGTTTTCTTTAGTAATGTCGTAGGGATCAAATAAAGATGCACATTGCATGCAGGCTAATTGTTGTGATGAAATGTCGAAACGCAACTGTCCACCGCAATCAGGGCATTGAAACATAATGATCTCCTTTCAAGTCAGATTATTTGGATTTTTTGAAAAAATCTTTCCATGCAAGTGGATGGAAAAGAATTAATAAAGGAAACAGTTCAAGTCTTCCAGCCAGCATGTCAAACATGAGAACATATTTGGACAATGTGTTAAAACAGCTGAAATTATGCGTTGGTCCAACCATAGAAAGACCAGGACCGACATCATTAATACAGCTTGCAACAGCTGTAAAATTGGTTGTCAGGTCAAAATTCTCAAATGATAAAATGAAAACTGATGTTACAAATACAACAATAAATGTAAAGAAATATACATTCACAGAACGGATAACGTCATGCTCTACAGATTTGCCGTCCATCTTTATCTTTCTGACACTGTGAGGATGAATGTATGAATGAAATTCTTTGATTATTGTTTTAAACATAATTATAAATCTTGAAACCTTCATACCGCCTCCGGTACTTCCAGCACATGCACCTATAAACATCAACAGTACGAGAATCGTTTTTGAAGCTGTTGGCCACATGTCAAAGTCAGTAGTTGAGAATCCTGCAGTTGATATAATTGTAGCAACCTGAAATGATGCTTTGGTAACGGCATCCCATACGTTAGAACACATTGAAAGTATGTTGACTGATATAAATCCGATGGATGCAAGTATTACTCCAAGGTAGTAGCGTATTTCCTCCATCTCAAATACTTTTTTAATATTACTGAAGAAAAGGAAATAATATGCATTAAAATTAATTCCAAATAAAATCATGAATATAGTTGTTATCCACTGTATTGTCACTGAATATCCTGCAAGCGAATCATTTTTAATACCAAAACCACCTGTTCCGGCAGTGGCAAAAGCAGTGTTAAGTGCATCAAATACAGGCATCCTGGCAATAACAAGAAGTATAAACTGTAAAAGTGTAAGTCCGAAATAAAAAATATACAGAAGTCTTGCCGTGTATTTTATTTTAGGTACGAGTTTGCCTACAGATGGACCAGGGCTTTCTGCTCTCATAAGATTGATGTTGGAGCCTCCGGACATAGGGATTATTGCAATAATAAATACAAGAACTCCCATACCTCCAATCCAGTGTGTAAAGCTTCTCCACATAAGTGATGTGTGTGAAAGTGCCTCGACATCGTTAAGAATAGATGCACCAGTTGTGGTAAAGCCAGATATAGTTTCAAATAATGCATCTGTGTACGATGGGATTTCATGGGTTATTACAAATGGAATGGCTCCAGCCATACCCATCACTATCCAGCTAAGAGCTGTTGCTATGCAGCCTTCTTTAAGATAAATAACATGTTCAGCAGGTTTCTTTAATGAAATAAGAAAACCTAGAAGAATGCATGCCGTGGCTACACATAGATATATAAATCCTTCATTTTCATGGTATATAACAGCAACTATACATGGAAGAATCATAAGAAATCCCTCAGTCTTTAATATAGTTCCTAAGATATACTGGATAATTGCTTTATTCATAAATTAAATCCTTTAAAATATTATGTTTATATTTACTGGGCGATATCTGTTATCTGTGTGAATCCAGAATGTTTTGTGACTATCATGACAGTGTCGCCTGACATGATGCAGTCATTACCAGTAGGTATAATGATTTTGCCATTTCTGTTGATGAATGAAATCAGGACATCTTTTTTTAATCGGAGGTCTTTGAGTGGTATATCGGTTATAGCATTGGTTTCGTTAACTAGAAATTCTATAGCCTCAACTCTGTAATCAAACATATGGTACAAAGTTTCAATATTGTTATCTTTAGAGTTGTTCCTGGCACGTACATAAGCTATTATTGCCTCAGATGCAATGTTTTTAGGATATATAAGACTTCCAAGATCAAGCTTGTTGACAACATCTTTAAATCCGATTTTGTTAATCTTAGTTATTACTTTGGCATCTGAAACCTGTTTTGCGTATAGCGTGAGGAGAATATTTTCTTCATCTATTCCAGTTAGTGGAACAAAACTCTGTGTATACTCAATACCGGCTTCCTTTAATATATCAGGATCTGTACCATCACCATTGATAATAATGGCTTTAGGAAGCAGAGAACTTAAAAGCTGGCAGTTTTTTTCATTTTGTTCGATAATTTTAACAGTAATTCCCATAGATATAAGTTCTTTAGCAAGATAATATGCAAATATGCTTCCGCCGATAATCATAGTGTCTTTAACCTGTTTGGTATTGAATCCTATCTGCTTAAGAAATTTTCTGGCAGTTATTCTGTCTGATACGAATGAAATTACATCTCCTGCCTGCAGCGTGAAATCACCATTAGGAATGTATACCTGTGAATCTCTTTCTACTGCGCAGATAAGAATATCATTCGTTATGGAGCTGCCTAACTTAGCAATGGTAATTCCGTCAATTATATTTTCTGGTGGAATTTTAAATTTGACAAGTTCGGCCTGTCCGTGTGCAAATGGATTGACTTCGAGAGCAGTAGGAAGATACAAAATTCTTGCAGCTTCTCTTGCAGCTTCCAGTTCGGGATTGATAATCATCGCAAGTCCCAGTTCTTCCTTCAGATAGTTGACCTCATCACTGTAATCAGGTGTGCGGACTCTTGCTATAGCAGCACAGTTACCTACACGTCTTGCAACAGTACAGCACAAAAGGTTTAATTCGTCAGAGTCAGTTACTGCAATTATCAGGTCGGCTGAATTAATACCGGCATCCTTCTGGATGCTGTAGCTTGCGCCATTGCCGACAAGTCCCATTACATCATAAAGATTAGTTATATTCTGTATAACAGAAGGTTTTTTGTCGATAACTGTTATATCGTGGCCCTCTTTGGAAAGCTGTTCAACAAGTGTGACACCAACTTTGCCACAACCCACAATTATTAT
>URGC01000005.1 GCA_900547255.1 uncultured Eubacterium sp. | reverse complement strand
ACGTAGCAATCTGGTATCAAAGGGGTCAAAATACCTTTTGACCCCAACATCATAACAATATGCCAGTATATTTTAAAGGATGAATCACATGGAAATAATATATGAAGATAAAGATAAGATAATTCTAAAAAAAGAGGCAGGGCAACTTACACAGAGTGGAAAAAATTTTGACCTCGATATGGTGAGCGAAGTTATGAATTATCGCAAAAGAAAGGGAGAGCCGCCTTATGCGGCGGTTATCAACAGACTTGACCGTCCAGTCAGTGGAGTTGTGCTGATGGCAAAGAATAAAGAGAGCGCCGCGAGATATTCTAAGATTATGCAGCAGCAGGGATTTTGCAAGCAGTATTATGCGCTGGTATATGGAAAGATGGAAGCGACAAAGGCAGTGCTGTCAGATTACATAGAAAAGACCAAAGATAATACAGCAGTAATAAGCGGCAGTGGTGAGGCGCATATGATCAGTAATAAAGATGGTGAAGCTATAGCAGATAATAAGAATGCCAGATATGCGGAGCTTGATTATGAGGTTGTAAGCGAGGCTGAGATAGATGGTACAGAGATTGCGCTTTTAAAGATAAATCTTCACACAGGGCGTTTTCACCAGATAAGGATTCAGCTTGCATCAAGAGGGCATGCGATTGTCGGTGATGGGAAATATATGTCTGTGTGTGGTGAGAAACATTTAAACATAGAACCAGTAAGTGGAACGGCGTTAAAAAAGATGGGTGTGAAGCCAAGAGAGATAGCGTTGTGCGCCCATTCTATCAATGTAGATGGAAAAGAGTACAGTGTGACACCGCAATGGTGGAATACCATGCTTGAAATCCGTTAGATAAAATGATAAACTAAAAAAACACTATTATTAAAAGGAGTCATAACAATGGCAGAGGATAAAAAGTTAGTTGAAGCTATTACATCTATGGATGTAGATTTTGCACAGTGGTATACAGATGTCTGCAAGAAAGCAGAGCTTATGTCTTACTCAAGCGTTAAGGGATGTATGATATTTAAGCCGGCTGGATATGCAATCTGGGAAAATATACAGCATGAAATGGACAGAAGATTCAAGGAAGCAGGGGTTGAAAATGTATATCTTCCAATGTTTATTCCAGAGAGCCTTCTTGAGAAGGAAAAAGACCATGTAGAAGGATTTGCGCCAGAAGTTGCATGGGTAACACAGGGCGGACTTAATCCACTTCAGGAGAAAATGTGTGTACGTCCTACGTCAGAGACATTATTCTGTGATTTTTACAAGGATGAGATTCAGTCATACAGAGATTTACCAAAGGTATATAACCAGTGGTGTTCAGTTGTAAGATGGGAGAAGGAGACAAGACCATTCCTTCGTTCAAGAGAGTTCTTATGGCAGGAAGGACACACAGCACATGCAACAGCAGAAGAGGCAGAGGCCAGAACACAGCAGATGCTTAATATATATGCTGATTTCTGCGAAGAAGTGCTTGCTATGCCGGTTATCAAGGGTCGTAAGACAGATAAGGAGAAGTTCGCCGGAGCAGAGGCAACATACACAATCGAAGCACTCATGCATGATGGCAAGGCACTCCAGTCTGGTACAAGCCATAATTTTGGTGATGGATTTGCCAAAGCATTTGGAATACAGTATACAGACAAGGATAATAAGTTAAAATATGTCCATCAGACATCATGGGGAACAACAACAAGACTTATCGGTGCTATGATTATGGTTCATGGTGATAACAGCGGACTTGTGCTTCCACCTAGAATTGCACCTGTACAGGTTGATATTATTCCAATTATGCAGAAGAAGGAAGGCGTTCTTGAGAAGGCGGCAGAGGTTGCAGCAGCTCTCAAGGCAGCAGGACTTCGTGTTAAGGTTGATGACAGCGATAAGAATCCAGGCTGGAAGTTCTCAGAGCAGGAAATGCGTGGTATTCCAGTACGTGTAGAGATGGGACCAAGAGATATCGAGGCTGGCAAGGCTATTATCGTAAGAAGAGATACAAGAGAAAAGATTGAAGCACAGATAGATGGACTTGCAGACAAGATTAAGGAAGTACTTGATACAATGCAGGTTGAGATGCTTGAAAGAGCAAGAGCACATAGAGATTCACACACATATGTTGCAACTAACTATGATGAGTTCAAGGATATAGTTGCCAACAAGCCAGGATTTGTTAAGGCTATGTGGTGTGGTGACCAGGCTTGTGAGGACAAGATTAAGGAAGATACAACAGCTACATCAAGATGTATGCCATTTGCGCAGGAACAGCTCAGTGATGTATGCGTATGCTGTGGAAAGCCAGCTAAGAAGATGGTTTACTGGGGTAAGGCGTACTAATTAAAGTTATTTGGTAAGGAGACTATATGCAGCTTCCAGAGGATGTCAGAGCGATTATTGGCACAATTGAAGAACATGGATGCGAGGCTTATGCTGTCGGTGGATGTGTAAGAGACACATTGCTTGGAAAGACACCATATGACTGGGATATAACCACATCAGCACTTCCTATGCAGGTCAAATCTATGTTTAAGAGAACTGTGGATACAGGACTTAAACATGGCACAGTGACTGTTATGATAGGAAAGACAGGCTATGAGGTCACAACCTACAGAATTGATGGTGAGTACAAAGACGGCAGGCATCCTGAAAATGTAGAATTTGCAGTTAATCTTCTTGAAGACCTTAAAAGAAGAGATTTCACTATCAATGCAATGGCGTATAGTGATAAAAATGGGCTTGTCGATGAATTTGACGGACAAGGTGACCTTGAACGTGGGATTGTAAGATGTGTAGGTAATCCTATAGAGCGTTTTACAGAGGATGCCCTAAGAATGATGAGGGCTATAAGATTCTCGGCACAGCTTTCGTTTGAGATAGATAAGGAGACATATAAAGCTATCGAAAAGCTGTCTCCTAATATCGCACAGGTAAGCATGGAAAGAATCCAGGTGGAGCTTACCAAGACGATTATGTCTGATAATCCGGAGAAGGTGGAGCTGTATTACGAGACTGGTATATTTTCAGTGGCTTTACCAGATGTTGCAGCCATATTTGAGGGAAGATACAGACATAATGCCCTTAGTATGCTAAAGCATACAGAAAAGACTGTTATATTAAGATATGCGGCACTTCTTAACTCTCTTGAGCCAGATAAGGCAAAGGGAGTTCTTAGAAGCCTTAAGCTGGACAACCACACTGTTGACAGTGTGACTGCTATCGTTGCTAATTCCAAGGTTACGATAGATGAGAATGAGCCGGCTATAAGAGAGGCGTTGAACCGCTATGGACGAGAGCTTTTTGACAATCTTATCATACATGATGAGGCTCTTACGACAGCCAAGGAAGAGATTACAGGAATAATCCTTCCGGGAAAGCATAATCATATAGCTGCCGTTAAGAAGATGATGGATGATATTATAGCAAGGGGCGATTGTGTGACGATTAAAGACCTTGATATAAATGGAAATGATTTAATTGAATATGGAATGACGGGATCGCAGATTGGCAGGACGCTCAATGAATTGCTTCATGTTGTGATGGATAATCCGAAGCTTAATGATAAGGCAACGCTGCTTGCGATGCTGGAACATTTCAACTAAACCCTGCCTGCGGCGCAGCCCGTGTGTACCGTATGCTCCTTGTAGGCAGGTTTTAGTTAAAGATGTTGATGGGAATGCTCTCAAGTTTTTAAACTTGAGGGCATTATTTTTTTATACCCTACATAATAATAGTTATGATTAATGAGTGTGGGGGGAGACTGTCAATGAATGAAAAATCGCTTGAAGTACTTGATCAGTATGATTTGAATATATACCGCAGTGTGCGGGGCAGGGGAGGCATGATAGTTGTAACAGATCAGGGCGATAAGCTCTTGCTGGAGTGTGTAAAACAGGATAAATATTACAAAAGGGAAGACGTGATAACGAGGGCTGTTAAGAAGGGCGGATATGAGTATCTGGATACATATGTGAGAAATAAGGATGGAGAGATAATATCTGAAGCTGCCGAGGAAGGGCGGAAGTATGTGTTGAAGGATATGTATTCAGGCAGTGAGTGCAATGTCAAGAGTATCCGTGATATTCTGGATGCTGTGTCGGCTATGGCAAGGCTGCATATTGCACTGGATAGGGCAGTTGAAGCCATAATGAGTGAGGACAATGAATTCGTGCTTGCGAGAGGAAATGTGGCAAAGACCATTATCAGACATACTAAAGAGATGAGGATGGCGGGAAACTACCTGAAAAACAAGAAGCAGAAGACTGAGTATGAGATGAGCATATATAGGAATATAGGCAGATTTTATGCGGAGGCACAGACGGCTTGCAGCATGCTTGATGATGAGACTGTGGTAGATGGAATTGCAAAGGCAGACAGTAGTAACAGCCTTATACATGGCAATTTTACATATCATAATATTATTATAAGCAATGTGGGTACTGCGGTCACGAATATGGAGAAATGCAGGGTTGACTCACAGGTGTTTGATTTGTACCAGTTTATGAGAAAGATACTTGAAAAATATAACTGGGACATTGACCTTGCATATAAAATGCTGAACGAATACGACAGAATTAAGAGGATAAGTGACGAAGATATAGGAATTATGTCGGTTTTATTTGCATTTCCGGAGAAATTCTGGAAGATAGTAAATCATTATTACAATATGAATAAGGCGTGGGTGTCGCCTAAAAGTATAGAAAAGCTTAATGGATGTGTTGAACAGAATGTCAGAAGACTTGATTTTGTTGCAACTATATGTGCATTGTGATAGAATTAACGTAGTATACATAAAAACTGGGTAACTATACTCTTGAGAAAGGTACAATCTGATATTATGGATAAACATACATCTGCAATGAAAAAAATGACAGCTCTTATGATGGGGCTTGTGATATGTGTGTTAAGTTTTATGGGATGCACTATAGGTAATGGCAGTAACAGCGGTACAATAACGCCGGGAAGCTCAATACTTACAGCACCTAAGAAGAATATAACAGAAGCGACAACAGGAGCATCACAGCAGATAACAGTGACAGGCGTATTGTCATATATTGATAAAGACAGCAAGAAGGCTAATTTTATAGATACGAATGCAGGAGTAGAATATGAAGTTCCATATTCAGGGGGAACTGTGTTCGCAACAAAGTACGGAACAGCGATTGCGGCATCTAATCTCATTCTTGGTGAGATATATGATGTTGTATGTAACAAGAGAGGTGTTGCTACTTCGATAAAGGGTAATCCAGATGCATTTGAGGTAAGCGGCTTTAATAATGTCGAGGTTAATGAGTCTAACAGAAGAATAAGTTCAGGCGCATCGACTTATATATACAGTGAAAAGGCACTTGTTATATCTGGCGAAGATAAGATTCCTATAGCAGAGGTAGTAAAGCAGGATGAAGTAACACTGCGCGGAATTGGCAATACAGTATATTCCGTTGTGGTTGATAAGGGACATGGATATATAAGATTCACAGGTATTGATGCATTTATAGGTGGATATGCACAGATTGGAAAGGATCAGTTGTATAACGTCACAGAGGACATGATAGTTACAGCATCTGTGGGCACATACAATGTTGAGATAGAGAATGGAAAACTGGATGCAACTAAAGAAGTGACAGTTGAGGATGGACAGGAGACAAAGCTGGATTTCAGCGAATATGTACAGCCAGCACAGCTTCAGGGAACAGTTAATTTCAGCGTTACACCAAAAGGTGCCATTATGTCTATAGATGGCGAGGAAGTAGATTATTCAGTGCCAGTCCAGTTATCATATGGCTCACATAAGCTTACACTTGTCATGAATCATTATGAGGAGTATACAGAGACATTTGTGGTTAATTCTTCATATGTGACTAAGGTAATAGATATGGTTGCAAAGTCGGGTGCAACAACTAAGGCTTCAACGACTGCAAGCAGTACTACGTCAGCAACAACCAAAGCTGCGACAAGAACTACTGCGGCAGCTACGACAGCCAACAGTAATGGCAGTTATAGTGTCAAGGTAACATCTCCTGCTGGAGCTGCGCTGTATGTGGACAGCGTGTATGCTGGAACTGTTCCATGTACATTCAAGAAAACAGAAGGAACTAAGACAATAACACTTACACAAAGTGGGTATAATACAGTTAGCTATTCCATCTCGATAGAGAGCGGAGCCGGGGATCTGACATACGCATTTCCATCAATGGTTAAGACACAGGAAGGAAGGAAGTAATTAGATATGAATATTCCATTTTCACCACCAGATATTACTGAGGAGGAGATTAAAGAGGTAACAGATGCACTCCGCTCAGGCTGGATAACTACAGGCCCTAAGACCAAGGAGCTTGAAAGGAAAGTTGCAGAGTATACACATTCAAGCAAGGCGGCAGCACTTAATTCTGCTACTGCATGTATGGAGATGGCTCTCAGAATATTCGGTGTTGGACCGGGAGACGAGGTTATCGTTCCTGCATACACATACACTGCATCAGCGAGTGTTGTGTGCCATGTCGGGGCTGCACTTAAGCTGATAGATGTAGAGAAGGGCACATATCACCTTGATTATGACAGAATAGAAGAGCTTATTACTGACAAGACTAAGGCTATAATACCTGTTGATATAGCAGGTGTCATGGTTGATTATGACAGGATAAGACAGATTATCATGCGCAAAAAGAGCATATTTAAGCCGGCTAACAAGATGCAGGAGGCACTTGGACACATACTTATCCTTGCAGATTCAGCGCATGGATTTGGCGCATCAAGAGATGGTGTCATGAGTGGACAGGCAGCAGATTTCACAAGCTTTTCATTCCATGCTGTTAAGAATTTCACAACAGCAGAGGGTGGCGCGCTTGTCTGGAGAGATATAGACGGCATTGACAATGAGGAGATATATCATCAGCTAATGCTTCTTACACTTCATGGACAGTCTAAGGATGCACTGGCTAAGACTAAGCTCGGTGCATGGGAATATGACATAGTAGGTCCATATTACAAATGCAATATGACAGATGTGCTTGCGGCTATCGGACTTGCACAGTTTAGAAGATATGATGGACTGCTTGCGAGAAGAAAGCAGATGATTGAGCGTTATACAGCCGGAATAGAAAGAGATGGAATAAGCGTGCTTAAACATTTTGACGAGCATGTATGTTCAAGCGGACATCTCTGCCTTGTAAGGCTTGAGGATGCAGATGTGCAGAAGAGGAATGACCTTATAACAGCTATGGCAGAACGTGGAATAGCAACTAACGTCCACTTCAAACCACTTCCTATGCACACAGCATACAAGAATCTTGGTTTTGATATTAAAGATTTCCCTAATTCATATGAAATGTATAAGGGAGAGATTACACTTCCGTTACACACACGTTTAACAGATGAGCAGCTTGAATATGTTATTGATAACTTTAACCAGCTCACAAGATAAACGCAATTAAGGAGGATATATGAGACTTAAAGGATGGAATCATCTTCCTGACAGGATGAAGACCAAAGAAGTCAGACGATATTATAATATACTTGTAAGGCATACAGGCTGGTTTAAGGTAAAGCGTATCATGGATATAGTTGTAAGCTCCATAATGCTTGTGGTTCTGGCACTTCCAATGCTTGTTATTGCAGTGATGATTAAGCTTGATTCGAGGGGGCCTGTGTTTTTCAGGCAGGAGCGTGTAACCCAGTATGGACGTATATTCAGAATATACAAGTTCAGAACTATGGTTAACAATGCGCAGAAGCTTGGAACACAGGTTACAGTTGCGCATGATGCGAGAATAACCAAGGCTGGCAGAATATTAAGAAAATACAGATTAGATGAATTTCCACAGATATTCAATATCCTTGCAGGAGATATGACACTTGTCGGCACAAGGCCGGAAGTGCCTAAATATGTGAACCAGTATACAGATGAGATGTATGCAACACTTCTTCTTCCAGCGGGACTTACATCAAGGACAAGCATTGCCTATAAAGATGAGGACAAGCTTTTAAAAGATGCAGATGATGCGGACAAGGTTTATGTAGAGCAGATTCTTCCAGTAAAGATGAAGTATAATCTTGAGAGCCTTAGAAGATTTGGTGTTATAGAGGATTGTTCGGTACTGTGGAACACATTTAAGTCAGTTATCAAATAGTCATATGGCTGCATGTGACAGAAAGAGTGAAATACAATGCTTACATGTACCATATGTGTAATTGCGTATAATGAGGAAAAATCGATTAGAACCATACTTGATTGTATCAGCAGTCAGGATTATGGTCATAATCTTTGTGAAGTTATTCTGGTTGACGGGGCTTCAACAGATAATACGAAAGATATAATGCAGGAATATGCTGATAATAACAGCAGGCTTGATAGTCCATTCAAGAGAATTGTTGTGCTTGATAACCCTAAAAAGACACTTCCAAGTGGATGGAATGTGGCTCTGGCAGAGTATAAATGCGATGTGATAATCAAAGTTGATGCCCATGCTGAGATTCCAAGCGATTTTGTCAGCAAGAATATAAAGGTGCTTGAGAGCGGCGAGGATGTCTGCGGTGGCATAAGACCGGCTATATTAGATGAGTCTACACCATGGAAAGAGACACTTCTGCTTGCAGAGAACAGCATGTTTGGCTCAAGCATTGCACCATACAGGAACAATCCGGGAAAGACATACGTGAAATCACTGTTTCATGGGGCATACAGAAGGAAAGTATTCGACAAGATAGGCGGCTTTAACGAGGAGCTTGTAAGAACTGAGGATAATGAGATTCATTACCGCATGAGGGAGGCGGGCTTCAAGCTGTGCTTTGACCCGGATATTGTGTCTTACCAGCACATAAGAAGCAGTCTGCCTAAGATGCTCAAACAGAAGTATTCTAATGGATACTGGATAGGCATAACGGCAAAGAAGTGTCCAAAATGTTTATCAGTGTATCATTTTGTGCCGTTTGCATTTGTGAGTGCCATCGGTTTGTCGGCTATAGGTCTGGTGTTTACCGGGCTGGCAGGACGATACAGCATGTTCATAAAAAAGCTTGGCAATATAATTAAATTCCTTACAAAGCTTATGTGGGGAGCGTATGGGGTGCTGGCTGTAGTTATGTCAGTTGTGGCAGCCATAGGTGCTGGCAAGAAGCGCAATAAGACCAATATAGCACTGCCAGCATTATTTCTTATGCTTCATGTAAGTTATGGCGTGGGAACCCTTGCGGGAATATTGAAAAAGGAGTCCAATGATGGAAGAGACAAGGAAAGATAAATTGCAGTTACTGGTAAGAAGATTTTTTCTTATCATAACGGATATAGTCCTGATTAATGGAAGCATTATTCTTGCATTGGTTATGAGATTTGATGTGAATATAGCATTGATTGAGCCTCAGTATATAGATAACTATAAGGCGACATGGTTATTATTCACTATAATTACGCTTATTATATTCTGGTTTTTCAGAATGTATCACAGCTTATGGCAGTATGCGAGTATTGCGGAGCTGTACAAGATAGTTGAGGCATGTATAACTGCGGAGATTGCATATCTTGCGCTGACAGCGATATGGGGCAAGATGCTTCCAAGGTCATGCTATTTTACTGCCGGTGTATTCATGACAGTTGCCATGTGTACAAGCAGATTCATGTACAGAATTATAAGAACATTAATCCAGAATTACAGACATACATCAGAGCAGATTAACATTATGATTATCGGTGCTGGTGAGGCAACTAATGTACTTATGAGAGAGATTGCCAATTCAAGATATCTCGATAATTCCAAGGTTGTTGCGATTATTGATGATGACCCGCAGAAGATTGGCAAATTTATACGAGGTGTCAAGGTTGTCGGTAACAGGAATAATATTAAGGAATATGCGAGATATTATGAGGTTGATGAGATAATATTTGCAATTCCATCAGCATCTACTAAGGCTAAGAGGGAAATCCTTAACATATGTAAGGAGACACCTTGTAACTTAAAGATAATTCCTGGTGTATACCAGATGATGGATGGTGAGATTAATGTCAAGGATATCAGAAATGTTGATGTGGCTGACCTTCTTGGCAGAGACCCTATTAATGTTGACCTTGAATCTATTATGGGATATGTCTCAGGCAAGACAGTGCTTGTAACTGGAGGCGGCGGTTCCATTGGTTCAGAGTTATGCCGTCAGCTTGTAAAGCATGGTCTTAAAAGACTTATTATATTTGATATATATGAAAACAGTGCTTACGATATACAACAGGAGCTTAAAAGAGATTATCCATATGCAGATGTTGTCACACTTATAGGTTCTGTAAGGAATACAAGCAGACTTGAATGGATATTTGACAATTACAGACCTGACATTGTATATCATGCAGCGGCACACAAGCATGTTCCTCTTATGGAGGACAGCCCTAATGAAGCCGTTAAGAACAATGTAATAGGAACACTGAATGTTGCAAGAATGGCTGATAAATATAACGTGAAACGTTTCGTTATGATAAGCACAGATAAGGCAGTTAATCCAACTAACGTAATGGGTGCGACTAAGAGAATCTGTGAGATGATAATACAGTATTTCAACGAAAAATCAGCCACAGAATTTGTTGCAGTAAGATTTGGTAATGTACTGGGAAGCAATGGTTCAGTTATTCCGCTTTTTAAGAAGCAGATTGAGGCAGGTGGCCCTGTAACAGTAACACATCCTGATATTATAAGATACTTTATGACAATTCCAGAGGCAGTATCGCTTGTTATTCAGGCGGGGGCATATGCCAAGGGCGGTGAGATATTCATTCTTGATATGGGTGATCCTGTAAAGATAGATGACCTCGCAAAGAATCTTATCAGACTGTCAGGATATACACTTGGCGTTGACATGGAGATTAAATATACAGGCCTTCGTCCAGGCGAGAAGCTCTATGAGGAACTCCTTATGGATGAAGAGGGACTTCAGGATACAGCTAACAAGCTTATTCACATTGGAAAGCCTATAGAATTTGACAAAGAAGGCTTTGAGGACAAGCTTGAGACAATCAAAGAAATCGCATATTCAGAGTCAGAGAAGGATGTGCGTGAATATATTAAAGAGATGGTTCCAACATATAGACCTAAGCATTAATCTGGAGGCGTGTGGATGAAATACGTTATTAATGGTAATTTCCTGTATGGTTCTGTGCTTGGTGTGCAGCGTTATGCGAGAGAGATTACAGCTCAGTTAGACAAGTTAATAAAAGATAAGCCATATGAAGTAGAGATTGTCATGCCGTCAACTGACAGTGTCGGTACATCTGTGTTTGTCAGCAAATATCAGGCATTGTACAGCAATATAAAGATTGTTGTCATAGATGGTGTGGCAGGAAGAAAATGGGACCAGATAGATTTTAACAGATATGTTAAAAAGGAACATGCAAAGCCAGTATATCTGTGCAATGAAGTGTCTTTATTCATGAAGAATGGCATAGCTGTTGTGCATGATATAGCCTTCAAGACACATCCGGGATTTTTCACAGAACCGGGAGACTGGCATGAGATATTGTTCAGAAAGCTTATGTATTGCACTGCATTTAAGAAAGCAGATGCGGTTATAACAGTAAGTGAGTTCTCCAAGAAAGAGATACTTGATAATTACAGATTGAAAAATCCGGACATAATTGTTGCGGGTAATGGATGGCAGCATTTTAACACGGACAATATAGATGAGCATATATTTGACCAGTATGCGAGCAGGATTAAGCGTGGCAGTTATTATTTCTACATGGCATCACTTGCGCCTAACAAGAATCTTAGCTGGATAGCGCAGAATGCTAAGAACAATCCACATTCGACATATGTTATTGCAGGAAAATCGCTGGGAGATAAGTCAGATATAACAAAATATCCTAATGTTGTGTATGTAGGATATGTGTCAGATGCCACGGCAAGGGCACTTATGAAGTATTGCAAGGCATTCCTGTTCCCTTCAACTTATGAAGGCTTTGGAATACCACCTATGGAAGCCTTGTGTATGGGAGCCAGGGTAGTGCTTGGTGATATACCGGTACTGCATGAGATATATGAGGATGTGGCGAAATACATCAATTGTAATAATCCGGCAGTTAATCTGGATTCACTGGTTGATGGCTGGTATCTTGATGAGGAACGTGTTATAGAGGTATTAAAAAAACATTCATGGCTTGAATCAGCTAAGAAGCTGTGTGAATGTATGGACAGGGAGGCTGTATGAAGATAGCGATTGATGCCAGAACACTTGGCAGCAGACCAAGCGGCGTTGGCATGTATCTTAATGATTTTTTGAAGCAGCTTATTAAGTATGAAGGTTTGGAATTCGTTCTTATATCAGATGTTGCAGAGAGTGAATATATTAAGTTTTTCCAGAAACATGGAATAGAAGTGTATACACAGGGAAAGCAGGTGTATCGTAGTGCGGGAGTATATTCATACTTCTCATACGTGCAGAGTGTTCTTGATAAGGTGAAACCGGATATATTCTGGGAAGTCAATACAGTTATTCCTATTAAGCTTAAAGGTAACTTTAAGACAATGATAACAGTACATGACATGTTCCCTATAGAATATGTCGAGTATTTTGGCAGAGTATACAGCCTGTATTTCAGACATGGACTTTCAAAGACATTGAAAAATACGGACATGATTCTATATAATTCGATGCAGACAAAGATGACAACGGAAAAATATTTTCCTAGAAGCAGGAATATTACTAACTGCAATGCATATATAATATCGAATCCATTGAAGGACGAGTGGGCTTGCAGTGATGAGGGATATTTTCTGTATGTCGGCAATATGGAGAAGAGAAAAGGCGTAGACCTTCTGATTAAAGGATATAGAAGATACCGCGCAGATGGTGGAGACAAGAAGCTGGTTCTTGCCGGCAAGATGCAGGAGGAGGATATAAGACAGCTTGTTGCTTCTGCGATAGAGGAGGATGGCAATATAACTTATCTTGATTATATAAGCCATGATAAGAAGCATGAGTTATATTCAAAAATGTCTGCATTTGTATTCCCATCTAAGGCAGAGGGATTTGGCATGCCTGTTATTGAGGTCATGAAATTTAACAAGCCTATTATAGCAAGCAATCTTCCGATATTTGATGAGATAGCACAGGGTAATATCAATACATTTGATATTAATTGTGGTGAGAAGGAACAGATAGATAATCTTAGCAGGATTCTTTTTGGATATAACAGCGTTGTTGATGAGGAGTCCTACAAGGAGACAGTGGACAGGTATGCACCTGAGAAGCTGGGTAAAACAGTTTATGATTTTATAATGGAGAACAGATAGATATGAGCGGGCTGTCAAAGATGGTTCTAAAAGGAGCAGAGAAGCTTCGTCCGGTTCTTGTAAGATGTATACCTAAGAGTGTATTGTCAAAGGTCAAGGCGGGAATGATTAACCGTGAGGCAAGAAGCATTGCGCAGATAGATATAGAGGGATTCGACAAGGATGCATTTCCATTCGGGGTTAACCTTATAGGAGATATCAGGGTGGACACAGGGCTTGGACAGAGCATGAGATATGTGTCATCAATTCTTGATGCCGCCGGTGTGCCTAATCTTATATATAATTATTATGTGCCACCGGGAATGAATATGTCAGACCATTCGTGTGATGATAAGATTCAGGACAAGTTAAAATACAGTATCAACATATTCCATATCAATGCAAGTGAGATGGCAGTTGCATTCATGGATTTGGGAAAAGAGTTCTTTGACAGACATTATAATATAGGCTTCTGGCTCTGGGAGATGGAAGATTTTCCCGAAGAGTGGATGCCGGCGTTTAACCTGATAGATGAGCTGTGGGTTCCATCTGATTTTGAGAATAAGATATTCAAAAAATATACAGAAAAGCCGGTATATACGGTTGCTTACCCGGTTACAGCCAAGGCAGATGAGCAGTATGACAGAAAATACTTCGGTCTGCCGGAGGACAGATTCTTATACATGATGATGTATGATGGCGGAAGTGGTGCACCAAGGAAGAATCCGGGCAAGGTGATAGAGAGCTTTAAGAAGGCATTTAAATCAGATAACAGGGAAGTCGGACTTGTAGTTAAGCTGAAAGCAAACAGTGATGCAGATATTGAGTATATTAAGAGCCTGACAGAAGGATATGACAATATATATTTTATTGATAAAAATATGTCAAGAATGGAAGTCAACAGCCTTATAAAGTGTGTTGACGTGTTCGTGTCACTTCACAGGGCAGAAGGCTTCGGGCTTATATGTGCCGAGGCGATGGTGCTTGGCACGCCGGTTATAGCAACGGCGTGGTCTGCAACTACACAGTTCATGAATGAGAGCTGTGCCTGTATGGTTGATTACAGAATGGTAGAACTAGAGAAGGACTATCCACCATTCAAGAAAGGATACAGGTGGGCAGAGGCAGACAGTGATAAGGCAGCAGCCTTTATGAGAAGATTATTTGATGATAAGGAATTTTATGGTATAATAAAAAGTAATGCGCGTGAATATGTGCATGGAAATCTGTCGATGGAGCAGTCATCGACATTTGTAAGAGACAGACTTAATGTTATTAACCAATAAAGTGATACATTGGAGGAAAACAAGTGAAACATTTAAATGAGTTATACGAGTACAGGGAGATGATAATAAGCCTTGTAAAGAGAGACCTGAGGGGAAGATATAAGGGGTCAGTTCTTGGATTCTTATGGACATTCATCAATCCATTGCTTCAGCTTCTTGTATTTACAATGGTTTTCTCGATTATTATGAGAGCTGGATATGAGCAGTATTATCTGTTCTTATTCGTTGCATTGGTGCCTTGGATGTTCTTTGCATCAAGTGTCCAGGATGGTTCTATATCTATTATCAGAGAAAAAGACATGATTAAGAAGATATATTTCCCAAGAGAGGTTATGCCTATAGCTACAGTTACGAGCGGATTTGTGAATATGATGCTTACATTTATAGTCATATTCGTAGTTCTGATTATATCTGGAAGAGGCGTTAATCCTATCGCTTTGTTGTGTCTGCCTATAGTTATGATTGTTGAGTACATATTGTGCCTGGGAATTGCTATGATAGTTGCTGCACTTACAGTGTACTTTAGGGATTTACAGTACATTCTAGGCATTGTGACAATGGCATTACAGTATATGACACCAGTTATGTACGGAAGCGAGATGGTTCCAGACTGGGCTCTGCCAATATTCAAGGCAAACCCTATGACACCGATAACAGAGATGTACAGACAGATACTTTACTACAAAGAGATACCACATCTTATGTCTTTGCTGTATGTACTTGGTATAGGAATAATATTCATTGCACTTGGCTTCTTCTGCTTTAACAAGCTTCAGAAGGGATTTGCAGAGAACTTTTAGTTTGCGTATGCAATATGGAGGATAAGATGAGAGATCAAAACAACGCCATAGAGGTAAATAATGTTACCAAGCATTTCAAGGTATATTATGACAAGGGAAGTGAATTAAAAGAGAAGGTATTATTCTGGAAGCGCAATAAATATGAGAACAGAACAGTACTTGATAACATAAGCTTCTCAATCAAGAAGGGTGAGGCGGTAGGTCTTATCGGCAAGAATGGCTGTGGTAAGAGTACAACACTTAAACTTCTTACTAAGATTATATATCCTAACAGCGGCAATATCGAGATGTGCGGAAGAGTATCGAGCCTTATCGAGCTTGGTGCGGGATTTCATCCTGATATGAGTGGACGTGAGAATATCTACACTAACGCTGCGATATTCGGACTTAACAAGAAAGAGATAGATGCAAGACTTGATGATATCATTGCATTTTCTGAACTTAATGAATTCATAGATAATCCTGTAAGAACATACTCATCAGGAATGTATATGAGACTTGCGTTCTCAGTTGCAATCAATGTTGATGCAGATATTCTTCTTATTGATGAGATTCTTGCGGTTGGTGATGCGAACTTTCAGGCAAAATGTTTTAACAAGTTGAGAGAAATCAAGGCTGCCGGAACAACTATCGTAATTGTATCACATTCACTTGGACAGATTGAACAGATATGTGACCGTTCTATCTGGATTAAGGAAGGTCATATTGAGATGGATGGAACTCCTAAGGATGTCCACCTTGAATACCTTGATTATATGAACAAGGAGAGAATGGATCAGGCAGAGAAAGACAGAATCCGTGAGGAGACTAAGGCTGCCAAGGAGAGACTTATCAAGAGATATGGAGATAAGAGGGCACAGTTCACAGATATAAGAATGCTCAATGATGCCGGTGAGGTTCAGAAGACATTCAGGACAGGTGAGAGCATAACACTTGATCTTAATTACCATATCAATGAAAAGATTACAGATGGTGTATTTGGGTTCGGAATATTCAGAAGTGATGGCTTGTGGTGTTATGGAACGAATACAAGAATTGACAGATTCAGTAACTTTGACATTGATAAAGATGGACATTATACAGTAAAGCTTGAGAACATAATGCTTATTCCCGGAGAGTACTGGGTTGATATAACGATTGAGTGGGGCGAAGGCAATCCGGTTGATTACTACAAGGAAGCTATGAGATTTGAAGTTGTTTCTAATGTAAGTGATGTGGGAGTTTTGAGGATGCCACATAGCTGGCAGTTTGATGATAAGAACATTCAGTAGAAGCATTTTTAGGGGAGATGGTTATGAAATATTGCATAGATGGAAGATTTTTGGCACATATGTCATCAGGTGTTGACAGATATGCATATAACATAGTTCTTGCGCTGGATAAAATATGTGAAGGCAAGGATATTGAGATTATTATTCCGCCAGATGTGAAGGATATCCCAGACTACAAGAATATCAGAAAAGTTGTTATGAGAAGTTCTAAAATGTGGACACAGGGAGTGTTCGGATTTTATGCCAGAAGAACAGGACGTATACCAGTCAATCTGTGTAACGAGGTCTCTTTGATAGCACCAAGAGGAATTGTGTGCCTGCATGATGTATGTTATGCAGAGAGTGAAGATTTATTCCCTCAGATTAAGGATTATCCAGAGGATGAGATTGCGTGGTTTAATAACATATATGCAAGAATCAAGAAAAAAGCTGACAAGATAATTACAGTGTCAGAGTTTTCCAAGGGCAGGATTATGGACAGGCTTGGGATAGCCGCAGATAAAATCACTGTAATCGGCAATGGCTGGCAGCATTTTAATAACGTGAAAACTGATGATACAGTGCTTGATAAGTTTAAGCTGACTAAGGGAGAATACTTTTTTACAGTAAGTTCACCTAATAAGAATAAGAATGTCAACTGGGTTTTAGAATGTGCTAAAGCTAATCCTGACGATACATTCGTGATAGCAGGCAGGAATCTTGAGAGGATAATCGAGAGCCACAAATGCAAGAATGTCATCTACGTGGGATTTGCAAGTGATGAACAGATTAAGTCGCTTATGATATATTGCAGGGCATTTATATTCCCTTCATACTATGAGGGATTTGGAATACCTCCGCTTGAGGCACTCAGCACAGGATGCAGGATAATTGTATCAGACAGGGCAAGCCTGCCGGAGATATTCGGTGATTCAGCAGTGTATATATCACCAGATGATCCATATGTCAATATTGGACAGTTACTGGAACAGCATACATCTGACGGACAGAAGATACTTGATAAGTACAGCTGGGATAATCAGGCTCGTAAATTAAACGAAATGTTAGCATAAGAGTAGTGAAATGGAGAAGAAAGATGGACAAGATTAAGCCATGGCTCAGAAGCCTTGTATTTTTAGTACTTCTGGCAGTTATATTGAAGGGCTGCGACTTTATATTTGCACAGACTGGATATGTAAGATTCATAATTAACGAGGCAGAGAAGAAGGAGACAAGCTATGATACAGTCATACTTGGTGCTTCACACTGCCGAGGTGCGATTGACCCTGCAAAGCTTGATGAGAAGCTTGGAACTAACGCGATTAATATGGCGATTCCGGGTGAGACAATCGAGGATTCATATTATGTCTTAAAGGATATATCAAAAAGCAACGACATCAAGACAGTTATACTTGATATAGATTACCAGTACTGGATGTATGAACAGCCTACAGCACATTTCACAAGGTCATTCATATACCAGCAGCTCAAAAATCCAGCAGTTAAGGCAGAATATCTTATCAAGAACAGAGATGTCATGGATATGAGAAATTTACTTGCCAACAGACTTAGCTGGAGTGTTTCTCCATCTGATGTCAAGCGCAACATAAGTGTTAAGACATCTGAGAGCTACAAGAATGTCACAATCGAATCAGCTTATGCAGATAATGGAATTGTCGAGGGCGCAGACGGCCCTTATGTCGGCAAAGGATTCTTTGACAGAAAAGGAACAGAATATGGCAAGCTTCCACCTGGAGCAGATTATGTCCAGACATGGGTTGGAAGAAGTGATGATGCGCTTGATGAGAACGTCAAAGCTGTATTTAAGGATATTGTCAGGTTCTGTAATGATAATAACTACAGACTTATATGTGTGACAACACCAATAACTCCATCAGTGGTAAAGACTCTTAGCATGGAGTATGCACACGATACATTCACATCGTTCATAACAGATGAGTGTGGTATTGAGTATTATGATTTCAATGATGCACTTATGAGCTTCATTCCAAGGTCAGACTGTGATTACGGCGACCAGGAAGGCCATATGGGCGGAGAGCTTGCAGAAGTATATTCTGCCAAGCTTGCAGAATTCCTTGCAGATGCATGGGATGGAAATTATGACAGCAGCAGATATTTCTATAATTCATTTGAAGATATGTATAACAATATGAAGAGTGATTATACTAAGGCAACTGGAAGAGAATGGAGGGGCTTATAATTATGTTATTCACAACACTATATTTCTTTGCATTCCTTGCAGCCGCACTTATAGGTTATTATGTGCTCCCTAAGAAGTACAGATGGATATGGCTTCTTATTGTAAGTTACGGATATTATTTCGTATCTAGTGTAAAGTGTTCACTGTTCATGGTGTATGCTACCGCAGTTATATACATATGCGGATTACTGTTAGACAGGATAATTAAACAGTCACAGGAATATCTTGCCACTAACAAGGAAACAATAACAAGAGAAGAAAAGAAGGCATACAAAGAGGCAGTCAAGAAGAAAAAGAGAGCTGTTCTTGCAGCAGCATGTGTACTTAACTTTGGTATGCTTGCAGTTGTTAAGTATACTAACTTTGCCCTTGAAAATGTCAATGCAGTGCTTTCACATTTTGGAGGAAATCCAGTTCCACTTGTTAAGTGGGCACTTCCTCTTGGTATATCTTTCTTTACTTTCCAGTCTGTATCTTACATTATTGATGTATATCAGGGAAAGTATGAGGCAGAGAAGAATCCGTTCAAGTTAGGTCTGTTCGTGTCATTCTTCCCACAGCTTCTTCAGGGACCTATCGGAAGATTTAACAGACTTGCACCACAGTTGTTTAATGGCAATTCACTTGATATAAAGAATCTCCAGTTCGGAATGCAGAGAATCCTCTGGGGTATCGCCAAGAAGATAATTCTTGCTGACAGAGCGGCAGTTGTTGTTAACGAAGTGTTCAACAATTATGAAAGCTATGGCGGATTCATATATATATGGGCAGTTCTTATGTATTCTGTACAGTTATATATGGATTTCTCAGGTGGTATGGATATTGTTATAGGTGTAGCGCAGATGTTTGGCGTTACTATGGATGAGAACTTCAGACAGCCATATTTCTCTAAATCAATAGGCGAGTTCTGGAGAAGATGGCATATAACATTAGGTACATGGATGAAGGATTATATATTCTATCCATTGTCATTGTCCAAGGGAATGAATAAGTTTGGCAAATGGGGCAGAAAACATTTTGGAGACCACATAGGCAAGGCACTTCCTATATGTTTTGCCGACATAGTTATATTCTTTGTAGTAGGTATATGGCATGGTGCTTCATGGAAGTATATAGCTTATGGCCTTTACAATGGTTTCATAATGGCGATATCAGCACTTCTTAAACCAGTGTATGAGAAGGGATTTAAGATAACACACATTAATCCTGAGAGTAAGCCTTGGAAGCTTGTCCAGATAATAAGAACATTCATACTTACTAACATAGGCTGGTACTTTGATATGGGCTTGTCATTCACAGTTGCCCTTATCATGATGAAATATTCAATTGTCAGCTTCTCGTTCTCACAGTTTACAGATGGAAGCATGATGATGTTAGGACTTGAAATGCGTGATTATATTGTAATTGCAGTTGGATGTATTGTCGTATTTATCATAAGCCTTATAAAAGAAAAGGGTATTAACATCCGTGAATCACTGGCGGCAAAGTCACTTCCAGTCAGATGGTCCGTGTATTATGCACTTATCATTATCATATTTATATTTGGTTACACTAATGGCGTTCAGTCATTTATATATGCAAACTTCTAAAACAGGTGGAGGTCGTTATGGCAGAAGAGAATAATATTAACATTGAGAATATAATGGAGCAGATTAAAAATGATATATCTGCTAAGGGATACACTAATGACTTACTCAGCTTTGATGATGTAATAGTTGATGTAAGTTCTATGAATGTAGTCAAGTTTGACCGTGTGAAGTTCAATGAAGACCTGTATGTTGCCAACCATGAGTGGGAGGTTAATCCATACAGACCTCTTCAGGGTGGAAAGGTGCGCGTTTTCTTTAGAAAAGTTATAAGAAAGCTTGTGTATTTCTTCGTAGAGCCTATTGTTATGGCACAGGATGGTTTCAATGCTTCAATTGTAAGAATGATGAACCAGATGAGCTGCTATATAGATGAGCAGAACAAAGAGATAGAGAGTCTTAAAGCTAAGATAAGCGAGCTTGAAGGGAAGTCGGACAAGTAATTACGCAGAGTTGAGGATCAGGTATGAGAATAATTCAGGTGTTATCAACTATAGCTAATGGTGATGCTGTAAGTAATGATGCAATAGCATTTGATAAAGTCATCAAAGGGATGGGATATTCGACAGGCATATATGCAGAGAGTATTGTGTCAAATGTTGAGCGAGGCGTTGCCAGGCCGTTAGATAAGATTGGAGAATTGAATAAATCGGACATTATAATGTATCATTTTTCGACAGGAACGAAGCTTAATTATGATATAGCAGAGTATCCTTGCAGGAAAATTCTTGTATATCATAATGTTACACCACCGGAATTTTTCAGGGGTAATGATGAGAGATTTGCAGGTATCTGTGAGTATGGGCTTGAGGGTGCCAGATATCTTGCGGATAAAGTGGACTATTGCCTGGCTGTGTCAGAATTTAACAGGCAGGATTTAATTAATATGGGATATAAGTGCAGGATAGACGTTCTTCCAATAGTTATTCCTATGGATGATTACAAGAGAAAACCATCAAGAGATTTTATGATAGATTATGGCAGTGATAACCGCACGAATGTGTTATTCACGGGAAGAATTGCACCTAACAAAAAGCAGGAGAATGTAATAGCGGCATTTTATTATTATAGAAAGCTGTACAACAATAAGGCAAGACTTATACTTGCCGGTTCATACCGTGCAGAGGACCCATATTATTTAAGGCTTGTTGATTATGTTACAAGGCTTGGAATACAGAATGATGTTGTATTTACAGGACACATAAAATTTAATGAGATTATTGCATGCTTTAAAACCGCTGATGTGTTCTTATGTATGAGTGAGCATGAGGGATTCTGTGTGCCGGTAGTTGAGGCCATGATGTTTCAGGTTCCTGTTGTGGCAAGGGCTGTGGCGGCAGTTCCAGAGACAATGAATTATAAGGGAATGTTGTTAGACAGCAGCGACCCTATAGTAGCGGCAGGATGCATTGACAAAGTTATAACAGATTCACATTTAAGAAAAACACTTGTGGAATTTGGCAATGCGAGAGTTAAAGATTTCCAGTATGAGAAAATAGCAGAGCAGTTAAAGAGATATATTACTGAATTTGTGCAAAGGTGATGGCGTATGAAAAAGATAGGATTTGTCATTCCGTGGTATCACAAGGATATCAGGGGTGGAGCAGAGCTTGAGCTTAAAGGAATAGTTACACAGCTTCACAAAAGAGGTGTGGAGTTAGAGATTCTTACGACATGTGTAAAAGAATTTTCGGCTGACTGGACAGAGAATTATTTCAAGGAAGGCGTTGAGATAGTTGAGGGGATTCCAGTAAGAAGATTCAAGGTCAGAAAAGGCAATATGAAGGAATTTCATGCAATCAATGCCAGACTTATGCGTGGAGAAACAATATCCATGGAAGAAGAGCAGATATTCTTGCGAGAAATGGTAAATAGTCAGGATTTGTATGACTATATCAAGAACCACAGTGAGGAATATCACAAGTTTGTGTACATTCCGTATATGTTTGCTCCCACATACAATGGCATTAATGCCTGCCCTTTTAAGTCGGTTCTTATATCATGCCTGCATGATGAGTGTTATGCTTATTTCCGTTCATTCAGGGAAGCATATGCCAACATGGCAGGTATCATATATCTGTCAAAACCAGAACAGGAGCTTGCAAGAAGATTATGGAAGCTGTCTAAGGTTAAAGAGACAGTTATGGGGGCTGGTGTTGATACAGAATTTGAGTATGATGCAGACAGATTCCGTAAGAAACACAATGTAGATTATCCGTATATTTTGTATGCGGGGAGAAAGGATGAGAGCAAGAACATATACACTCTGATTAAGTATTTCTGCGAATATAAGAAGCGTAATCCAAAGCGTGATAAGTTAAAGCTTATAATGATTGGCGGTGGTGATGTCACAATTCCAGAGGAATTTAAGGCTGATATCATAGACATGGGATTTCTTGATATGCAGGATAAGTTTGATGCGTATGCAGGGGCAGAGCTTCTGTGCCAGCCATCACTGCATGAGAGCTTCTCGCTTGTTATTATGGAGAGCTGGCTGTGCGAAAGACCGGTGCTTGTCCATGAAGGCTGCGCGGTTACAACTAATTTTGCAAGAGAATCTAATGCGGGATTGTATTTCAGGGATTATTTCCAGTTTGAGGGCTGTGTTGATTACATTCTTGATAATGAATCAACAGCACACCAGATGGGACTTAATGGACGAAAGTATGTACTTGATAACTTCACATGGGATATTGTGATTGATAAATTTATGAAAGCGATTGGATAAGAATATGAAGAAGAAAATTGCTATTATTAACCAGAGATATGGCCTTGAGGTAAATGGCGGTTCAGAGCTTTACTCAAGACAGATTGCAGAGAGACTTATTGCCAGGTATGATGTGGAAGTGTTAACTTCATGTGCTGTTGAATATGTCAAATGGTCTAACTATTACAAAGAGGGCGTTGAGACAATCAACGGCGTAACAGTAAGAAGATTCAAGACAGTTCATGAGAGGATTCCTAAGATATTCTCAGCACTTGATTCATATATGCTCTCTAATCCGGATGCGGATGTTGAAACATCTGATAAATGGATAGAAAACATGGGACCATACTGCCCAGAGCTTGTTGAATATGTAGACGAGCATCAGGATGAATATGAGGCAATTATCGTAGTCACATACCTTTATTATACTGCTGTTAAGAGTATAGTAAGAATCAAGGATAAGGCTATATTCATTCCTACAGCACATCAGGAGCCATTTATACATTTTGATATGTATAAGAAGGTGTTCGGGGCAGCAGATGCATTCGTATTCCTCACAGATGAGGAGAAAGAGCTTGTACATGCAATCTTTCATAATGAGGATGTTCCATATGAGGTTATGGGTGTCGGTGTAGATGTGCCAGAGCACGTAGACAGTGAAAGATTTAAGAAGAAATATAATCTTGACGAGTATATTATATATGTAGGACGAATTGACGAAGGCAAGGATTGTCCAAGACTTTTCAAGTATTTCCTTGAATATAAGAAGAGAAATAAGAATAACTTAAAGCTTGTTCTTATGGGAAAAGCAGTGTGCGATATTCCTAAGAGTCCTGACATTATAAGTCTTGGATTTGTGAGTGATGAGGATAAGTTTGACGGAATCAAGGGCGCAAAGGCGCTTATACTTCCATCTAAGTTTGAGAGCCTCTCAATATCAGTTCTTGAGGCAATGACACTTTCAATTCCTGTTATTGTCAATGGTATATGTGATGTATTAAAGGGACACTGCGTTAAGAGCAATGGTGGCTTGTATTACAAGAATTATTTTGAATTCGAGGGATGTGTCAATTATATGCTTGAACATCCAGAGGAATACAGGATGCTCTGTGCCAATGCAAGAAAGTATGTCGAGGATTACTTCCAGTGGGATGACATCATGAAGAAGTTCGACAGGATTATCGAGAGAGTGGGAAATTCATCGCATAAGGATGAACAATAAGGGGGACATATGAATATATTATCAGATGCACTTGGTTATGTTATGGCATGGTGTTATAGGTTAATAAGTAATTATGGAATAGCAATTATTCTGTTTACGTTTATAAGTAAAATAGTAATTTTACCCATATCAATATGGGTTCAGAAAAATTCAATTAAGATGGTTAAGATGCAGCCAGAGATTAACAGGATAAAAACGCGTTTCTTTGGAGATAAAGACTCGATAGCCGATGAACAGTCTAAATTGTTCAAGCAAGAGAAATATAATCCGCTTGCGTCACTTATTCCTCTTGCTGTACAGATAATTCTTTTGTTAGGTCTTGTTGCTGTTATCTATCATCCGCTGGATTATCTTTTACATCTTCCTGCAGATGTTATAGATGCGTTTAATAGTCTTATAGTAACACTTACAGGAGTTGATCCGGAATCATCGTCTATCCAGCTTGCAGTTGTAGAAAATATCAAGAATGGAACATATGAAAGCCAGTTTCTTGCATTGCAGCCGCAGTTTTCTGATATAGACATAGCTGGAACATTAGATTCTATAAAAAATCTTAATATGGGATTTTTAGGAATTAATCTTAGCTGGGTTCCATCGGAAGTTGGTGGCATTGATATAATAGTTCCGTTTGCTGCAGGATTTTCGGCGTGGCTGTTATGTGTTGCGCAAAATGCAAGCAACGTATTACAGGCAGAGCAGTCAAAGCTTAACAAATACGGAATGATGGCACTATCGGTAGGCCTTTCGTTGTATCTTGGATGGTTTGTGCCAGCTGGAGTTGCCCTGTACTGGATAGCAAGTAATCTGTTCGCAATACTTCAACTGTACCTGTTAAATTGGGCGATTAATCCCAAAGATTATGTTGACTACGAAGATCTTGAGAACAGCAAGAATGAGTTAATGGCTTTGCAGGAAATCGGTGGAAGCAGCACAAAAAAGAAAATATTTACTAAAAACCCATATGCAAGAAGAGAGAGAGCTGATTATAAAAGATTTTTTTCTGTGGTTAACAAGCATCTTGTATTTTATTCTGAGAACAATGGATTTTATAAATATTATCAGGGGATGATAGAATATATTCTCAAGAATACCAATATAGTTATACATTACATAACTAGTGACCCCGAAGACAGCATTTTTGAGCTTGCAGAAAAAAATCAGCATATCAAAGCATATTATATCGGTGAAAAAAAGCTGATAACACTTATGATGAAGATGGATGCAGATATTGTTGTAATGACTATGCCTGATCTTGAAAACTATCATATCAAGAGAAGCTATATCAGGAAAGATATTGAATATATATATATTCCTCATGGAATGGACAGCCTGAATATGACAATGAGAAAAGGTTCAATGAACCATTTTGATACAGTATTCTGCACGGGTAAGCATCAAAAAGAGGAAATTGAAAAAACAGAGGAGGTATACAGCCTTCCAAAGAAAAACCTTGTTGAATGGGGATACAGTCTTCTTGATTCAATGAGAGAGGATTACCAGAAAAGCCAGAAGAAAAATGATGGCATGAGATCTATTCTGATTGCACCATCATGGCAGAAAGACAATATAGTAGACAGCTGTCTTGAAGAACTGATTGACAATCTTGCAGGACATGGCTATAAAATTACTGTACGGCCTCATCCACAGCATGTAAGACATATGCCTGAACGCATGGAGGAGCTTAAGCAGAAATATTGTGTTGACAAAGATATAGAGATACAGACAGATTTCTCATCAAATAGTACAGTATTTGATGCTGATATGATGATAACAGACTGGTCTGGTATTGCCTATGAGTATGCGTATACAACATGTAAACCCGTATTGTTTATCAATACTCCTATGAAAGTTATGAATCCGGAATATAAGAAGATTGAAATTGAGCCTATAAATATATGGATGAGAGATAGTATAGGGGCAACGCTCAATCCTGATGAAATGGATAAAGCATCAGTGATTGTTGAAAAAATGTTTGATGATGCTGCTACGTATAGAAGCAGAATTGACAATTTCGTGCATGAATATGTGTATAATCTTGGACATAGTTCAGAAGTTGGTGCACAGTACATAGTGAATGAGATTGTTAAAAAGATACAGGAAAAGAAAAAATAATTGAATTTTAATATATTTAAGGAGGATTTTTAAAATGATGAGTACATTTATGGTAGGTGGTTATATTGACCCTTCAGTTATGACATATGCAATCCAGGCAATTGCAGGTGTTGTTATTGCGATAGGTGCGGCTGTAGGTATCTACTGGAGAAAGGCTAAAAAGAAGATGAATGAGAAGCTGGGTATTGATGAGAATAGAAATAAAGAAGTAGAGAGTGATGAAATCATAATTAATACAACATCTTCCACAGATAATGATATTAAAGATAAGTAGAATGCAGGCAGGAGATTAGGTTATGGGTAACGCAGGTAAATTAAAAGAAAAAGTTATAAAGCTGTTTGCACCATCATTGTTACTTATATTTACATTTGCAGTATATATGCCAAGTTCATTGTATCTTAGCAATATTAATGAATTTGCAGTGGATTATTCTAAAATAGTTTTGACGATACTTGCCATCGCAGTTATTGCATGGCTTGCAATATACATTATAGGACTACTTATATTCAATCAGAGAGCATTTGATTCATATGTGCTTCTGATATCAGGGATTGCCCTGGGGTTTTATGTGCAGGGCAATTTTTTGAATCCTGCGTTTAATTCACTTAATGGTAAGAATATTGACTGGTCGGCTTACAGGATTAATGGGATTATAAGTGCTGCTGCGTGGATACTGTGTATAGTTGTTCCACAGATTGTATATATTATTAAGAAAAACGTAATCGAGCTGGCTGTCAGATGGGGAAGCTTTCTGTTAACTGCAATGCAGGTAGTGTCACTAGTGGTAATCATTCTTACTACACATAAGACGGTAATTAATGATTTTGCTGTAACAAAGAATGGCGAATTTGAATTGTCTTCAAAGAATAATACTGTTATGTTTGTTGTTGATACCCTCGATTCAAGCTGGTTTGAAGATATGGTATTAACCGATAAAGAGTATAAAGACAATCTTAAGGATTTCACATATTTTAAAGATGCAGTTGCGGGTGGCTCACCAACAGTATTAGGAATTCCAACAATACTTACGGGAAAAATTGATTATAATGCACAACAGGAATATGAAGATTTCTATAAAGAGGCATATGGGGAATCGAACCTGTTTAGTGATATGAAAGATGAGAATTATCAGGTTAAGCTTTATACAGAGTATTATTATCTTGACCATTGTGACAAAGATAATGTTGATAATCTTAAGATGGAACAGGAATATGTTATTACGTCGAAGGAAGGCTTTTATAAGTGCCTATATAAACTTGTATCATTTTATGCCATGCCACAGTTTTTAAAGCAGCATTTCTGGTTGTATACAGGAGATTTCAGTAATTATATAAGCATCAGAGACCAGTCATCGAATATGTATGGACTTGATGATGCGCAGTTTTATGAAGATTATAAGGACAAAGGAATAACATTGCAGAATGATAAAAATACATTTGTAATGTATCATCTGAATGGCTCGCATGGTCCATATGTGATGGGAGATGATGCCAAGAGAGTTCCAGAGAATTCTGTGGGTGTTGATTCACAGACAAGAGGTGTATTCAAGATTATATCTGAATATATGCAGGAACTTAAGGATAAAGGAATATATGATAATACAACAATAATTATAACAGCTGATCATGGCGGTGTTGATCTTTATCAGAATCCTGCAATTCTTGTAAAGAATAAGAACGTACATCAGGATGAAATCACTGTTGATAATTCCAAGGTTACATTTACAAATCTTAATGCAACTATAGCTGCATCATGTTTAAAAGATGCAGCTGCGTATGGTGATAATCTCTATCAGATAGGTGACAGAGATGTTGTAAGATTTCATGTGGCTCCTAATGATCTTACACAGAATGTATGGAAAGATGATCTGGCTGCAAAGACACAGCTGTGGTCGCTGATAGTTATACCTGCAGATGCTCGAGCAACAGATATAGGCAGATTCAGACTAATTCACTATGATGAATATGAGGACGTCGTTAAGCAGTACAACCTGAATAACTGATGGAAAGGGTATATATGAAAGACAAACTGGCAAAGCATTTTAAAGACAGATGGCAGTATTACTGCAGCTTTTTACTAATGATAATAATAATCTTTGGAATGATGTATCATCTCATGGGGTTAAAGGATTTTGAGCTGGATATTCCTATGTCATACTTTGGCGGTGATGATATGGGTGTTCTTGTCAATGCAAAGCAGTTTACAGAGCAGTTCTGGAATATGACGAGCGACAGGCTTGGAGCACCATACACTGTGCAGTATTATGATTTTACATCATCAATGATGCACAATGTCGGACTTGCGGTTATGAAGGTGTTTGCTGTTATCACAGGTAATGCGGCAGCAGCCATGAACCTCACCTATCTTTCTATATTTTTTATAGCAGGAATAATATCATATTTTGTTATGAGAAATATTAAGATAAACTGCTGGATAGCAAGCCTTGCATCATCAGTATTCGCATTGTCCCCATATATGCTCTATAGAAATATAGGTCATATAGTGCTTACAGAGTGCTATTTTGTGCCATTGTCAATTCTTATATGTCTTTGGATATATGAAAGAGACGATGTGTTAGTACCTGATAAGAATTTCTTCAAGAGAAAGATTAATTATGTTGTACTGTTCTTTACATTTCTTATAGCGAACAATGGTATAGCATATTATCCATTCTTTACATGCTTTATATTCATGGTGACAGCAGTTTCCAAGTTTATAAAGACTGGTAAGATAAAGCAGGGACTCCGCGGTGTCATAGCAACAGTTATGGTGTGCTTCTTTGTAGTGTTAAGCATACTTCCGGGTAAGATATATACAATGGTTAATGGCACTAATGCAGCAGCGATTGACCGTTCAGGCTTCGAGCAGGCTGAGCAGTACGGATTAAAGATTGCGCAGTTATTCATGCCGGTAAATGGACATGGAATCTATGACAAATATATTGATATATATAATGAGACAGCATTTCTTGTAAATGAGAATTCGACAGCATATCTTGGAATCCTTGGAATGATAGGCTTCATAGCACTTGTGCTGTGTCTGTTTACTAAGAAAGACAGCGCACTGTCAAAGAGACTTGGATATCTTTCAGAGCTCAATATAACTATGGTCCTTCTTGGAACTATAGGTGGTATCGGAGCTATGTTCGCATTCTTTGTAAGCCCTATGTTAAGAGGTTATAACAGAATCTCAATATTCATAGAGTATGCGTCTATTCTTGCTATGGCGGTTCTGCTTGATGCATGGGTAGGAAGATTGAAGAATAAATGTAAGGCTGCCACAAAAAATGTCGGAAGACAGATTGCGTTATATGGCGCGTATGTTGTATTTGGTCTTGTGTGCGTATTCAGCATATGGGAGGGCTGTCCTAATCTTGCCACACCTGATTATGCAGCTATCAAGGAAGAATATACAAGCGATGATGAGTTTGTGAAGTCTATAGAAGCTTCTGTTCCAGCAGGTTCGATGATATACCAGCTTCCATATCATGAGTATCCAGAGTATGGCCCAGTCAATGATATGTGGGATTATCATCTGTATGTTGGATACGTTCATTCTGATACCCTCAGATGGAGCTATGGCTCGATTAAAGGACGCTCAGAGGATGCATGGAACAAGAGTGTGTCAGAGATGAGCTATGGCAATATGGTGTCATATCTCAAAGAACAGGGCTTTGCAGGAATATATGTAGATAAAAGAGCTTATCTTGATGATGAGTTCGCAGAATTAAAGAACGGTTTAGAGAGTGCAGCAGGTGCTTCATTTACAAGCAGTGCCAATGGAAATCTTTGGTTTGTCAAGTTCTAACTATAGTGTTGACATATATTTAATTTAAGAGTAATATAACTTTGAAAAATGTGTGAAAAATGTGTGAGAAATGTTAATTGCACGTGAATTTTTCGCACATTTTTTATTGTTTTGATATTTATGATTAGTTTATATACAACAGTATGATTAAAAAGCTGTAAGCAGAGGATACATTGTTAATCAGGGGGACTAATGATGAACGAGAATTTAAAGAAAGCACAGGATTCCAACAGATACACAATGAGAAAGCTTCATGAGGTGTGTCACAAGTATGGAATAAGATATTATTATGATTCAGGTGCGCTTATAGGTGCTATAAGACATAAGTCATTCATTCCTTGGGATGACGATATTGATGTGGCATTCACAAGAGAAGAGTATAACAGGATAATGGCACTCCCAGCAGAGGTATGGGGTGATGACTTTAAGCTCGTTACAAGCAGACAGCTTACACCAGGCGGATTCCTTGATGTAGTTACAAGACTTATCAATGTAAGGGACGAAGTACCATTAAAGACATATGATAAGTGTGTCAAGAAGTTAAGACCAGAATTTAAGGATAGAATGGGAATAGATTTCTTTATTCTTGACAATGCATATGATAGTGATTTTAAGCAGAAGCTGCTTAGAATGAGACTTACATTCGTGTACGGACTTGCTATGGGACACAGAGATTATATTGACCTTTCAGAGTACAGTGGTGTATCTAAGGCTGTTGTCGGAGTGCTTGCAGTTCTCGGTAAGTGTTTCAGCCTTAACTACCTTTATAACAGATATGACAAGATAAGCACATCTGTTAAGGGTGAGACTGGCAGATATTTTTATAGCAATTATCCAATCAACCTTATAGGTATTGATGTTAAAAAGGAATGGTTCAGGGATGTTGTAGAAGTGTCTGTTGATGATGATATGTTTGACGCACCGATAGATTATGATAATGTGCTTAAAGCAGCATATGGCGATTATATGCAGCTTCCACCAGTTGAGAAGCAGATTCCGGATCACGTCCTTATATAGTTTTGATATGGCATGTTAATAACCAGCCATCGGAGAATATATGAAGTTATCAGATAAAGTAAAAGGTGTTTCAAGAGACCTTATAGACAGTATGCTTGGACTTATAGCCATGAATGGTGTTATCCAGCTTATACTGTATCCGGGTTTTCAAAGACATTTAGGAACGGAGAGTTTTGGACAGGTTCTTACGCTCCTGTCAATTATTTCAATTATGGGTTCAACATTCGGAACAGCAGCTAATTATTCAAGAATGGTTGCCAAGACCAAGAAGATTGAGTGTAAGGGTGATTATAATATATTCCTTCTTATAATCGCTGCGCTGTGTGTTCCAGTATCAATAGCAGGACTTATGTGGCTTGGCAATGGTTCGGTGCTTATGTTTGCCGGATTCCTTGTGCTTATGATTATGACTGTGTTCAGATATTACAGTGATGTTGAATTCAGGTTGAATGTCAATTATCGTGGATTCCTCATATATTACATTCTTATATCAGTCGGATATGTTGTGGGAATGGTTATATTCCCGGTTACACATTCGTGGATTATTGCAATGCTTATAGGTGAAGCACTTGCAGTTGGTTTCGTATTTTTCAGAGGTTCTTTGTATAAAGGGGCATTTATTAAAAAGTCCGATTATTTCAAAGATAATATGAAATCAGTTGTGATTCTGTCGCTCACGGAGCTTATCGCATCAGTCATACTGAATGCGGACAGACTTATGCTTCAGGCGATTGCGGGTGGTGTCGCGGTTACTATATTCTATGCGGCAACACTTGTCGGTAAGATGATTTCTCTTATATCAATGCCTCTTAACGGCGTTATTATGGGACATCTTGCAAGATATGACGGCAAGCTTAGCGGCAATACATTTCTAAAGCTGTGTGCGGCTGTTATAGGTTTTGGAGCAGTTCTTGATGTGCTGTGTGTCGGCGTATCAATCGTGTTTGTCATGATTATGTACCCGGATATATATGCGGATGTAAAGCCATATCTGTGGATTGCAAATGCTGGACAGATATATTATTTCCTGTCTAATACGCTGACAGTTGTACTGCTCAGGTTTACAGATGAGAAATATCAGTTATACATCCATATAGTCTATATGGTTGTGTTTATTATATTTGCAGTTCCTATGACATTCATGTGGAAGATATGGGGAATGGCGTGGGCATTGCTTATAGTGAACCTTATCAAGATAATAGCAATTATGGTAGTTGGAAAGATGAAACTGGAATAAACAAAGGAGAGATATTTATTATGCAGGGACTAATATTAGCAGCCGGAATGGGCAAGAGATTAAAGAAGTTAACAAGTGGCAATACCAAATGTATGGTTAAGGTTAATGGAGTGACTATGATAGAGAGGTCACTTCGTATTCTTGATAAGAAGCATCTTTCAAGAATAGTTATAGTAGTAGGCTATAAGGGACAGAATCTTATAGATTATATTGAGACTCTTAACATCAAGACACCAATCACATATGTTAACAATCCAATATATGATAAGACTAACAATATATATTCACTTGCGCTTGCCAAGGATTATCTGTGTTCAGAGGATACACTGCTTCTTGAGTCTGATCTGGTGTTTGAAGAGAGCGTTATAGATGAGCTTCTTGACGATGAACGCCCTAATCTTGCGCTTGTTGACAAGTTCGAGAGCTGGATGGACGGAACATGTCTTAAAATTGATGAGAATGACTGCATAAGTGATTTCATTCCGGGCAAGTACCTTAAATTCAGTGATAAAGAAAATTATTACAAGACAGTTAATATATATAAGTTCAGCGCAAAGTTCTCGGCTAATACATATGTGCCATTCCTTACAGCATATGAGAAGGCAATGGGTGAGAATGAGTATTATGAGTCAGTTATCAAGCTTATAGCAATGCTTGAGACTAAAGAGATAAGAGCTAAGAGACTTAATGGCGAGACATGGTATGAGATAGATAATATTCAGGATTTAAATATTGCTGAGTCATTATTTACAACTTCATCAAAGGAGCATCTTGATAAGATTAACAGCCGTTACGGCGGTTTCTGGAGATATCCTAAGCTTATTGATTTTTGTTATCTTGTCAATCCATATTATCCACCAGAGAAGATGAAGGATGAGATGAAGTCTAACTTTGATACACTTCTCACACAGTATCCATCTGGAATGGCTGTCAATTCACTTCTTGCAGCAGGAGCATTTGGCGTGGACACAGAACATATAATTGTTGGAAATGGTGCGGCAGAGCTTATCAAAGCGTTGACAGAGAGAATTATCCGTGATGAAGATGCTAAGATAGCATGTATATATCCAACATTTGAAGAGTATCCTAACAGATTTGGCAGAGACAGGGTAATCTCATACAAGCCAGAGACAGAGGATTTAAGATACAGCGCAGATGATATTATAAGATTTTACGAGGATAAGAAGTTTACTGCGATTGTGCTTATCAATCCAGATAATCCAAGCGGCAATTATATTCCTTATAATGAGCTGGTTAAGCTTATCAACTGGGCAAAAGAAAAGCAGAGTAAGGTAATTATTGACGAAAGCTTTGTTGATTTCGTAGATATGAGTGATGATGCAGATATAGCAGAAGTTTCTCTTATCAAAGATGAAGTGCTTGATATGTACAGCGGTTTATATGTTGTCAAGAGTATCTCTAAGTCATATGGTGTGCCGGGAGCCAGACTTGGCGTGCTTGCAAGTTCTGATGAAGAGCTCATAGCTGATATGAAAAAAGATGTAGCTATATGGAATATCAATTCATTTGGTGAGTTCTTCTTACAGATTAAAGAAAAGTATGATAAAGATTACAAAAATGCATTAAAGTTATTCAGAAAGAGCAGACGTGAATTCATTGAGAAGTTACAGAATGTATCTTATCTTCACCCATATGAAACACAGGCTAACTATGTTATGTGCAGAGTTGATGGAATGACAGCGGAGGAGCTGTGCTGTAAGATGCTTGATAAAAAATTAATCATAAAAAATCTTACACACAAAGTCGGTAATGGCAAGGAATACGTAAGATTAGCTGTGAGAGATGAAAATGACAATAATGCATTGATTGATGCGTTAAATGACATTGATATTATATAAAAAAACTATTAAATTGTAGCAAAAGACCATTGTAGATGTTATATTATTGTGCATCTATGATGGTCTTTTGCTAATAATAGAATATGATGTGAGTTGTAAAACAGCTTACACAATTAAATAGGTATGAATGGGGAAGAAGGTTTGGAAAATAATAAGAAAAACAAGAATGGTACTTATGAGAAAAAACAGACACTTCTGTTAAAAATGGAGCTTGTATTTGGATATCTTATGTCGGTTGTTCTGTGGACGCTCCTGTCATGGGGGTATTATGATGAATACAACAAAAATAACTCATTTATGGTTGTGTTTGTTGTATTTACCGTGTCTGCAGTTGTGTATGGACATGAATTTAAGCATATAAGAAAGCTTAACGAGCAGCTTGTTGCGGTATTTATACATCCGCTGATACTTTCAATAGCAATTATGCTATCGGTAAAGAGCAACATTAATTATAATGGAAGTCTTGTATATGTTGTTTTTTCATTGCTTCCGTTTGCATTTTATCTGCTGTGGTGTGCGGCGATATTATTTGTTAACAAGCAGACAGACATTGCTTCATGGGTTGATAAGAATAAATATGTTCTTCTGGTGATAACAGCGGCGATTCTTTTAAGACTGCCTAATATAAGCATGATGCAGAGATGGGATTCAGGTGAGTACTACTGGAGATTCAGCCAGGCAGTGCAGGATTTCACATTTACTAATTTCACGGAGTATATGAAATTGTTCTGTCTGTGCAATCATCCGACAATGATGTTCAGCCTTATATATCTTCCAGGGGAGCTGTTGTTCCCGGAAAAGATTATAGGCGTATCAATAATAAGCTATATATTTACAGCGATTGCATTGTGGTGTATGTACCGCATAATCCTAAGATGTGTCAAAGGAACGAGTGAGAAGAGTGCGGCGATATATACGGCACTGATTTCATTTGCACCATTGTTCTATGGAACGACAACATATTTTAATCCAGATTATGCAATGGCATGTTTCTTTATCATAACATTATATGCATTTATCTATAACAAGCCTGTTGTGGCAGGCGTCGCCAGCCTTATGTGTTTCCAGACGAAAGAGACTGGTATAGTCATCGTGTTTGGTCTGGTTTTGGGAACATTTATAAGATATATATGCAGTGGAAGAACTAAGGATAAAAGCGTTATCGCAAGGATTGCAACGGACGGATGCTTGTATACAACGCTTATATCAACGGTGCTGCAGCTTGTATACATGAAGACAATTGGCGGTGTATCTAACTGGACACAGTATGGAGAGGAACCGGCAGGTCTTGTGTGGAATAACAATGGAACAAACTGTCTTGGATTCAATGTTCCATATATAATCACCAAGTTAAAGCAGCAGTTTGTGCTTAACTTCAACTGGATGTTTACGCTGTTTATAATTCTAGGAATTATTGTCCTTGTTATATATTGCGCAAGGGATAAGCGAAATAAAGAAAAGAATGAGTATATACACTGCATGATAAGTGCATTTGTGGCATTTGTCGCTTTTTCATGCCTGTATATAACAGCGCCGATGGCAAGATATAATGTCGTGGGCGATGTGCTATTGTATATGATTGCGATGTATATAATCGAGAGAGTTGTCAAGGTTACAAGGTTCCGGAAGAAAGTAACACCAATAAGAGTTTCACAGGTAATAATAGGTGTTCTTGTTCTGATTGAGTGTTATGTAACGATAGATCCGTTTACAATATTAGGATTTAAAATGCTTGATGCCGGCGGTCCTGTAATATGTTATACAGGCAATAAAAATATAGCAGATGAAGATATGTTTTATGGAGACTATCTTGTATATAATACACAGTATACGTATATAGACAAAGCTTATGATTATATACTTAAAAAGACAGGCTATGATACAAGCTGGGACATTATAATTCCTACACCTAATGGTAATTTTATAAATGGCAACATGTACCGCCTTAACTGGGACGAAGTGGAAAGAAAAAGAGTGTTCTATACGAATCTTAATACAGTTCCTATGAATGATTATAAGCTGGTAGGACGCCTTCATATTGATGAACGAGGATTGGCTGATAAAGCTGTCCTTATAATCAATCCTTATTATCGTGGAATCGACCAACAGGAGATGCTTGATGAAACTCTGAACTACTACACATGTGTTGACCAGGGCGCATACAGAAGCCTGCAGGGAAATATATACTATTATGTGTTGGAGAAATAGGGAGGTAGGCCGCGGGAGACTGCATGCTATGTACACGCAGGCACGCTCTCGCTAACCTCGGACGCAGCGGACACTAAGGTGCCTGAAATACGGCACCTAAGTGCCGGCGCCCTCAGATTACCTGCTTAGCACATAACACGCAGTCTCCCGCTCACTTCCCGCATTTCTGTGGCTGCGCGCCACCTGCGGTGCGCGGCAGTGTGGGCGGTACGCATATGTGATGCCTCTTCGCTTGCGCTGAATTTAGGTAACAGGGGGTGTGAGGAGTGCGCAGCGGTGCATGCGGCGCAGCCGCACAACCGCTTTGCGTAGAGGATGAGAAGTGTGAGCCGGCCTGGTGTGTGTATATAACTCTCAGGTAATCTGAGGACGCCGGTACTTAGGTGACGTATTTCAGGCACCTTAGTACCGCTGCGTCCGAGGTTAGCGGGAGCGTGCCTGAGAGTTATATACACACACCAGGCAGGCGTCCCCCCCCTTCCCTCAATACAAAGCGGTTGACCAGTGATTGACAACGGGGGGAATAGGATATATAATTTTACAAAATATGTGTACTGGGATAGTGCGCCTATTTTCATGTTTGAAACTATAGACTTCATAAGAAATGGAGAATTATCATGAAGAAAACAGCGTTAATTATGGCAGGTGGAAAAGGTGAAAGATTCTGGCCAAGAAGCCGTGTAAACCTTCCAAAGCAGTTCTTATCATTGACAGATGATGGTAAGACAATGATTCAGTTAACAGTAGAAAGAATAAGCCCATTAGTTGACATCAGTGATGTGTATATAGCAACGAATGCTAATTATAGAGAATTAGTCAAGGAGCAGCTTCCGGGACTTCCAGAGGAGAATATACTCTGTGAGCCAATCGGAAGAAATACAGCACCATGTATAGGACTTGGAGCTGTCCATGTTGCTAAGAAGTATGATGATGCAGTTATGATTGTGCTTCCATCAGACCACCTTATCAAGAATAACGATATATTTAAAGATACATTCGAGCAGGCGTGCCAGATGGCAGAGCAGGGAAAGAACCTTGTTACTGTAGGTATCACACCTAACTATCCAGAGACTGGATACGGATATATCAAGTACAGCAAGGATGCAGCAGACCATGGCAGCTTTCCGGTTGAGAACTTCGTTGAGAAGCCGGATTTAGAGACAGCCAAGTCATATCTTGCAGAGGGAACTTATCTGTGGAATTCAGGAATGTTCGTATGGAAGGTATCTACAATTCTTGACTGCTTTAAGTCATACATGACATCAACATACGATGGCCTTATGAAGATTAAAGACAGCGTTGGAACTGACAGCTACCAGAGCACTCTTGAGAAAGAGTTCCCAGAGCTTGAATCACAGTCAGTAGACTATGGAATCATGGAAAAAGCTTCTGACATATATACATTTGCGGGCAATTTCGGATGGGATGATGTAGGCTCATGGCTTGCAGTCGGAAGAATCAAAGAGAACGATAGCGAAGGCAATGTTATTAATGGTAATGTAGTAGCTGTTAATACTAAGGACTGCGTAATTGAAGGCGCAGACAAATTAATTGCAACTGTTGGTTTAAGAGATATTATTGTTGTGGATACTAAGGATGCAACACTTATATCAACTAAGGAAAATGCTGGAGAGATTAAGCAGGTACTTGCCAAGTTAAGAGAGACAGGTAAAACACAGTATTTATAAATAGTGGAGGATTTAATAAGAGTATGAAAAATGCATTAATAACAGGTATAACAGGACAGGATGGTTCATATTTAGCAGAACTTCTCCTTGAGAAGGGCTACAATGTATATGGACTTATGAGAAGAAAGAGCGTTGTTGATTACGGCAACGTTGACCATATCAAGGATAAGATTAAGTTTATCTATGCAGATATGCAGGATATCGTATCACTTATCAATGCAATGAAGATTTCACAGGCTGATGAGGTATATAACCTTGCAGCACAGTCATTCGTTGCTACATCATGGGACACACCATGTACAACAGCAGATATTGATGCTATCGGTGTTACTAACATGCTTGAGGCTATAAGAATGGTTAAGCCAGAGTGTCGTTTCTATCAGGCATCTACATCAGAGATGTTTGGTAAGGTTCAGGCTATCCCACAGGATGAGACAACACCATTCTATCCAAGAAGCCCATACGGAGTTGCCAAGCTCTATGGACACTGGATTACTAGGAATTACAGAGAGAGCTATGATATGTATGCATGCTCAGGAATTCTTTTCAACCATGAGTCAGAGAGACGTGGTAAGGAATTCGTTACAAGAAAGATTACAGATTCTGTAGCAAGAATCAAGCTTGGTTTATTAGACCATGTAGAGCTTGGTAACATGGATGCCAAGCGTGACTGGGGTCATTCTAAGGATTATGTTAAGGCTATGTGGCTTTTACTCCAGCAGGATGAACCAGACGATTATGTAATCGCAACTAATGAGACAAGAACAGTAAGAGAATTTGCCCAGACAGCATTTGCAGCAGCAGGAATAGATGTTGAATTCGAGGGTGAAGGTGTTAATGAAGTAGGTAAGGATAAAGCAACAGGCAAGGTTGTAGTATCAGTTAATCCTAAGTTCTTCAGACCAGCAGAGGTTGAGCTCCTTATCGGTAATCCAGCCAAGGCTGAGTCTAAGCTCGGATGGAAGAGAGAGATATCTTTCCAGGAGCTTGTAGAGAGAATGGTTAAGAATGACCTTGAACTTGTTGAAAAAGAGATGAAAGTGTCACAGCTGTAATATTAACAGTGTGGGAATGAGGCATTGATGAGGGCTTTAATTATTGGTGGTGGCGGTTTCGTAGGTCCATATCTTGTGAGAGAACTTGTAGATAATCAGGGAATGGAAGTTAATGTTACCAAGACTGAAAAGGAAAATCTAAGTCTGGATAATGTCGGAGTATACAATCTTGATATTCTTGACATAGGTCAGATTACAGAGCTTTTAGGAAGATTGAGACCTGATTATATATTCCATCTTGCAGCGCAGTCATCTGTTGCGTATTCATGGAAGAATCCAGGTCTTACAATTGATGTTAATATCAAGGGATGTGCGAATCTGTTAGATGCAGTAAGACAGCTTGATTATAAGCCAAGAGTGCTTCTTATAGGCTCTGGTGAGGAATATGGACATATTAAGGAGGGAGAGTGCCCTATAGTTGAGGATAATGTTCTCCGTCCGGGTAATATATATGCCGCTACTAAGTCATGTCAGAACATGATGGGTAAGATATATTCTGATGCATATGACCTTGATATCATGATGGTAAGAGCATTTAACCATATCGGACCTAACCAGACGCCGATGTTCGTTGTGGCAGATTTCTGCAAGCAGGTAGCTGATATAGAAAAGGGTCTTACTGAGCCTGTAATCTATGTGGGTAATCTGAGCGCCAAGAGAGACTTTACAGATGTAAGGGATGTTGTAAGGGCTTATGCGATGCTTGTCAAAGGCGGAGTGAAGGGCGAGACTTACAATGTCGGAACAGGACATGCCATAGCTATACAGGAGATACTTGACATGATAGTATCGCAGTCATCTGTGGATATTAAAGTTGAAGTTGATAAGAATAAGTTAAGACCAGTTGACGTTCCAATCATTGAGCCAGATATAACTAAGATTAAGAATACGGTTGGCTGGGTTCCTGAGATTAAGTTAGAGACTACATTGAAGGAAACATTAGAATATTGGAGAGGTATTTAAGATGAAAGTTGTATTATTAGCAGGCGGTTTTGGAACAAGAATAAGCGAAGAGAGTCATCTTAAGCCAAAGCCAATGATAGAGATAGGTGGTAAGCCAATTCTGTGGCATATCATGAAAGAATATTCAAGTTATGGATATAATGACTTTATAATCTGCTGTGGATATAAGCAGTATGTTATCAAGGAGTGGTTTGCGGATTACGCACTCCACAATTCAGATGTTACATTTGACTTTACTAAGGGTGGACAGATGACAGTCCACAATAACTTCTCTGAGCCTTGGAAGGTTACACTTGTAGATACAGGACTTAATACCATGACTGGTGGACGAGTTAAGAGAATCCAGCCGTATGTAGGTGATGAGACATTTATGCTCACATATGGTGATGGCGTATGTGATATTAATATCAATGACCTTGTAAAGTTCCATAAGTCACATGGCAAGATTGCGACTATGACAGCAGTTACAGTAGGTCAGCGATTCGGTGTCCTTGATATTGATGGAGATAATACAATCAATTCATTCAGAGAGAAACAGACATCCGATGGAAGCCGTATTAATGCGGGTTACATGGTTTTAGAGCCAAAGATATTTGATTTTATAGATGGTGATTCAACAGTATTTGAGAAGGAGCCTCTTGAAAAGTGTGCAGAGCTTGGAGAGTTAAAGGCTTATATTCACAATGGTTACTGGCAGTGCATGGATACTAAGAGAGAGATGGAAAAGCTCGAAGAACTCTGGCAGTCAGGCAAGGCACCATGGAAGAATTGGGACTAAGAAGCGCATTAGTGCAGAAATGAGGACTTAAGATGGATTTATCATTTTATAAGGGAAAGAAAGTTCTTATAACAGGCCATACAGGATTTAAGGGAAGCTGGTTATGCAGAATACTTATTAATGCCGGCGCAGAGGTGACAGGATACTCACTTAATCCACCGACTAATCCTAACCTGTTTTCGATAGCAGATGTTGAGCAGCATATGAATTCGGTTATAGGAGATATCCGTGATCTTGCACATCTGAAGCAGGTGTTTGAAGAGACACAGCCTGAGATAGTGCTTCATCTGGCAGCACAGCCGATTGTAAGGGATTCATACAAAGACCCTGTATACACATATGAGACTAATGTTATGGGAACAGTTAACATATGCGAATGTGTCAGATTGAACCCATGTGTTAAATCATTTCTTAATGTTACTACAGATAAGGTGTACAAGAACAATGAGTGGGCATGGGGCTACAGAGAGAATGAGCCACTTGACGGATATGATCCATATTCTAACAGCAAGTCATGTTCAGAGCTTGTTACACATAGTTATATCAATTCATTTTTTAATAATATGGAAGTTGCTGTATCTACAGCAAGAGCTGGTAATGTAATCGGCGGAGGTGATTTCGCTAATGACAGGATTGTTCCTGACTGTGTGAGAGCTGCGATGGCAGGGACAGACATTATAGTCCGCAATCCTCATTCGACAAGACCATACCAGCATGTATTAGAGCCATTAGCAGCATACCTTATGATTGCCATGGAGCAGTATAAGGACAAGAAGTATGCTGGATTCTATAATGTAGGT
>URGC01000004.1 GCA_900547255.1 uncultured Eubacterium sp. | reverse complement strand
GAAGAACAGCATAATGGAGAGATTCTTAGCCAATGATATACAGGTGCTTGTATCGACGACGGTAGTTGAGGTAGGTGTCAATGTACCTAATGCATCAGTTATGATGATAGAGAATGCAGAACGCTTTGGACTGGCACAGCTTCATCAGTTAAGAGGACGTGTAGGTCGTGGGGAGCATCAGTCATATTGCATATTTATATCTGGCAACAAATCAAAAAAAACTAAGGACAGGCTTCAGATACTGGCAGATACCAATGATGGCTTCAAGATAGCCGAGGAGGATTTAAAGCTCCGTGGACCGGGAGATTTTCTTGGAGTCCGTCAGAGCGGAGATATAGATTTTGGCATTGCAGATATATATGCCGACTCAAGAATGCTTAAAGCGGCGTCAGACAGTGCGGATTACATCCTGGAAGACGATGCGTTGCTTGAAAAAGAAGATAACAGACTTCTGGCACAGAAGGTATCTGAATATACGGTCAAATGTCTATGTAAGATTAATTTATAGTTAGTGATTGAAGGTGATTATAATGAGAGATATGGAGTTTACAATGAGCAGACCTAATCTTGTAAAGGCTGGAGATGAGGTTGAGATTACAGAAGGAAAACTTCCAAGCAGTTATTATTACACAATTGAACCGGCAGTTGCAATGTCTGGCAATTATCCAACGCCGGAAAGACTTAAATCAAGAAAAGGAATAGTCAAAGAGGTCGGAGAGACTAAGCGTGGATATTATGTTATAGCCACATTTGATGAGTGATTATCTATCATAGAAATTAATATCCTGCATATACATTTATCAGTATATGCAGGAGGTTTTTTTATGGACAATACATCTAAGACATTTACATACAATATCTATAAGGATATTGGGGAAAGAACCAATGGGGAGATATACATAGGTGTTGTTGGACCGGTAAGAACAGGCAAGTCTACATTTATTAAAAGATTTATGAATCTTGCTGTTATACCGGAGATTGATAATGAGCATGTAAAAAAAAGAACGCTCGATGAACTGCCTATGAGCGGTGCTGGAAGTACAATAACAACTACGGAGCCTAAATTTATACCGAGCGAAGCACCAGTTGTAAGTGTATTTGATAATATGTCTGTGAAGCTACGCCTTATTGACTGCGTTGGATTCATGGTGGATGGTGCGCTGGGACTGTATGAAAATGATAAGGAGAGAATGGTTAAGACACCATGGCAGCAGGAGGATATACCATTTACACAGGCTGCGGAGATTGGGACTAACAAAGTCATAAAGGATCATTCGACAATCGGCATAATTGTTACGACAGATGGAAGCTTTGGGGAGATTGACAGGGAGAGCTATGTTAAAGCAGAGAAACGTACTGTAGATGAACTTAAAAATATCGGTAAACCATTTGTAATACTTCTAAACAGCCAGAAACCTTATTCGAAAGAGACAACTGAACTGGGGGCAAAGTTATCTGAAGAATATGATGCCAATGTCATTCCGGTTAATTGTGACCAGTTAAAAAAAGAGGATGTTGACAATATATTAAAGAGCATATTGCTGGAATTCCCGGTTGAAAAGCTTGAGGTATATGGACCGAGCTGGATAGAGATGTTAAAGTCAGACCACTGGCTTAAGAAGCAGATAATAGATATTGCAAGGAATATTCTTGCAAAGACGACTTATATTAAAGATGTGGTAAGGGCAAAGGGACGAATAGATTACCTTGATATGAATGATAATACAGATTGTCAGGCTGTTGAAAGCGTGACCGTTGATGAGGCTGACCTCAGCACAGGAATTGTCAAATTCAATCTGTCACTAAAAAATTCTATATATTACAAGGTTTTAAGCGAGCTTACAGGTACAGACATAAGCAATGAGTATGAACTTATTAATCTTATAAGGGAGTTTGCATTGAAAAAGACAGAATACGATTCGGTCAAGGATGCACTGTATGATGTCAATTCAAGCGGTTTTGGCATTGTGACACCTAACAGGAAAGATATTGAACTTGATGAGCCGGTTGTTATCAAAAATGGCAATAAATATGGTGTTAAAATCAAGGCACAGGTTCCATCAATCAATATGTTAAAGACTAATATATCAGTTGAGATTGCGCCTATTGTGGGAACTAAGACACAGGCAGATGACCTGATTGATTATATCAAAGAAAATACCAGGGAGAATCCTGACGGAATATGGGATACTAATATATTTGGAAAGACAGTGGAGCAGATTGTGAATGATGGAATATATGAAAAAACGCATAATATAACAGATGAGAGCATGGGGAAGATTGGCTCTACGCTTGAAAAGGTCATGAATGAAAATTCGGGGCTGGTTTGTCTTATTGTTTAAATATCATTTATTGTACACATTTTAAAAATATGTTAATATGTTCTACAGAAAATCAATGCAGAGATATTCTGCCATATTTTGGAGGACATAACAATGAAAAAAGTAGAAGAATACGTTAGAAGTATACCGGATTTTCCAAAGGAGGGTATTATATTCAGGGATATAACAAGTGTTATACAGGATCCTGATGGATTACAGCTTGCTATAGACGGACTTGATAATCTGATAGACAAAGATTATGACGTGGTTGTTGGTCCAGAGTCAAGAGGTTTTATATTTGGCGTGCCAGTTGCGTATAAGAATCACAAATCATTCGTTCCTGTAAGAAAGAAGGGAAAGCTCCCATGTGAGACTATTTCACAGGAATATGCTCTTGAATATGGAACAGCAACCATTGAGATACACAAGGATGCGATTAAGCCGGGACAGAAGGTTGTTATTATTGATGACCTTATTGCAACAGGTGGTACAACAGAAGCTATCATCAAGCTTGTTGAGGCTCTTGGCGGTGAGGTTGTAAAGATTGTTTTCCTTATAGAGCTTGAGGGTCTTAAAGGAAGAGATAAATTAAAGAATTATGATGTAGATGCTCTTATCAAATACGAGGGTAAATAATACTTCAGAACTGGGGGGTATATGGGGACACCACATAATAAAGCCGGAAAGGGAGACATTGCCAGGGTTGTACTTATGCCTGGCGACCCTTTGAGGGCAGAATATATAGCTTCACATTATTTAAAGGATGCCAGATTATTTAATGATGTCAGGGGAATGTATGGATATACAGGCGTGTATCGTGACACACAGGTATCTGTGATGGGAAGCGGCATGGGAATACCATCAATAGGAATATATAGTTATGAACTTTATAATATGTATGATGTTGATGCGATTATAAGAATCGGTTCTGCTGGTGCGTTGTCAGATGACATTAATCTTAAAGATATTGTTATTGCGCAGGGGGCATGTACAGATTCTAATTATGTTTCGCAGTTTAATCTGCCGGGAACATATGCACCTATAGCTGATTATGGCTTGCTGTCGACTTCTGTTGGCTGCGCAGCCAGCCTTGGAATCAATGCAAGAGTCGGCAATGTCTTATCCTCAGATGTATTTTATAATGCGGATTCGTCTGTCAATGACAGATGGAAGAAGATGGGAGTGCTTGCTGTTGAGATGGAGGCAGCAGGGCTTTACCTTAATGCTGCAAGTCTTGGCAGAAAGGCGTTGTGTATAACAACTATAAGCGACCATCTCTACAGGGATGAGAAGTTGTCACCACAGGATAGACAGACAGGTTTTAATGAGATGATTAATGTTGCACTTGAGACGTCATATAATATAGTGAGAGGAATGTAATTAATGAGTCAGAGTATGATTTTTCTGATAGCTGCGCTTATTGTGACTGCTATATATGTATCTGTAAGTGAGTCGAGAAGGCGCAGGCAGAAGATGATACAGAAGATACGTGATAGCTGGGGCAGGGCTTCTGAGCGTAATATTACAGATGAAGAGCTTGACATAATAAGCCATTACTATCAGGATTGTGTCAATGGTGATATTCCGTGTGACGAGAGTGACTACATTGATGATATTACATGGAATGATTTGTCTATGAATACTGTATACAAGAGGATGAATACATGTTTTTCATCTGTGGGACAGGAATATCTCTATAAGATGTTAAGGCTTCCGTTCAATGACAGGGATAAGCTTGACGAAGCAGACAGGCTTGCGGCACATTTTGACAGCAACAAAAAAGACAGGGAGAATATCCAGCAGATTTTTTACAAGCTGGGATTTGCCAAGAAGATTTCAGTGAGCGATTATGTAGGGCTTCTTATGGATTTGAAGCCACAGAGCAATATAATCCACTATCTGTCTATGCTGTTTATAATAGTTTCGTTTGTTATTGCATTTGGATATAATGCAACACTGGGAATAATTCTTGTTGTGGCATCTGTGGCGTTTGCGATTATATCGTATTATTCATATAAGGCGAAGGCTGAGCCTTTCTTTATATGCATTATCAATATCGTTAAGATGACACAGGCTGTAAAAGACATTGACAAGCTTAATATAAGCGCGCTTGATTCGTATAATGAATCTATAAAGAATATAACGCAGAAGATGTCAAAGGCGACAAGCGGCGCAGGAATGCTTGCAAGCTCTAATGAGAATGGTTCTATAGCTGAGATGTTGTTGGATTATCTGAGGATGATAACGCATATTGACCTGATTAAGTTTAATACGATGCTTCACAGTATCAATGAGCATACAGATGATATATATGAGATGATAAGACTTCTTGGATTCATCGAAAGCACAATTGCAATAGCATCATACAGGGCAGGACTTAACTATTGGAGCAGACCTGAATTCATATCAGGAAGAAATTCAATAGCACTGGAAGATGCTTATCATCCATGCATTGATAATCCGGTTGCCAATTCGATAACTTTAAGCCGCAATGTCCTGCTTACAGGTTCTAATGCATCTGGTAAATCTACATTCTTAAAGACTGTTGCTATCAATGCGATATTGTCACAGAGCATATGTACAAGCCTTGCAAGAAGTTACCGGGCACCAGTGTTCAGGATATATTCATCTATGGCATTAAAGGATAATCTTGAGGGGCATGACAGCTATTATATTGTTGAAATCAAGTCTTTAAAGAGGATTCTTGACAGTATAGATGATAAGAAAAAACCGGTGTTATGCTTTGTTGATGAGGTGTTAAGAGGAACTAACACAGTTGAGAGAATTGCGGCTTCATCGCAGATTTTAAAGAGCATGAACGGAAAGAATGTCATATGTTTTGCAGCGACACATGACATAGAACTTACAAAGATATTAAAGGATTGTTATGACAATTATCATTTTCGGGAAGATTTCTGCGAGGATGTTGTGTTTAACTATAAGCTTATGGATGGACCGGCGACAAGCAGGAATGCGATTAAGCTTCTTAAGGGCATTGGATATGATGATTCCATAACTAAGGCTGCGGATGATATGGCAAATAGATTTTTACAAACGGGAGACTGGTGTTGAATGTTTACGGATGATGTGTTACAATATTCACATTCATAATTTTAGCCAGTTGTCTAAGCTTATAATAGAAAGGCGTGTATGTATATGGTTGGATTAATGAGTTTATTACTTGGAGAAGTTTTATTTGAGGGAGCTAAATTTATTATCATGCTTCTGCTTCTCGTTTTAGCTGTCATAGTTGGTGGCAAGCTTAAAACTGCATCTGATGCCAGGAAGGCGAAAAAAGCCCAGCAGGATGATGGCATCAAAGAAGATACAGTTATTGATAATAATTAATTTATTTTTTGGAGGAAAGAACAGTGCAGTACAGAGGCGTTAACGAGTTAAGAAGACTTTATCTTGATTTCTTTGAAAGCAAGGGACATTTAAAGATGAAGAGTTTTTCTCTCGTTCCACACAATGACAACAGTTTGTTGATTATTAATTCAGGTATGGCTCCATTAAAGCCATATTTCACAGGACAGGAGATTCCACCTAGAAGAAGGGTTACAACATGTCAGAAGTGTATCCGTACAGGTGATATTGAGAATGTTGGTAAGACAGCAAGACATGGTACATTTTTTGAGATGCTTGGTAACTTCTCATTTGGTGATTATTTTAAGCATGAGGCTATTGCATGGTCTTGGGAGTTTTTAACTCAGACTGTTGGACTTGACCCAGACAGATTATATCCATCTATCTATCAGGATGATGATGAGGCATTTGATATCTGGAATAAGGAGATAGGCATAGCACCAGAGAGAATTTTCAGATTTGGCAAGGAAGATAACTTCTGGGAGCATGGTGCTGGTCCATGTGGTCCATGTTCGGAGATTTACTATGACCGTGGAGAAAAGTATGGTTGTGGCAAGCCTGGATGTACAGTAGGCTGTGACTGTGACAGATACATGGAAGTATGGAATAATGTATTTTCACAGTTTAATAATGATGGCAAGGGTAACTATACAGACCTTATACAGAAGAACATTGATACAGGTATGGGGCTTGAGCGTCTTGCTGTAGTTGTACAGGATGTTGATTCAATCTTTGATGTCGATACACTTTGCGCACTTCGTAACAAGGTATGTGAGATTGCAGGTGTAACATACAAGACAGATGAGAAGACAGATGTTTCTATAAGAGTTATAACAGACCATATCAGATCTGTTACATTCATGGTTAGTGATGGTATCATGCCTTCTAACGAGGGACGTGGATACGTTCTTAGAAGACTTTTAAGAAGAGCTGCAAGACACGGCAGACTTCTTGGAATCGAAGGCAAGTTCCTCTCTAAGTTATGCGAGACTGTTATAGAGGGTTCTAAGGATGGATATCCAGAACTTGAAGAGAAGAAAGAATTTATCATCAAGGTTATATCAGAGGAAGAGGATAAGTTCAACAAAACAATAGATCAGGGATTAAGCATTTTAGCTGATATGGAAGCTGAGCTTGCAGCTAAGGGCGAGAAGGTTCTTTCAGGCGCAGATGCATTCAAACTCTATGACACTTATGGATTCCCTATTGACCTTACTAAGGAGATTCTTGAAGAGAAGAATATCTTTATAGATGAAGAAGGCTTTACTAAGGCTATGGATGAGCAGAGAGTTAAGGCTCGTAATGCAAGAAAGACTACTAACTATATGGGTGCAGATGCAACTGTATATGATGAGATAGACCCTGCTATTACAAGCAAGTTTGTCGGATATGACAAGCTTAGCAATACATCTAAGGTTACAGTTCTTACAACAGAGGAAGACGTTGTTGAAGCTTTATCTGAGGGAGATAAGGGAACTATAATTGTAGATGAGACAGCATTCTATGCCACAATGGGTGGTCAGGAAGGCGATACAGGTATTATCAAGTCATCAGAGGGTGAGTTTGAGGTAGAGACAACAATCAACCTTAAAGGTGGCAAGATTGGACATGTAGGTAAGCTTACAAGAGGAATGATTAAGGTTGGCGATGAGGTTGAGCTTATTGTCAATGCACAGGGCAGAGCTGATACATGTAAGAACCACAGTGCAACACACCTTTTACAGAAGGCGTTAAGAACTGTTCTTGGCAATCATGTAGAGCAGAAGGGTTCTTTCGTTAATCCAGAGAGATTAAGATTTGACTTTACACACTTCCAGAGCGTTTCAAAGGAAGAGCTTGAAGAGGTAGAAAGAATTGTCAATGAAAAGATAGCAGAGTGCATTCCTGTTGAGACTAACGTCATGTCTATGGAAGATGCTAAGAAGACTGGTGCTATGGCATTATTCGGTGAGAAGTACGGCGATACTGTAAGAGTTGTATCTATGGGAGATTTCTCTAAGGAATTCTGTGGTGGTACACATGTTGCCAATACATCTAATATCAGATTATTCAAGATTGTATCTGAGTCAGGTGTTGCTGCTGGTGTAAGAAGAATTGAGGCACTAACAGACACAGGAGTAATGAAGTTCTATGCAGAGCTTGAAAAGCTTGTTGCAGATGCATCTGAGGCAGCTAAGACAGAGAGCTCACAGCTTGTAAGAAGAATACATGCTATGAATGATGAGATTAAGGCTCTCTCAAGTGAGAATGAAAAGCTCAAGTCAGAGCTTGCCAATAATGCTTTAGGTGATGTTACTAACGATATCAGGGAAGTTAATGGCGTTAAGCTCCTTGCTACAAGAGTTGATAATGTAGATATGAACGAGCTTAGAAATCTTGGAGATAAGTTAAAGGGCAATGTAGGTTCTGGTGTAGTGCTTATCGCAAGTGCAATGGGAAGTGACAAGGTTAACCTTATTGCAATGGTAACAGATGATGTTATTAAGAAGGGGGCCCATGCCGGTAATCTTATCAAGGTTCTTGCAGGTCTTGTAGGTGGTGGCGGTGGCGGCCGTCCTAATATGGCTCAGGCTGGTGGTAAGAACCCAGCAGGTATAGATGAGCTTCTTGCAAAGGCATCAGAAGCATTAGCTGAGCAGATTAAATAATTTTCTTAACATTTAACTGTTGACGAATTTTAATTATATGGTATAATGTGTTTTGTGCGATTAGTTAATACCCTATTTATGTATTGCCCAGCACAATTTGCAACAGAAGGGTGGTCAGGAAAAGTATGTCAAATGTCATCGTTAAAGAGAACGAGTCTTTAGATAGTGCCTTAAGAAGATTTAAGAGAAACTGTGCTAAGGCGGGCATTCAGCAGGAAATTCGTAAAAGAGAACATTACGAAAAGCCAAGCGTAAGACGTAAGAAGAAGTCAGAAGCTGCTAGAAAACGTAAGTTCAACTAATTTTAATTATTATTACCGACAGGCTGTTACAGGTCTGTCGGTTTTTCTATATTTGTTATTTTTTGATGTATTACTCCATATATATTAGAAAGCGGGATTTGTGTATCAGAGGTGCGTTATGGAGAGGGCATCAGATTATGTCATTATAACGGTTGTTGGTAATTCTATGACCTGTATAGAAAATTTCAAATCAATAATATGTTATGAGAATGACGAATTAAAGATAAATACTAAAAAGGGACTTGTTGATATCAAGGGCAGGAATCTTAACATATGTTACTATGATGAAGAGGAAATTCTTATAAAAGGATGTATTAATAGTGTTGTATTTATGGATGGTTCGTTATGATGATGGAAAAATTCCCGTTCCTGTTTAATAATATATCTATAATGGTGCTCGGAGATAATAAAGAGCGTTTTATCAATCTCTGTAGGAATAAAGGCATTTACCTGTGGGATTTAAGAATCGCAGATGATGCCATTATATGTATGCTTAAAAGGAAACAGTTTGCAGCTTTAAGACCGGTATGCCGCATAACCGGATGCAGGGTGAAGATAATAAAAAAGCAGGGAGCAAGATATGTCACATTCAAATACAGGAAGCATTATTCATTCATAATAGGTCTTGTGATTGCAGCTCTTATAATAAAATGGGTTAATATGTATGTGTGGGATATAGAATTTACAGGCAATAATATATATTCTGACCAGTATATTAATAATTATCTTGCAAGCATAGGGATTGAGAATGGAATCAGAATCAATAATATAGATTGTGAATGGCTTGAACAAAAGATAAGAGAAGATTTCGATGAAGTCACATGGGCGAGTGTGTCGGTAAATGGAACGAGAGTTTCGATAGCCATTAAAGAAAATGATGGCGCACATATTCAGGATAAAGAAGAGGTATATGGGGATATATGTTCGGCAGATGATGGAATAGTTGAATCTGTGATTGTGCGCAGCGGCACACCTATGGTAAAAAAAGGTGATGAAGTCATTGCGGGTCAGGTGCTTGTGTCGGGAAAGATTGTCATAGCAGATGCTTATGGCGAGGAGATGGAGACTATTGATACACAGGTGGATGCTGATGTACTGATAAGGACTGACATACAATACAATGACTGCATATATAGAAGTTACAAAGATAAAGAGTATACAGATAAAAAGAAAACAACATATGTTATAGATGCTTATGGCAAGGAGATAACATTATTAAATCATAATCTTGATGATAACTGGGATATTGTAAGTGATGAGATTAGTCCTAAGCTTTTTGGCAGGATTTCGCTGCCGTTAAAGATTAATATTATTAAATATAACCAGTATGTAACGAATGACAGACTGTATGAAGATGAGCAGATGGAACAGATATTGAATAACAGGTTTGATTCATATATAAAAAATCTTCAAAATAGTGTACAAATACTTGATAATGATGTTAAAATTATCAAGGAAGATGGGTACTATGAGATGTCGGGTGTGATACATGTTATATCACCATCGATGCAGTATGGACCCTACAGTAGAAGTGAGGACTTAGATTAATGAGCGTTGTTGAAAAGATAATTGATATGCCGGCTGATGTAAGCACAAGTGTATTCGGACAGAGAGATGAATTTGCAAAGAAGATAGAAAAGACTCTTAAAGTATCGATTATAGCCAGGAATTCTGATATTAAAGTTATCGGTGATGAAAAGGGCGTAGGTCATGCGGTCAAGGTCTTGAATAATCTTTCAGAGCTTGCAAGAAGGGGGAATGTCATACAGGAGCAGAATGTTGATTATGCGCTTGCACTGACTATGGAAGAAAAGGAAGATGCCATGCTTGCTATGGATGATGAGACTATATGCAAGACAATCAGCGGAAAGCCAATAAAGCCAAAGACACTTGGACAGAAGTTCTATGTTGACCAGATCCGTGAGAAGATGATTGTGTTTGGATTAGGCCCTGCGGGAACTGGTAAGACATATCTTGCGATGGCTATGGCAATCAATGCATTCAAGAATAATGATGTCAACAGGATTATTCTCACAAGACCTGCAATTGAGGCTGGTGAGAAGCTGGGATTTCTTCCGGGAGATTTGCAGAGCAAGGTAGACCCATATTTAAGACCGTTGTATGATGCACTGTATCAGATTATGGGCGCAGAGAGCTTTGCTTCCAATATGGAAAAAGGTCTGATAGAAGTTGCTCCATTAGCATATATGCGAGGAAGAACCCTTGACAATGCATATATTATTCTTGATGAAGCGCAGAACACAACTCCTGCCCAGATGAAGATGTTCTTAACAAGAATAGGTTTCGGTTCTAAGGTTATTATAACGGGAGATATAACACAGAAGGACCTTCCAGTAGGTACAGTATCTGGTCTGGATGTAGCCATGAGAGTCCTGTCAAAGGTTGATGAGATAGGTTTTGTCAAACTGACTAACAAAGATGTCGTGAGACATCCGCTTGTACAGAAGATTGTAAAGGCGTACGAAGATTACGAGACAGCACAGAATAAGAGAAAGTCAGCTAAAGCAAGGGGGAATAGAGATGACAATAAACATTGAATATGAAACAGACGAAAAGCTTGATTTTGACTGGGAGACAGTTATTAAAAGCGTTGTTGAGACAGCGTGTGACTATGTGAAGTGTCCATATGAAGCAGAGGTAAGCGTTACACTTACAGACAATGAGAGCATAAGACAGATTAACAATGAATACAGACAGATTGATAATCCTACAGATGTATTATCATTTCCACTGCTTAACTATGGTTATCCGGCAGATTTTTCATTTCTTGAAAGTGATGATGAGGATGATGAGATTGTGTCTGAGTACTTTAATCCAGACTCAGGAGAACTTATGCTTGGCGATATAATTATATCTGTTGATAAAGTAAAGGAGCAGTCTCTTAAATACGGTCATACAGACAGAAGAGAACTTGCATTTCTTGTTGCACACAGCATGATGCATCTTTTTGGATATGACCATATGGAGAGCACAGAAGCTGTTGTGATGGAACAGAAACAGGAAGATGTGCTTTCAATTCTTGGAATAACAAGATAAGGATATATGTTATGAAAGACAGTGAATTATATGAGCTGGCAGTGAAGGCAAAGGAACATTCGTATTCACCATATTCGGGATATGCAGTGGGAGCTGCTGTCCTTACGGATAGCGGCAGTGTATATAGCGGATGCAATATTGAGAATGCTTCATATGGAGCGACAATATGTGCTGAGAGGAATGCTATATTTAAAGCTGTATCTATGGGAGAGCGTAAGATTGTCAAGATTGCCATAGCTGGCAGTACTGATGAGGCGGCGTGGCCATGTGGAATATGCAGACAGGTCATGACTGAATTTGCCACAGAAGAATTCTATGTGATAGTAAAAGACAATGGAAAGCTGTGTACATGTTCTTTGAAAGAGCTGTTACCACACAGCTTCACATCAGATAATATGAATAAATAACTGCATTTATGTTCAAAATGTTATCAGGAGGCAGCCTTAATAATCACAGGCTGGTTATGATAATATGGAGAATAAGAATAATTGGTGGATTATAATATTAGGAATTGTATTTGCTTTAGTTGCTGCGGTTGTCATTATATGGATTGTTAATATGGGACAGAAGGATGATATCATTATTGATGATAACACAACCACATATGACCTGTTACAGGATCTGGACAAAGATGAGACACAGCATATGAAAAGCTATTATTTAAGTTATGATGGACAAAGGGTTGTTATATACAGCGAACCAGACAGGAATTTCTATGATTATGCAGATATCAATATGGAAGTTCTGCCACCAGACATCAGGGAACAGCTTAAATTAGGAATGTATATAGATGGTGAGGACAATCTCTATGATTTTCTTCAGACATATAGTTCATAAGGAGCTTTAATATAATATGGCAAAAAAATTATATGACTGTATTGTTGTTGGCGGTGGGGCTGCCGGGATGATGGCGGCGGTAACTGCTGCCAGGAATGGCGTACAGGTATTACTTATAGAGGGAACATCCAAACTTGGAAGCAAGATATTGCAGACGGGCAACGGCAAGTGTAATTTTACCAATTACAATATGGATGTAGATATGTACAACAATGATAACCATGAATTTGTCAGGTCAGCCTTAAAGCTGTTTAATCAGTATGATGCGATAGATTTCTTTAAGTCGGTGGGAGTGTTCCATAAGGAGAGGAACGGATATGTGTATCCCCATTCAGAGACAGCAGCATCACTTAGGGAAGCATTTGTGCATGAGCTTGATAATAAAGATGTAGATGTAATCACAGAGACGGCTGTACATAGTATCCGTAAAGATGGCGATTTATTTATTGTTAATGACAGATACAAGGCTGGAAAGCTTATAATCACTGCTGGATCCAAGGCAGCTCCTAAGACTGGTTCAGATGGTTCAGGGTATCAGCTTGTAAAGTCACTTGGGCATAATGTTATTAAGCCGCTTCCATCACTTGTCCAGCTTATATCTGATAATAAGCTCTGCAAGCAGATGGCAGGAGTGCGCAGCACAGGAACAGTTAATCTTTACTGTGGTGATTCAGTGTACAGTGATTATGGAGAAATCCAGTACACTGATTACGGAATATCAGGAATACCAGTATTTCAGATAAGCCATTACGCTGTCAGGGCATTAGATATGAATGAGAAGGTATATGCTGATATAGATATGATACCGGATTATTCCAAAGAAGAACTGATGGAATATGTCAGGGATAATGCGGATACGGCGAATAAGACAATTGAGCAGATGTTTAGCGGGATTCTTAACAGAAAGCTTGTCCTTGCCGCATGTGCAAAGTGCAGCGTTGATTCAGGAATGCCGGCATCTATACATAATATTAAAAAGATAGAATTAGTTATATCATCCATGAAGAAATTCAGATTCAATATAACCGGAAACAAATCCTTTGATAATGCACAGGTTTGTCAGGGAGGGGTTTCACTTGATGAAATCAATCCTGAGACAATGGAGTCATGTATTGTTGAAGGGCTTTATTTTGCAGGCGAGATAATGGATGTTGATGGCAGATGCGGAGGATATAATCTTCAGTGGGCATGGACAAGCGGATATATCGCAGGAACCAGTGCCGCGCATGATAGTAAGGAGAATACAGATGTCTAAAGTACTCAGGGTTAACCAGATAAAGCTTACACCAGAACAGGGAGAAGATGAGCTCCATAGAAAATTATGCAGCATCTTAAAGCTTAAAAAGAATGCCAGAATAGAATATGATATTGTGAAAAAGTCAATTGATTCGAGACATAAGCCGGATATATATTATGTGTATTCAGTTGATGTCAAAGGAATACAGGCTGATGGAAAAAGTGTCAATATAATGTCTATAAAGACTGACAAGAATGTGTCTGTGCATGAGACAGTCATATACAGATTTTCAGAGTGTTCTTATGTCAAGGCTGGCAGGCTTACTGAAGAGACAAGACCTGTTGTAGTAGGATTTGGCCCGGGAGGAATATTCTGTGCATTAAAACTTGCAGAGGCAGGGCTTAAACCGGTAATATATGAGCGCGGACAGAGCGTTGAGGACAGGAAAGCCAGCGTTGAGAGCTTCTGGAATGGCGGAAAGCTTAACACAGAATCCAATGTGCAGTTTGGTGAGGGCGGAGCTGGAACATTTTCTGATGGCAAGTTAAATACTGGTGTCAAAGACCCTGAGGGAAGAATCAGGGACGTACTTAATGTATTTGTAAGATTCGGCGCAGATAAGGCTATATTAAGCAGTAATAAGCCTCATATCGGTACAGATGTGTTAAGCACAGTTATTGCCAATATAAGGGAATATATAATTTCTCTTGGCGGTGAGATTAATTTTAACAGCAAAGTGTCAGATATTGCATTTGATGGGGATGGAATAAAGTCAGTTACCATAACTGATACAGCAGATGGCAGTTCATATGAAAGAAAATGCCGCACAGTATGCTTTGCAATAGGACACAGTGCAAGAGATACATTTGATATGTTCAATAATAAGAAGATTGCGATGGCACCTAAGCCATTTGCGGTTGGACTCAGACTTGAACATCCACAGCAGCTTATAAACCATAATGCATATGGAGACTGCAGGTATAATATGCCGGCAGCAGATTATAAGGTGACATACAGGACAAGCATGGAGAGAGGTGTCTATTCCTTCTGCATGTGTCCTGGCGGATATGTGGTTAACGCATCATCAGAGGAGGAAAGAATTGCTGTCAATGGAATGAGCTATTCTGGAAGAGATGGCGTTAATGCTAACAGTGCAATTATTGTCACGATAACACCGGATGATTTTGGAAAGGAAGTTATGTCGGGAGTGGAATTTCAAAGAAAGCTTGAAGGTCTTGCCTACAGAGAGGGTAAGGGCAGTATTCCGGTACAGCTTGTGGATGATTTTAAGAATAACAGGGTATCTACAGGTTTGGGAAGAGTTACACCGCAGATTAAAGGAAAGTATAATTTTGGCAATCTTAATAATGTTCTGCCGTCATATGTATCTTGCGCCATCAAAGAGGGAATGTCAGGCTTTGAGCATTATATCAAAGGATTTGATATGGAGGATGCGGTATTTTCAGGCGTTGAGAGCCGTACTTCAAGTCCTGTGAAGATATTAAGGGATGATAATTATAATTCCTCAGTGAGAGGATTATTCCCGTGTGGCGAGGGCGCAGGGTATGCTGGCGGCATCACATCAGCGGCAGTTGATGGAGTTAAGGTGGCTGAAAAGATTAATGACTTTTTAGCTCAAATGATGTAGAATACAATACAAATGTTTATGGCGATATTATGCCGATGGAGGGCATTGTGGATAATTACAGAGAACAGCTTAAAAATAAAAAACGTATAGTTGTAAAGATAGGTTCATCATCATTGATGCATGAGGAGACAGGAAGACTTGACCTTTTAAAGGTTGAGAAGCTTGTAAGAGTGCTTGTTGATATTAAGAATTCAGGAAAAGACGTGGTTTTGGTATCTTCTGGTGCTATTGCGGTCGGAAGAAATACATTAGGCCTTATCAACCGTCCTGAGGAGCTGGCTGTCAAACAGGCTTGTGCCGCTATAGGACAGGCTAAGCTTATGATGGTTTACCAGAAGATTTTTGCAGAATATAATGCCATTGCCGCCCAGGTTCTTATGACAAAGAATACAATAACTAACGATGTAAGCAGAATAAATGCTGAGAATACATTTGAGGAACTCCTTAAACTTGGAGTTATACCTGTAGTTAATGAGAATGATACAGTATCTACATACGAGATTGAACAGGTTCAGAAGTTTGGCGATAATGACAGGCTTTCTGCTATAGTTGCATCAATAATCGGAGCTGACCTGCTTATTCTTTTATCAGACATTGATGGAATGTACACAGATGACCCTAATAAGAATCCAGAAGCCAGATTTATAAGCCTTGTAGAAAAGATTGACGATAACCTTATGAATATGGGTAAGGATTCATCTGGAAGCAATGTAGGAACAGGTGGTATGTCTGCCAAGATAGTTGCCGCCCAGATAGCTAATTATTCAGGTGCGGATATGGTTATCACTAATGGCAGTGATGTGCTTAATATAAGCCGTGTTATCAATGGTGAAGAGGTAGGAACTTTATTTTTACAGCACAGAAATGATTCGATAGATGTATTGTCATTAGTTTAATGGTTGTTTTGTGGAGCATTTAATATGGAAATCAGACTGATTAAGAATTTTACCAAGGGAAGATACAGAGCTGTCAATAATAACCTTATGCTTCAAATTGTAGATGATAATAAGGTTTTTGACAAGTTCACAAGCAAGCGTATTTTTCTGTTCGATCCATTCAAGAATGTGCATGTCGAGATTATGCCGGAGATTGCAAAGTTCGATGCATTCAGGATATATCATGGAATTAAGAACAAGAACTTTTTTATATTTTCATCATTTAAAATGCGAAGCGAATCAGAGGTAATGATAGAATATTATTCCTATAGGATTAATGACCTTACATGCAGCCTGATTCACACAGATATTGTAAGCCTTGATACAATACGAAAAGAGGACAGTATCAAGATATTTGCGCTGACACAGGATTTCTGCATGTTCCAGCGGTATGATTATGAAACTGGCAGGTACGACATAGTACTTAAAGATATAACAGATGACAGAGGCGTTAAGATTACTAATGAGAAGCTTGTAAATGAAGGGCTTGACTGCATAATTCCGCTTGGCGGCAATAAATGCTGTTTTAAGGTGGGAAACAGCCTGATAGGAATCGTTAATGTGAATCAGTTCGTTTCAGATATGATCTTAAATCTTCCGATGGTTTTTACAGATGTGCTTGATAAATCATCAGGAGATGTTTCGTTTACAGATATGTATGATAATAACAAAAACATTATATATATCCGTAAATTCCCAGAAAGTGATATGGAAGAGATTGCCATATATGACTATGTTAATAATATCAAGAAAGTAAGACAGCACGATAATTCACTGACGAATTTTGATTACAAGCGTCTGTGCGTTGTGGGTGGTGTGCCATACATATATTTCACAGATGATGATGGAACACATTTTGTAAACTTAAATTCACAGCGTGAGGAATATCTTATTCCGTCAGAATACAATGTTGAATATATATTTGGCGAATATATAATAACGAGTAAAAATGCAGGCTTTGCCATGTTTGGCAAAAAGAATAAGAAGATTATAGAGGTATTTAAAATCCCGGATATAACGCATCATATCTACAAAAAGCGTGGAACATACAATGGATATGTTGTGCTTGATGAGGATTTATTACTGTTTATCGGATAAATTGGTTTGGAGGTAATAATGGTAATACAGAAGGACTTAGACAGAATTAATAAGGCAAAAGAAAAGGGCAATTAGTTATGGCTGATAAGAAACTTATAAGAAGCAGCATAAGGAAGTTAAGAGACAGCCTGCCGGAAGATGAGCGCAGCTTAAAGAGTGCCGGGATAACAGATAATGTCACAGGTACGCCTGAATACAAGGCTGCAAGAGATGTTCTTATATATGTGAGTACTGGTTCAGAGGCTGATACTACAGAGCTTATAAAAAGGTGCTTTGAAGATAAAAAGAATGTATATGTGCCTAAGGTGTATGGCAAAGATATGCGTTTTATAGGCATTGGTTCGCTTGGTGAGCTTGAACCGGGATATTATGGTATAATGGAGCCTGTGTCTGATGAACCTGTATGGGAGAAAGATAGTATTGACACATATAATGATACATTATGTATTATGCCGGGGCTTGCGTTTGACTGTGATTTTAACCGTATCGGATATGGCGGTGGATTTTATGATAAATTCTTAGAAAAGGCGCAGGTATATAAGATGGCTGTATGTTATGACTGCCAGATAGTTGAGTGCATAGATGCACAGGATACGGATATTAAACCTGATATGATAGTTACAGATATGGAGGTTATTAAGAATGGACAGCATTGAAATTATTGGTAAGAGAGCTAAAGAGGCATCTGTTAGAACAGCAAAGATGACAACTAATGAAAAGAATAATGCGCTGCGTCATGTCGGACAGGCTCTGCTTGATAATGCAGAGGCGATAAAGGCAGCTAATATCATAGATATAGAAAATGCTAAGAATAATGGAATGAAGCCGGCTATGCTTGACAGGCTTACACTTACTGATGCAAGAATAAAAGGCATGGTTGATGGACTTATGCAGGTTGCTGACCTTGATGACCCAATCGGTGAGATAACACATATGAAGACACGTCCTAACGGACTTATGATAGGTTATAAGAAAGTGCCATTAGGAGTTGTAGCGATTATATATGAATCAAGACCTAATGTTACAGTTGATGCATTTGCACTGACATTCAAGTCAGGAAATGCTGTCATATTAAGAGGTGGAAGTGACTGTATCAATTCTAATATCAAGCTTGTAGAGATAATAAGAGAATCGCTTAAAGCAGATGGAATCTGCGAGGACAGCGTGATTCTTATAACTGATACAGATAGAAAATATGTCAATGAGCTTATGCGGCTTAATGATTATGTGGATGTAATCATCCCAAGAGGCGGAGCCGGACTTATAAGCAATGTTGTAAATAATGCTACTGTGCCTGTTATTGAGACAGGAACAGGAAACTGCCATATATATGTAGATGAATACGCTGACCAGGATATGGCTGTCAATATCATATATAATGCCAAGACTCAAAGAATTGGTGTGTGCAATGCGTGTGAGTCACTTGTTGTTAATAAAAAGATTGCCAGTGAGGTTATTCCTAAGATTGTTGACAAGCTCAAAGAAAAGGACGTTGAAGTGCGTGGCGATGAGCTCAGCCGTTCTATTGATGATAGAATTGTTGAAGCGACAGACGAGGACTGGGGAAAAGAATATCTTGATTATATAATTTCTTTAAAAACTGTTGATACAATAGATGAGGCTATAGAGCATATCAACAGATACAATACAGGCCACTCAGAGGCTATTATTACTAAGGATTACAGCAATGCCAAAAAGTTCACAGAACAGATTGATGCGGCGGCTGTATATGTCAATGCTTCAACCAGATTTACAGATGGATTTGAATTTGGATTTGGCGCAGAGATTGGCATAAGCACACAGAAAATCCATGCGAGAGGCCCTATGGGACTTGATGCGCTTACAACAGGCAAATATATCATACTTGGAGAAGGTCAGGTAAGACCATAATAATTAGATACTGAAAGGTTAATGGTGATGGAAAATAATAAAATAATAGAAGAAAATCAGTTAGACAGACAGTTGATGTACATAGACATGTGCAGACAGGTAGTTAACAGGATGTCCAATGAATTACAAAGACCACTGACATGCTGTGTCAACACATTTGGATGCCAGATGAATGCAAGAGATTCAGAGAAGCTTTTGGGAATTCTACAGGATATCGGATATGAACCGATTGAGACAGAGGAAGCAGACCTCGTTGTATACAATACATGTACAGTAAGAGAAAATGCTAATTTACGTGTGTACGGAAGACTTGGACAGTTAAGTGCCATTAAAAAAAAGAATCCACACATGGTTATCGCACTCTGTGGATGCATGATGCAGGAGAAGGATGTTGTTGACAAAATCAAAAAGTCATACAGCTTTGTTGATGTGATATTTGGTACATACAATATATTCAAGATTGCGGAACTTCTCTATAACCGCTGGGAGACAAAAAAGCCTGTATATGATATATGGGACAGCCAGAAGGAGGTTGTTGAGGAGCTTCCTACAGTGAGAAAGTTCCCATTCAAGTCAGGTGTTAACATAATGTATGGATGCAATAATTTCTGTACATACTGTATCGTTCCTTATGTAAGAGGAAGAGAGAAGAGCAGAGAGCCTAAAGAGATAATAAGAGAGATTGAAAAGCTTGTCAAAGATGGCGTTAAAGAGGTTATGCTTCTTGGACAGAATGTTAACTCATATGGCAAGACACTGGATTCACCGGTAAGTTTTGCCGAACTTCTTAAAGAGATTGAAAAGATTGAAGGACTTGAGAGAATAAGATTCATGACTCCTCATCCTAAGGATTTCAGTGATGAACTGCTTGACGTCATGAGTGAGTCATCTAAGATATGTAACCACATACATTTCCCATTACAGTCAGGAAGTTCAAGAATCCTTAAAGTCATGAACCGCCAGTACACTAAGGAAAGATACCTTGAGTGGGTTGAGCGTATAAGAGAGAAGCTGCCAGATGTGTCGCTTACAACAGATATTATCGTTGGATTTCCGGGCGAGACAGAGGAAGATTTTGAAGATACACTCGATGTGGTAAGAAAAGCTAAATTTGACAGTGCATATACATTCATATATTCAAAGAGAACTGGCACACCTGCTGCCACAATGGATAACCAGGTTCCAGAGGATGTTGTCAAGAACAGATTTAACAGGCTGTTAGATACGGTTGGCGAGGTTTCACACAGCATAAGTGCCAGATATGAGAATACAACAGCAGATGTACTTGTAGAATCACTTGACGACCATGAGCCGGGACTTGTTACAGGCAGGATGACTAATAATATGCTCGTTCATTTTCCGGGCGGAGATGAACTTATAGGAACAACAGTGAAGGTTCTTCTTACAGAGTGTAAAGGATTCTATTATATGGGAAAGAGGATTTAATAATGGCTGAATTTTCACCTATGATGCAGCATTATCTGAATACTAAGGAAGAATATAAGGACTGCATTCTTTTTTACAGACTTGGTGATTTCTATGAAATGTTTTTTGATGATGCTCTTACTGCATCAAAGGAACTTGAACTGACACTGACAGGAAAAGACTGCGGTCAGGAAGAGAGAGCACCGATGTGTGGAATCCCTTTTCATGCTGCTGAGTTATACATAAACAGGCTTGTTTCCAAAGGCTACAAGGTTGCCATATGTGAGCAGATGGAAGACCCTAAACAGGCAAAGGGAATTGTTAAGAGAGAAGTAATAAAGGTTGTCACACCGGGCACTAATCTTAACACGTCAGGACTTGATGAATCAAAGAATAATTATTTGTTCAGCATATGCTATCAGGGCAATGTATGCGGACTTTCTATATGTGATTTCACTACTGGTGACTATTATGTGACAGAGGTTGAATCTGAGCATGAGCTTATTGATGAGATTAATAAGTTCGTGCCATCTGAGATAATTGTCAATGATGCATTTGCCATGAGCGGAATAGATCTGACAGCGGTTAATGAAAAACTTGGAATAGCCATGTCAATTCTTGAAAACAGATATTTTGATGATGGTGAGTGTGCAAGAAGGCTTATGGAACATTTCCATGTCAATAACCTTGCAGGGCTTGGACTTACAGATTATCCTGCAGGAATAATGGCTGCCGGGGCACTTCTTCAATATCTGTACGAGACACAGAAAAGTGACATGTCTCATATCATAAGCATAACACCTTACACAACAGGAAAATATATGCTTATAGACAGCTCATCAAGACGAAATCTTGAGCTTGTCGAGACTTTGAGGGAAAAGCAGAGAAAAGGCTCACTTATATGGGTACTCGATAAGACTAAGACTGCAATGGGAGCAAGAACATTAAGAAATATGATAGAGCAGCCATTGGTTGACAAGGATTCGATAATACTAAGACAGGATGCTATAGAGGAGCTTAATACCAGGGCTATAGACAGGGAAGAATTAAGAGAATATCTAAGCCCTGTGTATGACCTTGAAAGACTTATGGCTAAGATAAGCTGTATGTCTGCTAATCCTAAGGATTTAATAGCATTTAAAAATTCATTGCAGATGCTTTCACCTATCAAGATGGTGATAGGAAGTTTCCAGTCAGAGCTGGTAAAGAAGTTAAATGAACAGATTGATGATTTATCTGATATATATGAGCTTATAGATTCAGCTATTGTCGATGACCCACCTATAGCCATGCGTGATGGTGGAATGATTAAGGATGGATATTCAAAGGAAGCTGATGAATTCCGTAAGGCTAAGACAGAGGGCAAGCAGTGGCTTGCTGATATAGAAGTCCGTGAAAGAGAAAATACGGGAATCAAAAACCTGCGTATTAAGTACAATAAGGTATTCGGATATTATCTTGAAGTAACTAATTCGTTCAAAAATCTTGTGCCGGAGGACTGGACAAGAAAACAGACACTTACCAATGCTGAGAGATATACAACAGATGAGCTTAAACATCTTGAAGATATTATTCTCGGCGCAGAGGATAAGTTAAACAGTTTGGAGTATGAATTGTTCTGCCAGGTGCGTAATGAGATATCAAAGAATGCATCGCGTGTGCTTAACACAGCAAAATCTATTGCGATGATAGATGTTATGGCATCACTTTCATCTGTCAGCACAACTAATAATTATGTTAGACCATCTATCAATGAAAAGGGAATCATCAACATTAAAGATGGGCGACATCCGGTAGTTGAGAAGATGATACCTAATGATATGTTTATAGCTAATGATACGCTTCTTGACAATGGTGCTAACAGGGTTTCCATAATAACAGGACCTAATATGGCAGGTAAATCTACATATATGAGACAGACTGCGCTTATTGTCCTTATGGCTCAGATTGGTTCATTTGTGCCAGCTTCGTCAGCTAATATCGGTATAGTGGACAGAATATTTACAAGAGTAGGTGCATCTGATGACCTCGCATCTGGCCAGTCAACTTTCATGGTTGAGATGACAGAGGTTGCCAACATATTAAGAAATGCAACACCAGACAGTCTGCTTATATTAGATGAGATAGGAAGAGGCACAAGTACATTTGATGGTCTTAGCATAGCGTGGGCTGTTGTTGAGCACATAGCTAATACCAAGATACTTGGAGCAAAGACACTGTTTGCGACACATTACCATGAACTTACAGAGTTAGAGGGAACGCTTGACGGAGTTAACAATTACTGTATAGCGGTAAAGGAAAAAGGCGATGATATCGTATTCCTTAGAAAGATAGTCAAAGGTGGAGCTGATAAGAGTTACGGTATTCAGGTTGCAAGACTTGCAGGAGTTCCTGATTCAGTTATATTAAGAGCGAAGGAGCTTGTTGCAGAATTAAGCAGTGCGGATATATCTCAGAAAGCCAAAGATATTGCAATGTATTCCGAAAAGGTTGACAAGATAAAGGAAGAGTACAGAAAAGTTGATGAGCTTGAGGTAAAGCAGATGTCTTTATTTGATACAGTAAGTGACGACTCTATAGTGGAAGAGATTAAGAGCCTTGATATAGGAAGAATGACACCTATAGATGCGCTAAATACTTTGTACAAGCTTCAGGGCAAGATTAATAACAGATGGTAAGCTGATTACATACTTGGAGGCAAAGATGGGAATTAACATTCTGGATTCAGAGACAATCAATAAGATAGCGGCAGGAGAGGTCGTTGAAAGACCTTCTTCTGTTGTGAAAGAGCTGGTGGAGAATGCTATAGATGCTGGCTCAAGTGCGATAACAATTGAGATTAAGGATGGCGGCATATCGTTTATCAGAATTACAGATAATGGCTGCGGAATCCCTAAGGATGATATTCCTAAAGCATTTTTAAGACATGCCACAAGTAAGATTAAATCAATTGAAGACCTTATGAGTGTGTCTTCGCTTGGATTCAGAGGAGAGGCGTTATCAAGCATAGCGGCTGTTTCCCAGGTTGAGCTTATCACTAAGACTATGGATGACATCTCTGGCTACAGATATGTATGTGAGGGCGGAGAAGAGAAATCTCTTGATGAGATTGGTGCGCCGGAAGGCACAACAATTATTGTAAGAAATATATTCTATAATACACCTGTAAGAAGGAAGTTTTTAAAGACAGCTTCAACAGAGGCAGGGTATGTAAGCAATCTTGTAGAACATCTTGCACTGTCACATCCTGATATATCGTTCAGGTTTATTAACAATAACCAGAACAAGCTTCATACATCAGGCAATATGAATCTTAAAGATATAATATATGGCGTGTATGGAAGGGATTATGCCCATAATCTTATAGAGGTGTCAGGGAAGACACAGGATATAGAGATAAGCGGATATATCGGAAGACCTATGATAGTCCGTGGCAACCGTTCGTATGAGAATTACTATATCAATGGAAGATTTATCAAGAGCAGCGTGATAACCAAGGCTATAGAGGATGCATATAAAGGATTTATAATGCCTCATAATTATCCTTTTACAGCAATTCATTTTAAAATCGAACCTGACATAATTGATGTCAATGTGCATCCACAGAAGATGGAATTGAGATTTTCAAAGAATGAAGTGGTTTATGATTTTGTGTATGCAACGCTTGTGGAATCACTTAAAAGAATGGATTTGGCAGTGTCGGTCACACTTGACGAACCAGCACCATCAAAACAGGCTGCAAAGACAAATGATAATATCAGTGCCAAATCAGATCAGGATTTTACAAAAGTTGGGGATGTGAACAGTGATAAAAATAATATGACAAAACCAGTGGCACAGTATAGTAAAATCATCCAGCCACAGCCACAGCCACAGCCACAGCCACAGCCACAGCCACAGCCTAAGAAAAAAGAAGAGAGGCTTCCTGAACCTTTTGAAATTAAAAGGTCACAGCAGATGATAAAAGAAGATGCTGCGCAGTTTGAGGTTAAAAGAGCAGAAGCAAAGCAGATAGGACTGTTTACAGATTCATTCCTTGATGCTGATAATAAGAGCAGTTACAGGGTAATAGGACAGTTATTTGATACATACTGGCTTGTGGAATTTGAAGATAAGTTTTACATTATGGATCAGCATGCCGCACATGAAAAAGTTTTATATGAGCGTCTTATGAAAAAGATAAAAGAGTCAGATGCCGAATCGCAGATGATAATGCCTCCGGTTATTGTGGAGCTTAACATGAAAGAGCTTCAGGTGCTTGAGGAGAATATGGACTGCTTCTATAAAATTGGATTTGAACTGGAAAATTTTGGAGATAAGACATATAAGATAACAGGTGTGCCGGCTAATCTGCCTAAGATAGATTATTTACAGATGTTTATTGACCTGTTAGATAATATGACAGATGAGAGTGGATTGGGATATGAACTGCTTGCGGAGAGAGTTGCAACAATGTCGTGTAAAGCTGCAATCAAAGGAAATAATAAGATATCCTTTGAGGAAGCAAGAGAGCTTATATATGAGCTTTCAAAGGCTGATAATCCATTTAACTGTCCACATGGCAGACCAACTCTTATAGTGATGACAAAGTATGAGATTGAAAAGAAATTCAAGCGAATCATATAATACATATGTTAAGGAATGAATTATGAAACCTTTAGTGATATTAACAGGACCGACAGCGGTTGGAAAAACAGATTTATCCATAAAGCTTGCAAAGCGCATTAATGGTGAGATAATCAGCGCAGATGCCCTGCAGGTATACAGATATATGGATATCGGTACTGCCAAGGTGACTAAGAAAGAGATGGATGGAGTTAAGCATTATCTTATAGACGTGCTTGAACCTACAGAGGAATTTAATGCCGCCAGATTTAAGCAGATGGCAGATGAAGCTGTGAGCGAGATTTACAAGAAAGGTAAAATACCTATAATAACGGGTGGAACAGGATTTTATATTCAGGCAGTATTATATGATATAGATTTTGACGGCAGTTTTGATGAAGAGAGCGAAAAAAAGCAGAGCGGACTTCGTGATAAATTTAACAGGATGCTTGAAGAACATGGAAAAGAGTATATTCATGATAAGCTGAGAGAAGTTGATGAGAAGTCAGCAGAGTCGATACATCCTAATAATACACAGAGAGTAATAAGGGCACTGGAATATTACTACTCAACAGGGCAGAAGTTTTCAGTTCATAACGAACAGCAAAGAGAGAAAAGTTCAGATTATAATTTTGCATATTTTGTGCTTAATGATGACAGAAAAAGGCTGTATGACAGGATTGACAAAAGAGTTGACATCATGTTTGATAATGGTTTGTTAGATGAAATGCGCATGCTTCTTGACAATGGACTTAAATACGAGAACCAGTCTATGCAGGCGATTGGATACAGGGAGCTGTTTGATTATTTTAATAACGAACAAAGCCTTGAGGAGACAAAGGAGCTTATAAAACAGAATTCAAGAAGATATGCGAAGAGACAGCTTACGTGGTTTAGGCGTGAGCGTGATGTCGACTGGATTAATTATCCGGATTTTGACTACTCAAAGGAAAAAATACTTGATTATATAGTGGACACGCTGCATAAAAGGAATATAGTGGACTCACTGGATAAAAGAAATATTGTGGAGGAATAAAATATAATGGAAAATACAATGAAAGAGATGTATGAAAGCCTTGGAATATCAGACAAGGTGCTTGAGTACTCAGAAAATATTCTTGATGGGCTTAAAGAAAGATTTGAAGAGCTTGATAAGACTGCTGAATATAACCAGATGAAGGTTATAGCTGCAATGCAGAAGAACAAGGTTGCAGAGATGCATCTGTCAGGAACAAGCGGTTATGGTTACAATGATGACGGAAGAGATACACTTGAACAGGTGTATGCAGATATATTCAAGACTGAGTCTGCACTTGTAAGACCACAGATTATATGTGGAACACATGCGCTTAATATAGCTTTATCTGCTAATTTAAGACCGGGTGATGAGCTTTTATCACCAGTTGGCAAGCCATATGATACAATGGATGAGATTATAGGAATAAGACCATCAAGAGGAAGCCTTGCTGAATACGGCGTGACTTATGCACAGGTTGATTTACTGCCAGACGGAAGCTTTGATTATGATGGAATAAAGAAAGCCATCAATGAGAGAACAAAGCTTGTAACAATACAGCGTTCAAAAGGATATGCGAGCAGACCTACATTGTCAGTAGAAAGAATTGGCGAGCTTATAAGCTTTATCAAAGGAATTAAGCCAGACTGCATATGCATGGTTGATAACTGTTATGGAGAATTTGTTGAAAGAATCGAGCCATCAGAGGTAGGAGCTGATATGGTTGTCGGCTCACTTATCAAGAATCCGGGAGGCGGACTTGCACCTTGCGGCGGATATATTGCTGGTAAGAAGGAATATATAGAGCAGGCTGCATTCAGGCTTTCTTCACCGGGTTTAGGCAAAGAGGTAGGCGCAACACTTGGAGTTAATTCGTCATTTTATCAGGGATTATTCCTTGCACCAACAGTTGTTGCAGGCGCAATCAAAGGTGCAATATTTGCGGCTAACGCGTATGAGAGATTAGGATTTCCTGTTATTCCTAATGGCAGCGAGCCAAGATATGATATTATACAGGCTGTTGAGCTTGGAACAGATAAGGGGCTTATAGCATTCTGTAAAGGAATACAGGCGGCAGCACCAGTTGACAGTTATGTTACACCTGAACCTTGGGCAATGCCTGGATATGACGCCGATGTTATTATGGCAGCAGGTGCATTTGTACAAGGTTCATCTATAGAATTATCAGCAGACGGTCCATTAAAGCCACCATATTCTGTGTATTTCCAGGGTGGTCTTACATGGTATCACGCTAAGCTTGGAATTATGATGAGTATGCAGAAAATGTCGGAAGAAGGCTTAATTAATCTTTAAACTGCTGTGTACAATTAAAAAATGGTATGATATAATACAATTTGGTTTAATGCGAGAATAATCAAGGATAGGATGAGGGTATGAATAATTTATCAAAGTATAAGAATGGATGGCTTTTATTGTTGTTTATCCTTATAGGTGTTGTTGTAGGAGGACTTATATCAGAAGTCACAGCAAAAGTGCCAGGTCTTTTATGGCTGTCATATGGCAATACATTTGGAATTAATAATTCAGGCAATCCGCTGATTCTGGATCTTGGTATTCTGGTTATTACATTTGCATTACAGATACGCATAACTATAGCCAGTATTATAGGCGTGATTCTTGCAATTGTAGTGTATAAGGTTATATAGTTTATGTATATTGAATCCGCCTTGAACGGAAAGGGTTAGATGACACAGGATAATAAACCTTATGAACGCTGTCTTGCATATGGCGCAAAGTCATTGACAGATACACAGCTTTTAGGAGCAATATTAAGAGTAGGGACAACTGGTAAAGATTCAACAGAACTGGCTGAAGCTATATTAAAGCTTGGAAGGTCAGCAGATTCAGAGAATAATCTGCTTGGACTTATCAATCTTTCAGTAGAAGAGCTTACTACGATTAAGGGAGTCGGCACTGTCAAAGCGGTGCAGATACAGTGTATATGTGAATTGTCAAGAAGAATGGCAAAGCAGACAGCATTAAAGAAACTAAAGTTTTCAGATTCTGCCTCCATAGCATCATATTATATGGAGGATTTAAGACATCTTACACAGGAACATCTTATGCTTGTATTGCTGGACAATAAGTGCAGCCTTATCAGAGAGATGGTGCTTACGATTGGAACGATTAATGCTTCACTTGTAAGTCTGAGAGATATATTTTTACAGGCATTGAAGTATGGCGCAGTTTACATTGTACTGCTTCACAATCATCCGAGTGGGGATGCGACACCAAGTGGTAATGATATTTCAGTGACAAAGAATGTCTATGATGCAGGTGAGCTCCTTGGAATTCATCTGCTGGATCATATAATTATTGGGGACAATGATTATGTGAGTTTAAAAGAAAAAGAATATATATAACTGAAAGGGGTACAAATATGGGTACTGTTTACGGCGTTGATATAGGTACAAGCAATTTTAAAATGTGCTGTAAAGATAAGGAACAGATTCTTAATGAGAAGAATATCATAGCTATTGCTAATAAGAAGGATCTTCTTGCATTCGGTGATGAGGCATATGAGATGTATGAGAAGGCACCAGAAAATATTCAGGTTTCATTTCCTGTTAAGTATGGTGTTATTGCTGATATTGAGAATATGGAGACACTTCTTTTACAGTTTTATAATAAGCTTAATGGCGACAAGAAGAATACAGGCAATACAGACTTTTATATAGCTGTTCCAACAGATGTAACAGAGGTTGAGAAGAGAGCGTTCTATGAACTTGTTGCAGATTCTAAGGTTAAAGCCAAGAATATATTCATAGTAGACAAGCCAGTTGCAGATGCAATCGGTGCAGGTCTTGATGTAACTAAGTCAAGAGGTATCATGATTGTCAATATCGGAGCAGAGACAACTGAGATATCAGTTCTTTCTCTCGGTGGAATTGTAATCAGCAAATCAGTCAAGATAGGCGGTAACAAGCTTGATGACTGCATTATCAGCCATATCAGAAAGGTTTACAATCTTGTTATAGGAAGCAAGACAGCAGAAGGTTTAAAGAAGCAGATAGGAAGTGCTATCAAGTGTGATGAGACATTTGCACCTGGATTTGGACGTAATGTATTATCAGGTCTTCCTGTAAGCGTTGATATATCATCAGATGTAATATATCAGGCTATAATTGATCCGCTTCATTCAATAATGGATTCAATTAAAGTAATCTTAGAGAGAACACCACCAGAACTTGCAGCAGATATCATAAAGAATGGTATCTATGTTTCAGGTGGTACATCTAATATCAACAATCTTGAGACATTTATTAATGGAGAGACTAACCTTAAGGTTAATGTTGTTGAGAATCCATCAGAGAGTGTTGTAAGAGGCCTTATGGGAGTTGTTACTAATCCAGAGTTTGAGGGAATCGCATACACACCACAGGATAAAGTATACGATTAATAAGTTGTGTATTAATACTCATAGCGTGGAGGATTAAGATGAGAAGGAAATTATCAGATTATTTTACATCTAAATTTATTCTGATAGCTGTGTGTGTTGTATGTGTCTTATTTATAGGCGTTAGTTTTATAACTGATAAAATATCATCCCCATTGACGAATGCGGTTGCATATGTTGTCATGCCAATCCAGAAGGGAATGAATTATATTGGATTGTGGACTAACGATAAGTATGACAAGCTTCAGGAAGTCAGCAGACTTCTTGAAGAGAATGAATCACTGCACAATACAGTAGATAGCCTTACTGAAGAGAATAACAGATTAAAGCAGGATACATATGAACTTGACAGACTTAGAAGTCTGTATGAGCTTGATGCACAGTATGAAGATTATCCTAAGGTTGGAGCCAGAATTATCATGACATCATCAGACAACTGGTATTCGACATTCATAATTGATAAGGGCAGAGAGGAAGGCATACAGGTTGATATGAATGTTGTTGCATCAGGAGGCTTAGTAGGAATTGTTACCTCTGTCAATGCACATTCTGCCACAGTCAAGACGATTATAGAAGATGGAAGCTTTGTGAGTGGACAGCTTATAGATACCGGAGATAAATGTACCATTGAAGGTGATATCAAGCTTATGGACAGCGGATTCATAAGTGTAAAGTATTTTAACAGTTCTGTTAATGTCAGGAATGGAGATAAGATTGTAACTTCTAATATCAGTGACAAGTATTTATCAGGAATTCTGATTGGGTATACTAAAGATGTATCGCTGGATGTGAATAATCTTACACAGTCTGGTTATCTTGTGCCAGCAGTTGATTTTGAGCATCTGCAGGAAGTTTTGATTATCACAAAGTTAAAGGATTCTGGTAATTAAATGAAAAGGAAAATCGTAGAACTGATTTTAATAATAATATTTATAGCATTGCAGACTACACTGGGGAGAGCTATCAGATTAGGCGGAGTTATGCCTAATTTCATGATACTCTTGCCAGTTATCTTTGGTTATATCAACGGAAGCAATGAAGGAATGTTCGTAGGATTCTTCTCGGGATTTATGTATGATGTGTATTCGCCTAATGCATTAGGATATTCATCACTTGTATTTACTGTTGTAGGATATGTTTCAGGATTGTTCTTTAACAAGTACGAGGAGAGCAATATAGCACTTCCGGTTATTTTTACAATTATTGGAGATTTTGTATTCGAGACAGGTTCTTATTTTGGAATCTTCATGCTTCATAATGACCTTGATTATGGATTTTACCTGAATAAGATTATTATTCCAGAGATGCTTTACAGTGCGCTTATAATGCTTATTATTGTTAAACCGATATTAAAGCTGAATCCATACTTAAAGAGCAAGGATAAGAGGAGATTAGGTGAGGTAAATGAGAGAGACATTTGATTACATTCTAAGTTTACTAAAGTCAAGAATTGTACCATTAGTACTGGTCTTTATAGTTATGTTTTCCATTATTGTCGGCAGAATTTTCAATCTTCAGATAATCAATGGAGATTCATATGTTTCATCTTTGTCTGATTCAATAAAAAAGACAACAAGTGTTGCTGCGACAAGAGGACGAATATTTGACAAGAATGGTGTCCTGCTTGCGTACAATGAGATTGCGTTTGCTGTTAAGATAAGCGACAGCGGAACATATTCAAGCACAACAATTAAGAATAATTCTATCAATTCTGCAATCGAGAAGACACTTACAATTATCGAGTCAAAGAATGATAAATTTGCCAATGATTTTCAGATCGTATCGGACGGTGCAGGCGGATTTGCATATACAGTTTCAGATAATGCTTTGTTAAGATTTAAGAGAGATACATACGGTGCCAGAACTTTATCAGAGCTTACAGACGAACAGAGGAATTCATCAGCTAATGAGATGATTGATTTCCTTTGTAACAAATATGAGATTAACAAGGATGATTACAGCGTAGAGCATCTTCTTGAAATCATTAATTTAAGAGTTAACATGTCTGCCAATTCATATAACAGATATGTAAGCTTTACAATTGCCAATGAGGTATCAGATGATACCATGGCTGCTGTTCTTGAGAATTCAGGAGACCTTCCGGGCGTTATCGTTGAACAGCAGTATGTAAGAAGATATGTTAACAGTGTGTACTGCTCACAGGTATTAGGATATACGGGTACTATCTCAACTACAGAGCTAGAGACACTTAATGCCAAGAGTAATACTTATGAGAATAATGATGTTGTTGGTAAGACTGGCATAGAACAGGCGATGGAGACAGAGCTTGCAGGTACAAAGGGTTCTAAGACAGTATATGTCGATACCGTTGGACGTATAACAGAGGTCGTTGAAGAGACAGATGCTGTTGCAGGTAATGATGTTTATCTTACGATAGATATTAATCTCCAGAAAGAGATATACGAAGAGATTGAAGACCAGATTGTTAAGATACTGCTTACTTATATAACATCTGGTGATGAGAAGTACCAATATAACTCATCAGGTGAAGTCTCAAGAATTAATATACCGATTAAAGAGATTTACTTTGCCCTTGTTAACAATAACCTTATATCACTTGACAAGATGGCACTCTGTGAACATGAGGCAGAGACAGAAGTATATAACAGTTATCTTGTGAAGAAGGATAATACATTTGCATGGCTTGAGAATGAATTAAGATATGGAAGTACTAAGTACGGCAGTCTTACAGATGAACAGAAGGCTTATATATGGTACATCTACAAGGATTTATTGTGCTCTAACAAGATATTTAATACAAGCAAGGTCGATACTAATGATGCTCTCTATAAGGATTGGATTAATGGGAATAATACAAGTCTTACAGAGCTTTTAAAGTATGGTATAACACAGAACTGGATTGATATGTCGTTACTTGCTGACCAGCAGTATACAAGCCTTTCAGAATCATATGACATTTTATGTCAGTATATTATTGACCAGTTATACGTAGATAATAATTTCTCCAAGAAGATGTACAAGTATATGGTTGACAATGTAGATATCACTGGAAGACAGCTTATCATGATTTTGTTTGAGCAGGGCTATCTTGATTCAGAGGATGACTATACTTATATCAGGGAAAACAGAATGTCGCCATATAATTTTATGGTTGATGCTATAACAACTAAGAAGATAACACCAGCGGAGCTGGCATTAGACCCATGTTCTGGTTCATGTGTCATGACAGACCCTAATACAGGAAAGGTTCTGGCACTTGTGTCATATCCAAGTTACGACAATAACAAGATGTCAGGTACAGTTGATGCAGAGTATTATTCTAAGCTCAGCAATGATAATTCTAAGCCGCTTACTAATTATGCAACACAGGCACAGAATGCGCCGGGTTCAATTTTTAAGATATGTTCTTCAATAGCGGGACTTGATCAGGGAGTTATAGATACTTCGACAGAGTTTTTCTGTTCAGGAACATTTAATGAGATTGACCCACCACCAAGATGCTGGCAGAGATGGGGACATGGAACAGAGAACGTATCTACAGCGATAAGGGATTCATGTAACGTGTACTTTTACAATGTCGGATTCAGGCTTGGTAAGTTAAGGGACGGTAATTATAACAGTACCTATGCGCTGAGTATCCTTAAGAATTATGCGGAGCAGATGGGACTTGCTACTAAGGCTGGAATTGAGATATCTGAGAAAGCACCGCATGCATCTACAGAGGATGCCATACGTTCAGCAATAGGTCAGGGAACTCACCAGTACAGTGCCCTGAATCTTGCCAGATATGTCACAACAATTGCAAACAGTGGAACATGCTATAATCTTACACTGGTTGACAAGATAACTGATAACAGCGGCAATCTCATAAGAGAGAATGAGGCAGAGGCTGCATCTACAATGAATATAAGTTCGGGTATATGGAATGCAGTACATTATGGCATGTATCTTGCAACAGAATCATATGCAGATGTCAAGAATGTTGGTATCACTGTTGGTTCCAAGACAGGTACTGCACAGGAGAGCAGCAGCAGACCTGACCATGCAACAATGATAAGCTATGCTCCGTATGAAAATCCTCAGGTAGCGATGTCTGTTATCATCAGAAATGGCTACGGAAGTGGATATACAGCAACACTTACAGCTAATATTTTAAAAACGTACTTTGGACTTGAATAATATTAAAAAAAACTTTAAAATATATATGTTTGTATTGAGAAGAATGTGAGGTGCGGCGTGAATAATTCGGTTATAATTAAAAGCAATAAGCAGGGTATAACAGTTATTCTTGATGATGATATAAGTTTTGAAGAATTGAAAAGCCTTGTAAAAGAGAAATTTACACAATCAGCTTCTTTCTTTGGCACTGCTGATATGGCTATGGCATTTGAGGGAAGAGATTTGTCTAATGAGGAACAGCAGGAATTGTTAGATGTAATTGAAGAGTCAACTAACATGAAGATAATATGTGTGCTCGACAATAAGAGCAATGCTGATGGAAAACAGAACGAGAGTATTTCAAGTGATTCACTTCTTGTCAATGGCAATGCTGACGGGCTGTTCTACAAAGGAACACTGCGTTCCGGTCAGGTTCTTGAATCAGAGACAAGTGTGATAATATTAGGCGATGTTAACCCCGGAGGAAGAGTTATATCCAAGGGTAATGTCATTGTTCTTGGAAGCCTTAAAGGCAATGTATATGCAGGGGCAGGCGGCAACGGCAATTCATTCGTAGTTGCACTTGATATGAGCCCTATGCAGATAAAGATAGCTGATGTAATTGCCAGAAGTTCAGATACATCAGTAACTGCCAAGATAAAGAGAGCAAGGCTGTCAAGGCTTAATAAGCAGTCAAAGAATGTAGAGCCTAAGATTGCATTTGTAGAAGATGGCAATATATATATTGAAGATTTGTCTTCTGATGTTATTGAAGATATTAACATTAATTAGGGTTGATTTAATAAACGTATTGAAGCATAATTATATCTATGCAGGAATATGAAAAATAATTAATAAAAGATAATAGGAGGCGCGTAATGAGCGAAGTTATTGTTGTTACATCTGGAAAGGGTGGCGTTGGTAAGACTACAACAACTGCTAATATTGGTACAGGACTTGCCAAGCTTGGTAAAAAAGTTGTTATGATTGATACAGATACAGGACTTAGAAATCTTGATGTTGTATTAGGTCTGGAAAACAGAATTGTATACAATCTCGTAGATGTTGTTGAGGGAAACTGCAGAATCAAGCAGGCATTAATCACAGATAAGAGATGTCCTAAGTTATTCTTGCTTCCAACAGCACAGACAAGAGACAAGTCAGCTATATCTCCTGAACAGATGATTAAGGTTATTGATGAGTTAAAGGCTGATCCAGAAGGCTTTGATTACATAATTCTTGACTGCCCAGCAGGTATTGAGCAGGGATTCCAGAACGCAATTGCTGGAGCTGACAGAGCTTTAGTAGTTACAACTCCAGAGGTATCAGCGATAAGAGATGCTGACAGAATTGTAGGACTTCTTGACGCTCATGGACTCAAGGATCATGAAGACCTTATTGTTAACAGAATCAGAATGGATATGGTTAACAGAGGCGAGATGATGTCAATTGAGGATGTCAATGACATTTTACAGCTTAATGTTATCGGTGCTGTTCCAGATGACGAAAATATCGTTGTTGCAACTAATAAGGGACAGCCACTTGTTGGTGATGATTCACTTGCAGGACAGGCATATATGAATATATGTAGAAGAATTACTGGCGAGGAAGTAGATTTTCTTGATCTTAATGGAAAAGGTGGATTCTTTAAGAAGCTTTCTTCTTTATTTAAGAGCGGTAAGTAAAAAATATACGGGGGACTATTATAATGAGCTTGATGGATTTATTTAAGAAAAAGGGCTCTGGTGATGTTGCTAAAGACAGATTAAAGCTTTTACTTGTTTCTGACCGTGCTAACTGTTCACCAGAGGTAATGGAAATGATTAAAAATGATATTATCAAAGTAATATCAAAATATATGGTCATTGACGCAGAAGGACTGGATATCCAGATTACATCAACTGAATCAGATACAACTAATGGTTCGGTACCAGCGTTATACGCTAATATTCCAATAAAGGATATGCGTAATAGTGACAAATAGTTATTCCTTTAGGAGTTTGTATGTTTAAGAAGTATCAATTAAAATCATATAATTTCAGACTGTTATTAATACTTATGATAACAGCACTGTATGGTATTGTTGTTATCAATAGTGCTAATCCGAAATATACTCTTAGACAGTGTTTTGGACTTGTGTTAGCTGTCTCTTTAATGTTATTCATATCATTTGTGGATTATAACTGGATTCTTAGGTATTACTGGGTCTGGTACGTGATTAATATAATATTTCTTGTACTTGTTAAGGTGGCTGGTAAATCCAGTCATGGTGCCAAGAGATGGATTCAGGTGCTGGGATTCCAGTTCCAGCCTTCTGAATTATCAAAGCTTATCCTTATACTTGTGACAGCCAAGCTTGTTTCTATGTATAAGGATAGAATTAATGACTGGCGTTTTTTGATAATTTTAGCATGCGTTTTAGGATTTCCGCTATTGCTGATTTTCTTGCAACCAGATTTGTCGACAACAATTCTTACATTTATCATATTGTTTACGATTGTATTCTGTGCGGGGATAAGTTATAAGACGATTGGAATAGCGATTCTTGTTATAGTTCCGGTTATGGTCGGGTCGTTATTCTATATAAGCAATGAGAATAACAAGGTGTTCTTCCTTAAGGATTATCAGAGAAACAGAATTGTTTCGTTCCTTCATCCGGAAGAGAATGATGCCGGTGTGTATCAACAGGAATATGCAGTTAAAGCTATCGGTTCAGGTCAGTTGTCAGGAAAGGGACTTGACAATGATGATCCTACATCCATGAAAAATGCCAATTATATAGCAGAGGCGCATACAGACTTTATATTTGCAGTTATAGGCGAAGAATTAGGCTTTGCCGGCTGTATGGCAGCGATAATTCTATTGTCAGCAATAGTTATTGAGTGTATAATTACAGCGGTGAGGGCGAAAAACTTTGCTGGAAGGTTAATATGCTGTGGGGTGGCGGCTTATATAGGTTTTCAGGCTTTTATTAATCTGGGAGTTGTAACACAGATTCTTCCTAATACAGGTCTACCATTGCCATTCTTTAGTTACGGCCTTACGTCTTTGCTTGTTCTTATGATGTCGATGGGGATTGTGCTTAACATAAGTCTCCAGAGGAATGTAATTAAAGACGATGATATATTTGCTAAGGACTTTAAAGGTTAAAGATTATATACTTTCATGAAATGGAGATTCATATGAATATTGGACTTATTGCTCATGATTCAAAGAAAAAACTGATGCAGAATTTCTGTATCGCATATCATGGTATACTTAGTAAAAACCAGTTATTTGCAACTGGAACAACAGGGCAGCTCATAGAAGATGTTACTAATCTGTCGGTTCATAAGTTCCTTGCAGGACATTTAGGGGGAGACCAGCAGTTATGTGCAGAGATTGAACATAATCAGATGGATCTTGTTATATTCCTGCGTGAAGCAGAGAATCCTAACATTCATGAACCAGATGCTGGTAACATATGTAAATTATGTGATATGTATAATATTCCACTCGCAACTAATCTTGCCACGGCTGAACTTCTTATCAAGTCATTAGAGCGTGGTGATATGGAATGGCGTGAGATATACCAGTAATATATCCAATATACTGAGAGGCTTTCCATTCTTACTGATGCGTGTAGATTATATGTAAAGGATTTTCTTATGGCTAGTGGAAGTAAGAGTAAGAATAAAAAAAGACAAAAAGTTGTTAAATATAAAAGAAAGCCAAGAGCGGCGGCTGCAATATTCGCAGTTATTTTATTTTATATAATAGCTTTTATTATCATGTATATGTCAAAATCAAAGGTTCAGACATATGAAGTTGATCTGGGTTCTTTGACATCCAATGCGACATTTACAGGAATTGCACTTAGAACGGAAAAAATTGTCAATTCTAATTATTCAGGTAATATCAATTACTATCAAAAAGAAGGTGGTCGTGTTAAGGTAGGAGATACGGTGTACACAGTTGATGAGACAGGACGAGTATCCCAGATTTTGTCACAGTACAAGAAAAGTGATGAGAATTCACTATCTAAACAGGATTTGTCTACTATTAAATCCATGCTTAATAATTTCAAAGCTAATTATGATGGAAGTAATTTTGGCGATATATATGATTTGAAGACAGAGCTTAATTCTGCGGTGCTTCAGTCTATGAACGAGAGTATTATTGCCAATCTTGACAGCATAGTTGCAAGCACAGGAAGCCAGAATCTGTTTCAGACTGTTGCGGCAGAGGAGACAGGAACGGTTGTATATTACACTGATGGATATGAGGATATAACACCGGAAAATCTGACAACAGATATGTTCAACAAGAACAATTACAAGAAGAATAACTTAAAGACAGAGGATATTGTTGTAAAGGATAATCCGGCATATAAGATTATTACAGATGAGACATGGTACATATGTATTCCATTGACTAAGAATGATATAGACAAGTATGACCTATCAAGTAAGAATTCTGTCTCAATCAAGATTTTAAAAGATAACATATCAGTTTCGTGTCCATTTTCAATTGTCAATAATAATGGTGGGTATTTTGGCAAGATTACACTTGAAAAATATATGGTAAGATATGTTACAGAAAGATATATCAACATTGAGCTAAGCTCATCAAGCAGAAGTGGATTGAAGATACCTGCATCAGCGGTTACTGACCAGAGCTTCTTCGTTATCCCTAAATCATACCTTACAACATACGGCAATAACAGTACCAAAGGTGTGCTGGTTGAGGAATATAATAACGGTGAGGTAAGCAATTATTTCAAGGCACTTGATATATATAAATCAACAGATGATAATGTATACATTGCCAATGATGCACTTCCAGTGGGAACGACAATTCTAAGGCCTGATTCATCGGATAAATATGTGATATCTTCGACAGAGAAATTAAAAGGTGTGTATTGTGTCAATACCGGATATACAGTGTTCAAGCTTGTGGATATTATTGACCAGAACAATGAGTACGTAATATCAAGAAAAGGTTCTGCATACGGAATATCAGTCTATGACAGGATAATTCTTAATGCCGAGAAATATACACCTAACCAGATGGTATATTAATATTGGGAGATGTGAGTGCGATATGATTAAAGATAATTTAAAAGAAGTACAGAACAATATTGATGCTGCATGTAAGAGAGCAGGACGTAATCCGGAAGAGGTTACGCTCATAGCGGTAAGCAAGACCAAGCCGGTAGAGATGCTTATGGAGGCGTATGATGCCGGTGTAAGGGATTTTGGCGAGAATTATGTGCAGGAGCTTGTAGATAAGATTGAGACTATGCCAGACGATATAAGATGGCATATGATTGGACATTTACAGCGCAATAAAGTTAAATATATAGTCGGAAAAGTATGCATGATACATTCTGTTGATTCATTAAGACTTGCAGAGGAAATCAGCAAAGAGTCTGTTAAGAAAAATGTTGTTACAGATATACTTGTTGAGGTAAATGTAGGCATGGAAGATACCAAATTCGGAATAAGTCTTGATAATGCATACGAAACAGTAAAGCAGATGTCACTTCTGCCTAATATAGTTATAAGAGGATTTATGACAAGTGCTCCATTTGTTGAAAATGCTGAGGATAACAGAAAGATTTTCAATGATTTGCACAAGATAACTGTTGACATAAAGGCTAAAAACATTGATAATACTACTATGGATGTTCTTTCCATGGGGATGACTAATGATTATATAGTTGCAGTAGAAGAGGGAGCTTCTATGGTGCGTGTTGGTACAGGCATATTCGGAGCACGTAATTATAATATTTAATTTAGGAGATATATTATGGGATTATTAGATGGAGTTATGAACGTATTTAAGCTGAAAGATGACGACTACGATGATGAGTACGATTATGATGAATATGATGATGACTTTGAGGAAGATGACGATAAGGCATCAGCGAGAAAAAGACTATTTCCAAGTGCTAAGAAATCCAGTGTAGAAGATGAAGAGGATGATTTTTCAGATTCAAAAGTTGCACCAAAACTTTCATCGGGTGGTGGAAAGAAGGTTGTTCCTATAAAACCTGGTAATTCAAGAGGACTTGAGGTTGTTGTAATAAGACCTGAGACAATGGAGGATGCCAGCGATATAACAGATACACTTCTTAGTGGTAAAGCTGTTGTTCTTAATCTTGAAGGCATACATGTTGAGATAGCACAGAGAATTATTGATTATTCAGCAGGCTCATGTTATGCCATGAGAGGTAATCTTCAGAAGATAACAAGTTACATATTCCTTGTAACACCTCCTAATGTAGATATATCAGGAGATATACCTGAACTTGTAGCCGGGGGTATTGATTTATCTTCATTTAATAAGTAACACATATTGCCACCTGCTGCGTAACCGTAGCAGGTGTTTTTTATAAGGAGTTTAATATTATGCCAGATTTAATAACAGTTCACATGAATGACGAGCCTATCTACGATATTGTGATAGAGAATAGCTTTGATAGACTCGCAGAGAGCTTTGACAAACTTGGAGTTAAAAACCGTAAGTTATGTATAGTTACAGACAGCAATGTAGGACCACTCTATGCAGATGCTGTCAAGGAAGAATTAGCAAAGACTGGTAATGAAGTATTTGTATACACATTTAAGGCTGGTGAGCCAAGCAAGACGATTGATACAGTATGTGATGTATATGAATATCTCATTAAGAATAAATTCGACCGTAAAGATATGCTTGTTGCATTAGGCGGAGGAGTTGTCGGCGATTTAACAGGATTTACGGCTGCAAGTTATCTTCGAGGCGTTGAATTTATACAGGTTCCAACATCTTTGCTTGCACAGGTTGATTCAAGCATTGGTGGTAAGACTGGGGTAGATTTCAGAGCGTATAAGAATATGGTGGGAGCATTCCATCAGCCTAAGCTTGTATACATGAATACTTCAACACTTAAATCATTAGATGAAAGACAGTTTAATTCCGGTTTTGGAGAGATATTAAAGCATGGTCTTATTAAGGATTACTCATATTTTGAGTGGTTAAAAGAGAATGCAGCAAGTATCAGGAACCGTGATGATGATGCCCTGTGCCAGATGATATCAGTAAGCTGCAATATCAAGAGACGTGTTGTTGAGCTTGATCCTAAAGAGAAGGGTGATCGTGCATTACTTAATTTTGGACATACACTTGGACATGCTATCGAAAAGCTTATGAATTTCTCTTTATATCATGGGGAATGTGTAGTTTTAGGAATGGTTGCAGCTCTTAAGATATGTGTGGCAAAACATACTATAACACAGGAACAGTTTGATAGTATTATCAAAGTGTTTAAGGGATATAATTTCCCATTATCTGTATCAGGAATAACAATAGAAGATGTTGTCAAGACTTCTAAGAATGATAAAAAGATGGATGCAGGAAAGATTAAATTTATTCTCTTAAAAGAGCTTGGCAATGCATATATTGATATGAATGTAACTGATGAAGAGATGGCAGAAGCTTTGAAGGGAATAGTCCAGTAACTTTGTTAACAGGATGGGTAGTGATATGAATAACAAATCAAAAACAAAGTCAGTTATATATTTTGTCATATCTGTATTCGTGTTAACGCTGCTTGACCAGATTACCAAAGTGGCGGCAGCCGGATTAAAGAATACAGAAGGCATACCTGTAATCAGAGATGTATTTGAATTCTATTATCTTGAGAATACAGGAACTGCATGGGGAATGTTTGCAGGCGCAAGAATAATATTTTTATTTATAACATGTATTGTTGTTGGCGCAATTGTCTATATTATTATTAAAATGCCATGTAAGAAGCATTATCTTCCAGCATATATTTCCATGATACTGCTTGCGGCAGGTGGAATAGGCAATTTTATAGACAGGCTTGTATTAGGGTATGTAAGAGATTTCTTATACTTTAAGCTTATTAATTTCCCGGTATTCAATGTTGCAGATTCATATGTGACAGTAGGAATTATTATGCTTATAATACTTATATTATTTGTGTATGATGAGAAGGATTTTGAATTTTTACCATTCATAAAGGAAAAAGATAATGAGCAGTGATGTTATATTAAAAGATATTGTGGCGGATAATGAGGGCGACAGAATAGATAAGTTCCTTGCTGACGAGCTTCCCGACTACTCAAGGTCTTTTATCCAGAAGATGATAAAAGACGGAGGGGTGACGGTTAATGGTAATACAGTTAAAAGCAATTACCGCCTTATGATGGGCGATGCTCTGGCAATAAATGTTCCAGAGCTTGTAGAACCAGATATACTGCCAGAAGATATCCCATTAGATATTCTCTATGAGGATGATGATATTATTGTTGTCAATAAGCCTAAGGGAATGGTTGTACATCCTGCTGCAGGACATTATACAGGAACAGTTGTCAATGCACTTATGTATCACTGCAGGGATAATCTGTCAGGAATTAACGGCGTTATGCGTCCTGGAATAGTACACAGAATAGATATGAATACCACGGGTGTTATTGTTGCATGTAAGAATGACAAGGCACATAATGATATTGCTGCACAGCTTGCTGTCCATTCAATAACAAGAAAGTATTATTGCATTGTACATAACCGCTTTAAAGAGGAAGAAGGCACGGTGAATGCACCTATAGG
>URGC01000003.1 GCA_900547255.1 uncultured Eubacterium sp. | reverse complement strand
TTCTCATGGGAGATAAGGTTGAGCCACGTCGTGAGTTTATAGAGACAAATGCCAAGTATGTAAAAAATCTCGATATATAGGATATTGATTATATAAATGTGAAAAATACAACAAATATCGAGAGAAAGGAAATCAAAAAATGGATGACGACAAGATTTTTGATAAGATAGATGAAGTTGGTCTGAAAAAGACAATGGAGCGTTCATACATAGATTATGCCATGAGCGTTATCGCTGCCAGAGCTCTTCCAGATGTAAGAGATGGACTCAAGCCTGTTCAGCGTAGAATACTTCATTCTATGATAGAACTTAACAATGGACCTGATAAGCCACACCGTAAATGTGCCCGTATCGTCGGTGATACCATGGGTAAATATCACCCGCACGGTGACAGCTCTATTTACGGAGCACTCGTAAATATGGCACAGGACTGGTCTACCCGTTATCCGCTTGTAGACGGTCATGGAAACTTTGGTTCTGTCGATGGTGACGGTGCCGCTGCGATGCGATACACTGAGGCTCGTTTGAGTAAAATTTCCATGGAGATGCTCGCGGACATCAATAAAGATACCGTTGATTTTGCACCGAACTTTGATGAGACAGAAAAAGAGCCTGAGGTTCTTCCTGTAAGAGTGCCTAATCTGCTTGTAAACGGTGCAGATGGTATTGCGGTTGGTATGACAACGAATATTCCACCACACAATCTTTCGGAGGTTGTTGATGCAGTATGTGCATATATGGATAATGAGGATATAACAACTAAGGAACTGCTTGAATATATGCCAGGCCCGGATTTCCCGACAGGTGGAATAGTTATTAATAAGTCTGAGCTTGAGAACATATATGAGTGTGGAATGGGCAAGATAAAGATACGTGGTAAGGTTGATTTCGAGCCAGCGGCTAAGAAGGGTGACAAGGATAAGCTTGTCATAAGCCAGATTCCATATACAATGATAGGTGCTAATATCGGTAAATTCATATCAGATGTAGTAGACCTTGTAGAATCCAAGAAGACTACAGATATAACAGATGTGTCTAACGAATCATCTAAAGAGGGAATAAGAATTGTCCTTGAATTAAAGAAGAATACAGATGTTGAGAATCTTAAAAATCTTCTGTTCAAGAAGACTAAGCTTGAAGATACATTTGGTGTTAACATGCTTGCAATTGTCAATGGAAGACCAGAGACATTAGGACTTAAGGCTATTATTAAGCATCATATTGATTTCCAGTTCGAGCTTGCAACAAGAAAGTATACAACACTGCTTAACAAGGAGCTTGCCAATAAGGAGATTAAGGAAGGTCTTATAAGAGCATGTGATATAATTGACCTTATTATAGAGATATTAAGAGGAAGTTCTAATCTTAAGATGGCAAAAGAGTGCCTTATCAATGGTGTGACAGATGAGATTAAGTTTAAGAGCGAGGCTTCTAAGAAGGCTGCATCAAAGCTTGATTTTACTGAAAGACAGGCATCTGCCATATTAGAGATGAGACTCTATAAGCTTATAGGTCTTGAGATTCTTGCACTCCAGAAAGAATATGATGAGTGCTTAAAGAAAATCGCAGAGTATGAGAAGCTTCTTGGAAGCAGAAATGCTATGGCAAATGTTATCAAGGCTGACCTTCTAAAGATTAAGAAGGAATACAGCGTGCCAAGAAGAACAGCTATAGAGGATGCAGAGGCGGCAGTTTTCGTAGAGAAAGAGATTCCGGTTCAGGAAGTTATGTTTATCATGGACAGATTCGGCTATGCCAAGACTATCGATATGGCGGCATACGAGCGTAATAAAGAGGCTGTCCACAGTGAATACAAATATGTATTCTCATGCATGAATGATGGCAAGATATGTATATTCACAGATAATGGACTTCTTCACCAGATTAAGATTAAGGATATACCTTTCAGCACACGTTTCAGGGATAAAGGTGTTCCTATAGATAATCTTGGTAATTATGACAGCAGTGGAGAGTATATTGTATACATGTGTCCATTTGAGCGGATAAAAGGTCAGAAGCTGTTGTTCACAACAAGACAGGGAATGATGAAGATAGTTGAAGCTGATGAGTTTGATGTTGCCAAGAAGACTGTTGCAGCGACTAAGCTTGCAGATGACGATAAGGTTATAAGTATCGTGGAGACAGATGTGAGGGTTGAAGCATACTCTAAGTTTAACTATGATGGAAGTGTTGTTGAAGTTGAGGAAGTAATCAGCGATAAAAATGTTATATTACAGACGAATACAGGTGTATTCTTAAAGTTCCCACTTACAGATGTTCCTATGAAGAAGAAATCCGCAGTAGGTGTTCGCGGAATCAAATTATCAAAGGATGATTACGTGGAAGATGTGTTCCTGCTTGGACAGAATGATGAATTCTCTATGGAATATAAGGGCAGGATGATTGATTTTGGCAGGATGAAGCTAGCCCACAGAGATACCAAGGGAACTAAGGTAAGAGTATAATTAGAAGTAAGGTGATATACGATGGATAAGGAAAAGCAGAAAAAGATATTCCAGACATCTGAGACATTCCTGTTAAGTGCAATTCTTGCTTTGTCTGGTGGATTTCAGGATGCATACACTTATAATGTGCGTGACAAAGTATTTGCCAATGCGCAGACGGGTAATGTGGTTCTTATGAGCCAGCATTTTATGATGGGAGACTGGTTTAAGGGATTGCAGTATCTTCTGCCAGTTGTATCATTTGCATTAGGTGTGCTTGTAGCAGAGCAGATTGGCAATAAGTACAAGAAGAGTGTAAGAATCCATTGGAGACAGATTATAGTTGTGATGGAGATTCTTATACTTCTTGCAGTTGGATTCATACCGTCAAGATATAACATGCTGGCTAACATGCTTGTATCATTCTCATGTTCAATGCAGGTGCAGACTTTCCGTAAGGTAAGAGGATATGCATATGCAAGTACTATGTGTATAGGTAATTTAAGAAGCGGTACAGACAGCATATCTAAGTATATAAGAAGCAGGAATCCAGAAGACCTGTTCAAGGCACTGCATTATTATGGAATTATCTTTATATTTGCAATTGGCGCAGGAATAGGCGGCGTGTTGTCTAACTATGTAGGCCTTAGGGCAATATGGATATCAGCAGGATTACTTATGATTGTCTGCCTTATGATGATTAAGGAGCATAGATGAAAAATTGCAGGTGAAGCTTTAATATTGCTTCACCTGCAATTTTGATTTATCTATCAATCCTCATTCATATACTCATCGCATAACTTGATTACATGTTCCATGACATCCGGGCCAGGAGCACCGAGAGTAAGACGCTTCTCAACACAAGTCTTTAAGCTGATTGCATCATATACATCATTCTCAAAGACAGGGCATACAGCCTTGTACTCTTCGAGAGGAAGCTCATCAAGAGAGATTCCCTTGTCAATACATGTAAGGACAAGCTGTCCGATATATCCATGCGCATCCCTGAATGGTACACCCTTCTTAACAAGATAATCAGCGGCATCAGTGGCATTAGTAAAGCCCTTCTTAGCTGAATCCTCCATTCTTGCTGGATTGAACTTCATAGTATCAATCATGCCCTTGAAGAGACTTACACAGCCTTTAACTGTATCAATCGCATCAAATGTAAGCTCTTTATCTTCCTGCATATCCTTGTTGTATGCAAGAGGAATTCCCTTCATAGTTGTAAGAATACTCATAAGAGCACCATATACACGTCCAGTCTTGCCTCGTACAAGCTCTGCAATATCAGGGTTCTTCTTCTGAGGCATGATACTTGAACCAGTGCTGTATGCATCATCTAATTCAATGAACTTGTATTCATTAGAATTCCAGATACAGATTTCCTCAGAAAATCTGCTGAGGTGCATCATAATAGTAGAGAGTGCACTTAAGAATTCAATAACATAGTCTCTGTCAGATACAGAATCCATACTGTTGAGTGTTGGACCATCAAACTCGAGAAGTCTTGCTGTCATCTGTCGGTCAAGTGGGTAAGTAGTACCGGCAAGTGCTCCGGCACCAAGAGGGCAGTAGTTCATTCTCTTGTAGATATCATCAAGTCTGCTTCTGTCCCTTTTAAACATCTCAAAATAAGCTCCGAAATGATGGGCTACAGTTACTGGCTGTGCCTTCTGGAGATGTGTGAAGCCTGGCATATAAGTGTTAGTGTTCTCCTTCATGATACGGAGTATAACAGCCATAAGCTCTTTTACCTCATGATTGACATTGCGAACTTCGTCTCTTGTGTACAGACGCATATCAAGTGCAACCTGGTCATTACGGCTTCTTCCAGTGTGAAGCTTCTTGCCGGCATCGCCGATTCTTTCAATAAGAGTAGCTTCCATAAATGTATGGATATCCTCGTACTCATCACTTATAGTAAGAGTTCCATTCTCAATATCTGCAAGAATACCCTCTAAACCTTCTATAATCTGTCTGCTTTCCTCAGAAGAGATAATGCCGGTAGCACCGAGCATCTTAGCGTGTGCAATGCTGCCACGTACATCCTGTCTGTAGAACTTCTGGTCAAAAGAGATAGATGCGTTAAAGTTGTTAACAAGTTTGTCTGTCTCTTTAGTGAAACGTCCGCCCCATAATTTCATATTGATTCCTCCATGTAGTTAATAAAATATAGTTGTAATTATTCATTATCGTCATCAGATTCAGGTTCATCCAATTCGATATTATCAAAATCATCCATATCGTTTAGCTCTGTAAGCGTTACGATTTTCTTAGGAGTTCTTTTGCATATTACATCATCATTGTTAAGTATATCAATAACAACAGGTGGAAGCTTGCTGCTATTGATAATCGCTGTGTATCTGTACTTTTTAAGTAAGCCGGCAGCAATTAATATAATAATGCAAAGTATAGTAGTAATGCAACCTTTAATGTAATTAACAGGAACATATTTTAATCTTACAGTATGTTCTCCTGCGGTAAGGTCAGTTGCAAGAAGTGCACCGAATGCTTCATAAGTCTGGCATTTTTTACCATCAATATATACAGACCAGCCCTTGTCATATGGTATTGAGAAGAGGAAGGTTCCGTCAGATGATGCGCTTATATTGCCAGTAAACTTAGTGGTAGAAAAGCTTTCAACATTAAATGCACTTGAGTTAAGCTTTGCATACATTGCCATATATTTATCTTCATTTAAGATATAGACCTTGTATGAAGAAGCTGGATCAGCACCCATGCTTATCTGGTCATTAGTTGTCACATAACCTGCATCGATAATTCTGTTATCGTTCTTTAAGCTGCTGTATGTGTAAGTCTTTCCGTTGATTGTCACAGATAAAAAGTCTGTAGTGTTCTCTGGCTTGTATATATACATGTGGCCATTGCGTGTTGGTGTGAATTCAGCCTCAGTTGTCGAGCTGTAATTATACATAAGCTCGAATACATTGCTTATACCTGTAAGCGATTCAATAAGGTTGTTCTGGTTCTCGATTCCGTTGTACACAGAGGATGGAGATTCCTTTTCATTGAGCGTATGGTCGATAGCATATCCGATAGGAAGAGTGTAATTGTTCCTGTATACATACTGTCCATCATTAGCTGTGACGAATGAGAATAAATCATCTGTGGCAAGAGTTGTGTTGCTTATAAGGTACTTCACTGAGAACAGGCAGTTAGTTACCATTGTTGAACCATTGTAGCCATATGCATTAGTTGAGGCTTCAAACCCAAGGTTAGTAAACAGTGTCGACATTCCCTCGTTACATGTTGAAGAGAAGGTTGATATTGTCTTGTAATTATGCCAGGCACCATCATTTTTGGAGCGTGAGCCGAATACCTTGTCCATACGGTAGAATGATGAATCCTCGCTTGCAACGGTGTCCATGACTTCATTCATTGCATCATAGTCAGCAAGATAAGCTGACCTGCTTGTTGTTCCAAGTCCTGTAGCATTGAGGTTAAGGGCACTCTCTACAACGACAAGTGTGAGTGCGATAACAAATGCATAAGGAAAACGGCATTTGCTTCGTCTTGTGATATAAAGCAAAGCTGCATAGAGGATGATAAACAATCCACTTATATAGAATGTCTTGAATGTATAAGTATCTGAATCTTTGAATAATTCGGACGCAATAAATATGAATATCAATGCAGCCCATACAGCACCACCGAAGGCTTTGTCTGATATCTTTTTAAGATGGTAGAAAGCCTCGTATGACATGGCAAGGATAAAGAATATATATATGAATGCCTGTCTTGCTGGCAGAGAGTTCGGAAAATGGAAACCATGCCAGATATAATTGAATACATTCATGTTGTATGATAACAGGAATATAAGAAGTATGGCACATTTGCCGACTCTCTCAGAAAGCTTTACTTCTTTATCCATAATGTAGAGCGGAATAAGGATAAATACGCCGACTCCACAGAATATATTAGGGTAGTGTTCAAGACCAAGATGTACAGGAACGTACATAAGCTGTCTTGTGAGCATCTCCACAACTGAAAAGTAAGCTGTCCAGCTCTGTGGAAATGTTGTGCTGCTGGATGCTGAAAGTGAGAATGTGTATATCTCAGGAAGCAGGAAACATGCGGCAAGTCCACCGGCAAGCAGTGAATAAAATCCCCATCTTACAATCTTTTTGAGGTAGAGAACAGGGTTTGAAAGTTTGTCTGTAGTAAGCATAAGAACTATGAAATAGATTACTATAGCTATGCAGACCATTATTGATATATAGTAGTTGGTAAATATACATAAGCCTAATGATATGCAGTAGAGAAATCCTTTGTTCTTCTTTACGAGATTCTCAAGTCCAAGCATGATAAGTGGAAGAAGCACGATACAGTCAAGCCACATAATATTCCAGCTATAAGCACAAGCATATCCAGATACTGCGTAGAATATTGAGAATATTGCTACAGTACATTTCTTTGTATTGAAATGCTTAGTGATGTAGTAAGAAAATGTAACACTTGCAAGCGAGAGCTTTATTATAATCAGTGAATTCATTATCTCAATCATGTATTTCTGTGGGAATAATGCTATAATCCAGTTGACCGGACTGGCAAGATAATATGCCATCAGCGATATGAAGTTAGTTCCCATACCGATATCCCATGAGTATGTGAGTGTCTCACCAGAGCGGAGCTTGTTCCACAGTTCAGAGTAGAAAGGCGCATACTGGTGGTACATATCTGACCTGAGATAACACTCGTTACCGAATGGGAATATATCTTTCATGTAGTAGACTGCTACGAATACGATAAGCGGCAAAAAAAATGCGATGAAGTAGGTAATATTACCACTTGGGATAATTCCTGGCTCATCGTCTAGCAGTTGAAATCTTTTACGACGTGTATTGAGTGATTTCAAAATAAACCTCCATAAAATCAATAATAAACTGCCATGTAAGCAGTCAAAAAATATTATACTATATTTATTGATTATTTGCACTTGTAATCTAAAAATTATTTATGTAAAATATAGAGGTACGCTATGTTTTTCTGAAATTCATATAATGATTAGATGCTTTGTTATTGTGAATGGAGGAATATCATGAAAAATAATATAATTCATAGAGTAATCAGCAATAAGAATAATTACAGATACATCGCTGCATGTGTATTTATTGTTGCCGCTGGTATTGTTTACAGCCTGTCAAGGCTTATGAGCAACAGCGGTAATCCAGAATATGAATACAGCATATCTACCAAGCCGTCTGCCACGCAGACAACAGAGCTTTCACAAGAACCCACTACACAAGATAAGAATATATATGCTTACATATGTGGAGCTGTTGCTAATCCCGGAGTTTACAGAGTGCCAGAGGGAACGAGGATATATGAGGTAGTTGAGCTCGCAGGTGGTTATGTGGAAGGGGCTGATATAAGTGCTGTCAATCTTGCTGATAAGATAGCAGATGGACAGAAGGTGTATATTCCAGCCGAGGGAGAGGAACCTGCGGTGAATGTTGATACGGCTTCATCAGGTATGGCATCTAAGATTAACATTAATACCGCATCGGAGAGCGAGCTTACAACTCTTCCTGGTATAGGTGAATCAAGGGCTAAGGATATTGTTAATTACAGAACGAAGAATGGATTTTTTAATTCGATAGAAGATGTTAAGAATGTTACCGGAATTAAAGAAGCTGCATTTGAGAAGATAAGAGATTATATAAGAGTGTAGATTATTAAGAGTAAGTTTTATGGGGGCTTGTGCGTTATGGCTAATAAGGTTTTAGTTGTAGATGATGAAAAACTGATTGTTAAGGGACTGAAATTCAGTCTTGAGCAGGACGGAATGGAAGTTGATGCGGCTTACGATGGACAGGAAGCTGTTGATAAGATAAGAGATAATGATTATGATATGGTTCTTCTGGACATAATGCTTCCAGTTATAGATGGTATGCAGGTATGCCAGCAGGTAAGAGAATTCTCGCAGGTTCCCATAATAATGCTTACTGCCAAGGGCGATGATATGGATAAGATTCTTGGATTAGAGTATGGCGCAGATGACTATATTACCAAGCCATTTAATATACTTGAGGTTAAAGCCAGAATTAAAGCGATTCTCCGCCGTAATTCCAAGAAGGAGATGCCTAAGAGCAATTCATCTGTTATCGTTGCTGGTGATATGAGAGTTGATTGTGACGGAAGAAGAGTATATGTATCTGGCAAGGAGATTAATCTTACAGCCAAGGAATTCGATATTATAGAGCTCCTTATAAAGAATCCGGGAAAGGTATACGGAAGAGATGCCCTTCTTAAGATTGTATGGGGCGAGGATTATCCGGGTGATGCAAGAACAGTTGATGTCCATGTCAGAAGATTAAGAGAGAAGATAGAAGAGAATCCAAGTGAGCCAAAGTATGTTCATACACGCTGGGGAGTAGGTTATTACTATAATGTCTAATATAAAGAAGTTTTTTAAAGATATATTACATGTGGCTGCAAGTTCAAGGGTGAGACTGTATATAATCACTCTTGTGCTGGTATGCGCAGCACTTACAGTTCTTCAGCTTGTCTCAAGGGAATTCTATGCATCGAATATCCTTGAGAAGGAAAGGGCAGAGCTTCAGAATAAGTCAGCCATGATTTCTGGTGAATTCTCGGCGTATTCATCTTTGAAGAATGCTGAGATTGGCGGCACATACAACAATCTTAAAAAGTATTCTGCGATGGAGTATGTAAGATTCAGGGTAATTGATGAAAGATATGTAATCATGTACGATTCTTACTCATCAGAGTATGGCAGGAATATTATCAATTCAGGAGTAATGAATGCTTTTTTATCTGGTAAGAGCACGTCACTTTATTACAGAAAGACAGGCACTATTGAGGCGATTGTTCCTATCTACAATGACGAGGGCAGTATAATCGGTGCGCTTGTTGCGGATTCTAATATAAGCAGGGTAATGACATTTGAAAGTGATGTGCAGGATCAGGTGTTCTTATCTATTGTCACGATTGTAGTGGTTATGGCTATTGTTCTTGCCCTTATATACATTTTCATGTTCAGACCATTCAGAAGGACAATGGACACTATAGAGAGCATCGCTAACGGCTACACAACCAAGCGTGTGTCAGGCAGAGGCTCATCAGAGATTCGTGAGTTTGCTGATAATTTTAATATGATTATGGACAAGTCGAACAGCCTTGATGAGAGCCGTCAGGAGTTTGTATCGAATGTGTCGCATGAGTTAAAGACACCTATTACATCAATCAAGGTGCTTGCCGATTCTCTCAATATGCAGCCGGATGCACCTGTTGAGTTATACAGGGAATTCATGCAGGATATAACTAAAGAGATAGACCGTGAGAGCAAGATAATCGAAGACCTTTTATCTATTGTAAGAATGGATAAATCAGCCGGAGGGCTTAATATATCGTCAGTCAATATCAATGAGCTTATTGAGATGGTACTTAAAAGGCTTACTCCGCTTGCAGAGAAAAAGAATGTTGAGATACTTTTTGAGAGCTTCAGACCTGTAGTAGCAGAGGTTGATGAGGTTAAGATTACACAGGTTGTATCTAATCTTGTTGAAAATGCTATCAAGTACAATATCAATGATGGATGGGTTCATGTATCACTAAATGCAGATTACCAGTATCTTTATATAAGAATTGAGGATTCAGGAATTGGTATTCCTAAGCAGAGCCAGGACATGGTATTTGACAGATTTTACAGGGTTGATAAGGCAAGGTCGCGTGAGACAGGAGGAACTGGTCTTGGACTTGCGATTGTCCAGCAGATTGTTGTGCTTCATCATGGAACTATCAAGTTGTACAGTGAAGAGGGCAACGGAACTACATTTACTGTAAGAATACCACTCAATTATGTCGGTTAGAATGGAGATAGATTTGGCAGTTAAGAATTATATCAAGACAATTAAATATATTGTGCTGTGTGTATGCATTATGGCATCTATAGGTGTTCTTGCAGGCTGTGGCAAGGAAAAGGGAACATCATACAGTGTGTTTTATAAGAATGCATCAGGCAATAAGCTTATAACAAGTGAGTATGTGACACAGACACAGGATAAGGAAGAGCTCATCCACGAGCTGTTTGAACAGATGGGGAAGAGCATCAAGAAGGATGACTGCGTATCTTTAAAACCAGATATTGTCAATATGAAAAAGACAGAGATTGTGAAGAATGTTGTCTATGTGTATTTCAATAAGGAATATGATACGATGAATACGGCAGATGAACTGCTTTTCAGGGCTGGTGTGGTTAAGCTTTTTACGCAGATTGACGGCATAGAATACGTGAGATTCTATGTTGACGGCTCTCCTGCATCTTACAAGGATGGTTCACATATAGGACTTATGTCACCATCTGATTTCGTTGATGATTCGGATGAGAATCTTGAGAATGTAGAGTGGAAGACTGTTACACTCTATTATGCTAATAAGCTTGGAACACAGTTAGTTACTAAGAACGAAAGCATAGCTGTAGGCAAGAGTACATCGCTTGAGAAGATTCTTGTTGAGAATCTGATTAAGGGGCCGTCTGACTCTAATATGTCAGCAACACTTCCATCAGACTTGAAGGTTCTTAGTATCTCTGTAAGTGATAATGTATGTTATGTTAACTTAAGCTCTGTATTCATCACAGAGATGGTTAACGTGTCTAATGAGATACCTATATATTCAATAGTCAATACGCTGTGTGCGCAGGGCAATATTGATTCAGTCAAGATTATGATTAATGGTGATTCTACGAAGAGTTATCGTGAGACAATAAGCCTTGAGAATACATTTACATTTAACAGCAATATTATTGAGCAGGGTAACTGATAAGAGGGAGGTGGAGGTATTAAAAGACCTCTTTGCCTTGCAGCACTGATAATAATAGCTGTTGATATATTATTTGTGCTGTCGGGCTTATTTGAAAGGAATGTATATAAGCCGGGTGACTATGTATGCATTCAGGGTAAGATTACCAATTCTAAAATTACAGATTATGGAGTGGGTTACTATCTTCATAATGGGTTTTATGTAACAGCCTCAGAAGTTAATAGTGAGGTGTCTTTAGGTGATACAGTTATGGTAAAGGGGAAGATTAAAGAGCTAAAAGCCCCAGCCAATGATGGTCAGTTCAACCAGAAACTGTATTATCAGTCTATAGGAATTTTCTATAAGGTATCTGCTAATGATATATCGTTAGTGACATCTTCGGGTAAGTATTCCAGAATAGTTAATTATGTTAACAGGCGCATGAAAGAAAGCTTTGACAGTATTGCCGAAGATACAGACAGCGGCGTGCTTAAAGCGGTGGTTCTCGGTGATAAAACAGACATGGATAAGGATTATTATTCACTGTACCAGAGAAATGGAATAGCACATCTTCTTGCGATAAGCGGGCTTCATGTATCATTTGTAGGAATGGCTCTGTACAGGCTGATGCGGAAGGCAGGAGTTACATGTATAATGGCATTTGGAATATCATGTGTTTTTCTCGCTTTCTATGGAATGTTAACTGGCAATGGAGTGTCGGCGAGGCGTGCCGTTATAATGTGTGTGGTGAGCATGGGTGCAGAGGTGGCAGGAAGAATGTATGATACTTTGTCGGCACTGTCACTTGCGGCAGTGATACTGGTTACAGATAATCCGTATGCTGTGTTTAACAGTGGATTTCTGTTGTCATTTCTTGCAATTCTTGGAATATGTATTATGATTCCTCCGGTAACAGGCATGTTAAAGCCACGGCTTGATAAATGGTGTGATAATGTGTATTTTGATACACCTCCTGCCATTAAGTTATCGAGAAAGGCAGTACGGTGGCTTGTCATGGCACTTGCACAGAGTGCCGGAATCAGTCTTTTTACACTTCCTGTTATTCTTTATAGTTTCTATGAAATTCCTGTTCTTGGTGTACTTCTCAATGTGGTTGTTATTCCTCTTATGTCGGTTGTGCTTTTCACAGGCATAGCGGGCGGAGTTATAGCTTTGTTTAATCGTCAGGCTGCGGTTTTTATAATCGGAAGTGCCCATTACATATTAAAATTTTATCAGAGCTTATGCAGCCTTACAGACAGTCTTCCATTCAACAGATGGGGTGTGGGACAGCCGCAGCTATGGCAGATTATATTGTATTATATTGTGCTTGTTGCTGGAATCTATGTGATAAAAGGTCTTAAAGGAAAAAGGTTTACAGGTACATGCATCTGGCTTTGCTTTCTTGTGTGCGTGATAGGATATAAGCAGAATCATGAATTTCAGGCGCATATGATTGATGTAGGACAGGGAGATGGAATCTATATAAGTGCAGAAGGAGTAAATATGTTATATGATGGCGGCAGTACGGATGTAAGTGAGGTAGGACGCTACAGGATATATCCATTCCTTAAAAGCCACGGAATCACAAAGCTTGACTATATATTTGTAAGCCACACAGATAAAGATCATATAAGTGGAATACTCGAACTTATTGAGATGGGGCGATCATCACTTAAAATTAATACACTTGTCATGCCTTTGTCTGAAAGCATTGATGAAGATGATAACTATAAAATGCTGTGTGAGAGTGCCAGAGATAATGGCATAAGGGTTGTGTATGCAGATGCCGGGGATTTTAATATATCTAAGGAGAATCTATACATAAGCTGTGTAAGTCCTGATAAAAATGGAAAATACAGCGATATTAATTCTGCATCGGCTGTCTATAGAGTTGAATATAAGAATTTCAGCATGCTTATGACAGGAGATATGACACAGGAGAGCGAGAAGCAGATGGCAGACAGTGATGTAAGGCATGTCAACTGCCTGAAAGTGGCGCACCACGGCTCGAAAACGTCAAGTGGAAGTGAATTTATAGAAAAATTAAATCCAGATATAGCATTAATATCATGCGGTAGGGACAACAAATTCGGGCATCCTGCCAGTAAGACAATCGAAACTCTTGAAAGCAGCGGCTGTGACATATACGAGACAGATATCAGCGGACAGATAAGCATATACTATGATAAAAATAGATATGTCTTAAAGACAAAATATAAATGATGTGTTAGAATATAGCCATTGATGTAAATTGTTATAATAAATGATGAGGTGTGTCCATGAAACAGATTAGTGCAGATATTAAGAATAATGAATATAAACCAGTATATCTGATATATGGTGATGAGCCTTATCTTAAAAAGCAGTACGAGGACAGGCTTGTAAAGGCGGTTGCTGGCGATGACACCATGAACTATTCATTTTTTGATAAGGATAATGTGTCAGTGAAAGAGATTATATCTATCGGCGATACAATGCCTTTTTTTGCGGAGAAGAGACTTATAGTTGTGGAGAACAGCGGTTTCTTTAAAAGCTCGAATGATGAGCTGGCAGAGTATATTAAGAATATTCCTGATTATCTTATAATTGTGTTCGTGGAAGAGCAGATTGATAAGAGAAATAAGGTCTATAAGGCAGTCAATGATAAGGGATATGTGTCAGAGATGAATGCACAGCCTGTATCAGTGCTTACCAAGTGGATTGCATCATTATTCAAGGAGGAAAATAAGTCAGTCACAGGTGATGCGGCAGCGTGCCTTCTTGATAAGACAGGAGCTTCCATGAATCTTATAAAACAGGAGATAGAAAAGCTTGTATCTTACTGCTATGATAAACCAGTTATTGAAAAGAGTGATGTTGAGGAAGTCTGCTCGACACAGACGGTCAGCAAGATATTTGACATGATATCGGCTATTGGCAGTAAGAATGAACAGCTTGCACTGACTCTGTACTATGACCTTCTGACATTAAAGGAAAAGCCTATGAGCATACTTTTTCTTATAGTCAGACAGTTCAATGGAATACTACAGGTGTCAGAGGGAATATCGTCAGGTAAGAGTAATGCCCAGATGGCAAAAGAGATGGGAACACCGCCGTTTGTTGTTGGAAAGTATGCAGCTATGGCGAAGAATTTCAGCAAAGCGTATCTTTGTAATGCATTAAGTGACTGTGCAGAGGCAGAGGAAGATGTAAAGTCAGGAAAGCTTATCGACAGAATGGCAGTAGAGATGATAATAATTAAATACAGCAGATAATAAAAAGACCAGAATGTGAGTGGGTGTGCACATTCTGGTCTTATATTTAATCTATCTTTAAATAAATTATAAAGAGTTAACAGCCTTTGTAATACGAGATACCTTTCTTGCAGCTGTGTTCTTGTGGAAAATTCCCTTAGAAGCAGCCTTAGAAATCTCTGCGATTGCAACTGGTAAAGCAGCCTCTGCAGCAGCCTTATCCTTAGCCTCAACAGCAGCGTCAACCTTCTTTACAAAAGTCTTAACTCTAGACTTAATAGCCTTATTTCTATCAGCTCTTAACTGACTTGTAACAACTCTCTTCTTAGCAGATTTAATATTAGCCAAACCTGTCACCTCCAAAATATTTATAATTATTATAATTTCTGTTTCTCATTAAAGCCGGACACGGACGATCTAATGTAAACATACTTCGTTATTCTATAATACATATCCAACTCTGTCAACAAAATTTTACCAATATTATCACAAAAGTTTAATAAATTTGATTAGAAATACAAAAAATGTCAATTATACATTATATAGTGTTTGGAAACCGCTATAGATTAATCTGAACCACAATATAAATAATAAGGAGATTTCCATGGATAATAACTTTTTCTCTTCACAGTCAAGGACTGATCTTGCTGTTGAGTTAAATGAAACAGTTGATAAAGAGGACACAGCCTACAGCGGTGTCAAGGTAAGAGAACATACCGATGGAATAACTGGTATTAAGATAACAGAATTAACGATAACAAGCAAGGAGGGAGAGAAGCTTTTTAATAAGGAACAGGGAACATATATAACGATAGAGGCTTCTGAGTGCAGCATGGGTGACAGCGATTATGATGCGAGCCTTATAGGTATTGTCACTGAGCGTTTAAGGGATGTAGTAGAACCATTTATTGTTAATAACAGAAGTATTCTGGTGATTGGGCTTGGCAACAGGGACATAACAGCAGATTCGCTTGGCCCACAGGTTGTTGAGGGACTTCATGTCAACAGGCATATAGTGACGTGTAATTCAAATGATTGCAGACTATCATCACTTGTGCCCGGTGTAATGGCACAGACTGGCATGGAGACATCCCAGATAGTAAAGGGAATTGTCGCTACATCCAAGCCGGGAGTGGTGATAGTTATAGATGCGCTTGCAGCAAGGAATGTTGAACATCTTAACAAGACATTCCAGATATCTGACAGAGGAATTAATCCGGGTTCAGGTGTTGGCAATCACCGTTCAGGAATCACAGATAAGACAATAGGTGTTCCAGTTGTAGCTGTCGGTGTCCCTACTGTTATAGAGATGAATAACATGTTCGTCACACCGAAAGATGTGGATATAGTTGTGAAATCTAATGCACAGATTCTTTCAGAGGCTATTAATGATATGGTGTACTCATATGAAACATATTAATAATTGTGGACACATATAATGATGTAAGTGCAGGTTACAATTAATTATATGTGTTAAAGGTCTTTGAATGAGAAGGTTAAGAAGGTTAAGGAATAGAAAATATTTAAGGGTAAAGAAAATGTTGCTGGCTATAGCTTGTGTATGTATTGTCCTGGCAGTTGTTGTAAGCACTGTGGGAACATTTCTGTTGAATGCAATGTGGTCTGCGATAGGCAGTATGGTCTGGAATATAAGCCTGCCTGTCGCAGCGAGCTATAGTGATGCAGAACATTTAAAGGATGAGGGAATTGCCAGACAGATAATGGACGAGATGTATCCTGCTGGTCTGGTTTATCAGATGAGCTATAACAACACTTTAGGCTGCGAGACTAACTATTCTATCAATGTATCTGGCAATAATATAGAAGTTGTTAATAGTGAGACGTCGGCAGCGCAGGTGGATAATGCCGGTGGCAGTCTGCAGGAAAACCAGTCCCAGAATGAAGCCGCAGGCAATGTTATATCAAGAAATGTCATAACAGGCAGTACATATCAGGCAGAGCAGTTATATAACTATGCATTTACGAAAAGATTCTATACGGTGACAAGTATAACAAGCCTTACATCTGACATTTTAAGACCACAGGAGTTTCTAGGCAAAGATATGACTGTCTCGCATGGCAGTGAGACACCACAGATTCTTATATTCCATACTCATTCACAGGAGGGGTTTACCGATTCGGTTGAAGGGGATGACAGCACAACAATATTAGGTGTCGGGGATTATCTTACGAAGCTTCTCACAGAACAGTACGGCTATAATGTCATACATGACAGGAGTATCTATGATTATGTTGACGGCAAGTTAGACAGGAGCAAGGCGTATACATATTCTGAGAATGGAATTGCAGCGATATTAAAGGATAATCCGTCAATAGATGTGGTTATTGACCTTCACAGGGATGGAGTAGCACAGGACACAAGGCTTGTAACACAGGTTGATGGTAAACAGATGGCCAAGGTTATGTTCTTTAATGGAATAAGCTACAGCAATGCGGTCGGCAATATTGGATATCTTAACAATCCATACAGGGATGACAATCTTGCGATGAGCCTTCAGATGCATCTTCTTGGAGAGGCGTATTATCCGGGGTATCTTAGAAATATATATGTCAATGCGTACAGATATTGTCTGCATGAGCGTGGAAAATCAATGCTTATAGAAGCGGGTGCGCAGACAAATACATTTGATGAGGTGAAAAATGCGATGGAACCGCTGGCAGATCTGCTTGATAAGCTTCTCAGGGGCGAAAAAGCATATTAAACCGGGGGAAATAAAATATATAAATTAATTGACAAATCTAAAATATAATACTATACTTATAAAAGACTAATACTTATTGTGGTAATAAATATTAGCCTTTTATCTATTTGTATGTGAATACAAGTCTGTCTCGATTGTTACCCCCATAATGATGATTTTAATTTAATAATGATAAGGAGATTTAATGAAATATAAAGAATTTTTGACATGCATTGAAAATAAAGTAAAGGAAAGCACTGAGGATGGGTGCAAGGTAGCGATAAATCATGTGATAAAGAATAATGGGTGTGAGCTTGACGGGCTTGTGATTATGCATGAGGGGCAGTTTATAGCTCCGACAATATATATCAATGATTATTATCACCAGTATCTTTCAGGAAAAGATATTGATGATGTTGTGAGTGATATTATGACAAGGTATAATGAAGGCCTTGACAATATGTGTTTTGATGAGGATGATATAGGCGATTTTTCCAAGTATGAGAGTATAAGGGATAAGGTTGTATACAGGCTTGTCAATTATGAGAAGAATAAAAAGCTTCTTGAAGATGTACCTCATATCAAGATTATGGATCTGGCTGTCATATATTATTGTTATTATGGGACTAAGAATGGAACAAGCGGTTATGCCCTGATTAAGAACAGTAATATAGCAATGTGGGGAATCAATAATGAGACACTCCATAAGGATGCCGTTAATAATACACCGGTTCTTCTTGAAAGTGTCATACTTGGCATGGGAGAAGTGTTAAGAAAGATGATGGAAGGAATGATGACTTATGAGGAGTGTAAGGATGATGCAAGACAGATTAAAGAATTCCTTGAGGATTACGATGCAATGTATGAGGATGAGATGTATGTGCTGACTAATAAAACGATGCTTAATGGGGCATCAACTATGATGTATTATGGTGTCCTTGACAGCATTGCAGATAAAATAGGATATGACTTGTACATACTTCCATCATCAATACATGAGCTTATACTTGTGCCGGTAAAGAGCAGTTATAAGGCTTCTGAGTTAAAGAAGATGGTGTGCCAGGTGAATAATGATGAGGTTTCAGACAATGAGATATTATCAGATTCTGTGTATTGTTATTCAAGAAAAGATAAGCAGATACATCTTGTATCATAATGTGCACGATGGGGGTCGAACCCACGGCCTTTCGCTCCGGAGGCGAACGCTCTGTCCACTGAGCTACGTGCACACGAATACAACTATATAATTCTATAACATTTTTTATTGAATGGCAATAAATAAAAATATGTGTTAAGATAATATTTAATATTAAATTTACAGGGTAGTTTTGTTGTATGGATGAAAGAATCAATAAATATTTAAGCAGTTGTGGCTATTGTTCAAGGCGTGAGGCTGACAGGCTGATTGATGAAAAGCGTGTAATGATTGACGGCGTTATAGCAGAATTGGGCAGCAGGGTATCAGATGGGCAGCAGGTTACGGTAGATGATAAACCTGTGGCTGCCAGTGATGAAAGAATACTGATTGCATTTAATAAACCAGTAGGAATAGTCTGCACAACCACAGATAAGCAGGGAGACAATAACATTGTTGACTATATTGGCTTTGACAAAAGGATATATCCTATAGGAAGGCTTGATAAGGATTCAGAAGGGCTTATACTCCTTACTAATCAGGGACAGCTTATGGATGATATATTAAGGTCAGTTAATGGACATGAGAAGGAATATATTGTCACAGTCAATAAGAAGCTGGAGCCTGATTTTGCTAAGAAGATGTCACAGCCTATGTATATAAAGGAGCTTGACAGATGGACTAAGAAGTGTGCGGTAAAAGTTATTGACGAGCGTACATTTAATATAATATTGACACAGGGGCTTAACAGGCAGATAAGAAGAATGAGCCAGATTCTTGGGTATAAAGTTGTTAAACTCAAAAGAATACGAATTATGAATATCAATCTTGGCAATCTTAAGACGGGAGAGTACAGATATGTGTCAGACAGTGAATATAAGACACTTGTCGGAATGATTGGCAGGAAGGGAGAAAAAGGGTAGTTATGAAAGCATTTGATAATCTGGACGATATTAAAGATTACGAAGAATTAAAGGGCATAATCAATGTATACATGGATCAGTACTATAATGGCAATGAGTCTGATATAAGTGATTATGAATATGACCAGCTTATGATAAAGTTAAAGGCATTCGAGAAAGCACATCCTGAATGGGTCGATAAGAATTCGCCTACACAGAAGATTGGCGGTGTAGCCAAGAGAGAAGCTGGTGTCAAGGTTACACATAATGTTCCTATGCTCTCTATAGAAGATGTATTTACCAAAGAGGATGTTGCGGCATGGGTTGAAAAGGTTAAGCAGATGCATCCGGATGCATGTTTTTCTGTTGAGACAAAGATTGATGGTTTGTCGATGACTTTAAGATATGCGGCTAAGGATAATGATGGAATGGAGCTGGTATTAGGGGAGACAAGAGGCGATGGACTTGTTGGAGAAGATGTAACAGCTAATGCCATGGTGATTCCTGATGTGTTAAAGAATCTTGACCTTGATTATGATTCGCTTGAATTAAGGGGCGAGGTCTACATGTCACATGAGGATTTTGACAGATACAACGAGCAGCAGGAAAATAACGGCAAAAAACCTGCTGCTAACCCAAGAAATCTTGCGGCAGGAACTTTAAGACAGCTTGATTCAAGAATAACTAAGGAACGTGGCTTAAGAATGTTTATTTTTAATGTGCAGAGCGGTCCTGATGAGCTTATGTCAAGCCATACTAAGGGACTTGCAATGCTTGCGGATAAGGGCGTTTCTGTTGTATACAATGAGCTTTGCAAAGATGCAGATGAAGTTATTGCGGCGATTGACAGAATAGGCGAGATGCGCGGTGACCTTGAATATGATATAGATGGTGCAGTAGTAAAGATTGACCAGATTGCATACAGACAGGATTTCCCTGCCGGAAGCAAGTATTCAAGCGGACATATTGCCTACAAATATCCACCGGAAGAGAAAGAAGTGGTGATGGAGTCTATCGAAGAAGATGTAGGAAGAACTGGTAAGCTTACATTCGTTGGACATGTGCATGACAGACAGACAGGAAAGCCTGCAAGGCTGTGTGGCACAAGTGTATCTAAAGTTACACTCCATAACCAGGATTATATTAATGAGAATAAGATTGGCGTTGGCGGTGTGTATCTGATTAAAAAGTCAGGTGATGTAATCCCTAAGCTGTGTGGACTTGTCAGCGAGCCGGAAGAAGTATTTAAGGCTTCAACAGTCTGTCCAGTATGTGGACACCAGCTTGTCAAGGATGAGGATTCGGCAGATATAAGGTGTGTTAATCCTTCGTGCCATGCACAGCTTATAAGGACTGTGTCATATTTTGTGTCATTAAACTGCATGAATATAGTAGGATTTGGCGATAAATATGTTGAAGTACTCATTCAAGAGGGGTATATTAATGACTATTCAGATATATACAGATTAAGAGAGCACAGGGATGAACTGATAGAGAAAGGACTTATCGGTAAGGAAAAGAACACAGACAAGCTTCTTGATGCCATAGACAGTTCTAAGAATAATACACCTGACAGACTGCTTACAGCTCTTGGAATCCGCAATGTGGGCAAGTCTACAGCGTCAGAGATAATGAAGCATTATAGTAACATCATGGAACTTATGGATGCTGATATAGAACAGCTTGTAGCTATTCCTGATATAGGCCAGACTACAGCAGAATGTATCTATGAATTCTTCCATGATGCGGATAATGCTGCTATAATCAACAGATTGTCAGATTGTGGCGTTAATATGACTATGCCTGAGAACGAACAGGCATCAGATAAACTGGCAGGAATGATAGTTGTTGTCACAGGAAGTTTTGATGATTATGGCCGTAAGGATGTTGAGAATATGATAACATCTAATGGCGGTAAATGCAGTGGAAGTGTGAGCAAAAAGACCAGCCTGTTAGTTGCAGGTGAGGCAGCAGGCTCTAAGCTTACCAAGGCACAGGATTTAGGTGTTAAGATTGTATCAATTGATGAATTCCTTGACATGCTTAAATGATTAACTAATAAGGAGAATAACAATGCCAATCAGAATACAGAGTGATTTGCCAGCTAAAGCGGAGCTGGAAGAAGAAAATATATTTGTGATGGACGAAAAGAGGGCACTGTCACAGGATTTCAGAGAGTTAAGAATAGTTATTCTTAATCTTATGCCTATCAAGCAGGACACAGAATTACAGCTTTTGAGAGCGTTGTCTAATACGCCTTTACAGATAGATGTTACATTTATGCAGCTTGAAAGCCATGCTTCCAAGAATACATCAGCATCACATCTTAAAAAGTTTTATCAGACATTTTCTGAGCTTAAAGACAACAAGTATGATGGACTTATAATAACAGGCGCACCAGTTGAAAAGCTTGATTTCACAGAGGTTGATTACTGGGATGAGCTTACACAGATTATGGAGTGGTCTAAGTCCCATATAACATCAACTCTTCACATATGCTGGGGAGCGCAGGCGGGACTTTATTATCATTATGGTGTTAAGAAAAAGCTTCTTGATATGAAGCTGTCAGGTGTGTACAGACATCATGTGCTTAACCGCAAGGAACCTCTGGTAAGAGGCTTTGATGATTATTTTTATGCCCCTCATTCACGCCATACAGAGGCTGAAAGGGAAGATATACTAAGTAATCATGAGCTTACAGTCCTTGCAGATTCTAAAGAGGCTGGCATATATCTTGTCATGGCAAAGGAAGGCAAGCAGATATTTGTCATGGGACATCCTGAATATGACAGAATCACACTTGACCAGGAGTACAAGAGAGATTTGGAAAAAGGACTTGATGATATCGCAATGCCAGTACATTACTATCCAGATGATGACTGCAACAGAAAGCCGGTGCTTTCATGGCGCAGCCATGCGAATAACCTCTATACGAACTGGTTAAATTATTACGTTTATCAGATAACACCTTATATATTGTAAAAGTATATGTATATGTTTGAAAATCCTGTCAATAATATCCATGAAATAAAATTTGAATGGAGGTTGTTTGACATGGTTTTAAAAGAGCAGGAGATTAATGTTATTACAGATTTACAGACACAGGAGAAAAGCTGTGTAGAGAAGTATCATAGATATCAGGAGCAGGCTAAGGATACAGAGCTTAAAAATCTTTTTGCTTCAATTGAAAAAGAGGAGCAGAAGCATCTTGACACACTTGGTAAGATACTTGATGGAGAGGTGCCGGAGTGTGACTGCAATGATTCAGCAGGTAAGGATTACCAGCCAACAGCGAAATATTCAGTGTCAGATAATAATGATGACAAACAGACAGATTGTTTTCTTGCAACAGATTGTATTGGAACAGAAAAAATGGTATCATCTGAATATAATTCTGACGTGTTCAGATTTGGTAATCCTGCGGTAAGAAAGATTCTTGCTGATATCCAGATTGAGGAGCAGAATCACGCAGAGATGTTATACAAGTACAAGACGGTTAACGGAATGGCTTAAAGGACAATAACTATGATAGATGAGAATCAGATAATGCCGCTTAATTTTTTTGCATATGGTGGAATATATAGTGGACAACATGGAAAAATGCGTTACCGCATGTTAAGAACAGGTGAAAAACCAGATTTCAACATGGAGGCATGCTGCTGGCGTGGGCCATATGGATATGATGCTGTTATGCGTGACGATAAGACAGCCGAAGGCATTAAAAGAGCCTCTTTTTCATTCAATGAACAGGGAAGAAAAGAGGCAATTGAGTGGCTGGCAAAGGAGTATGAGGATAACGAAAGGTATTATGAAGAGGCGGCAGACCTCTTATCAGCTCCTGTTGACCTTGATAAAATATACAGTTGAATAAAGAAAATAACTGCTGACAGACAGAGTGAGGCAGTGTCAGTTATTAGTGCAGACATATGTGTGTCAGACACGGCTGGTATATTTTTGATGATATATCCGGCTATGAATGCAATAGTGACAGATAATACAGAATATAGAGCAGATTTAATTATCCAGCCACCTGTATCCATTTTTATATGGAACAGGTGGTTTATCTGTATATACTGGATAAGGCATACTATGATTTTAGATGCCAGAAGTCCGTACAGATAAGCAGTTATTCCATAAGCAGGAACTAATGTTATGAGAGTGATAAGCCTTATAATGATTCCCAGTGTATTTTGTATACATGTTGAAGTTGTTTTGCCAGCACCATTGATAATACTGCTCATGGTAGAAGACAGGTACATGAATGGACAAAGCCATGCGAGAAGTCTGGTGAAATCATGCACAAGAGGTTCATCAAACATTATCTGTCCAATATCGGCAACGAATATGTAATAGGCAGATATGCTGTAGATACCAAGGCTTATGCACATTTTTATTGTTTTACAGATTGTGCTTTTGGTTGAATTGCTATTCTCAGCTACAGATGGCATAAGCAGCACAGCAAGAGAGCCTGTGAGCACAGATGGGAACATTATAAGAGGAAGAACCATTCCGCTGAGTATCCCATATAGCTTCAGTGATTCAGAAGAAGTATATCCATGTATTATAAGCTGTGCTGGTATAAGAACGGCCTCGGCACTCTGGAACAGGTGGATTAAAAGGCTGTTGACCGACATAGGCAGAGAAAAGAAAAAACTCTCTTTCATAGCCATAGGGAGTTTATGTGTGTTACATATATGTGCAGCGGGTGAGCGCATTATAAATAAAATTACATAAATTACAGCCGCCACTTCACCGGCAATATTACCTATAATGGCGTGATGAGGTTTCATAGCTGTTCCGGTAGATGCCAGAAACATTGTGCATAATATAAGCACAGATATTCTTATTATCTGTTCAGCAAGCTGTGACAGGGCTGGAACAGCAGTTTTTTTCTGGCCATAAAAATAGCCACAGCAGCAGTCGTGCAGTGCTATGAATGGAAAAGACCATGAAAGCATTTTTACAGCATCATCCGCATCTTTAAAAAGAAGAATTCTTTCAGCTATCACATCTGAGAAATTATTAGCTACAAACATGGCGGCAAGTGCGAGCATAAGGCTTGGAATGAGAGAACTTAAAAGCCATAAGGTGCCGTCTTTGGGATTTTTGGCAGTATATCTTGATATGGCAGACTGAAATCCAGCACAGCATATTGAAAATACTATGCCGGCTATTGGAAGCACAACCTGATATAGTCCAAGTCCCTCAGAACCAATACATCTTGTAAGTACAATTCTGTATACAAATCCAAGAATTTTCCCAATCATACCAGCAAGCGTAAGAATTATAGTTCCTTTGATTATCGGTGAATGCGATAGTTTTGTGGTGATTTTAGTGATGTTTAATGACATTTATAATTCCTGAACAAAAGCTTTATATCAATATATTCATGATGTGAATATATTATTAATAAGTAAAATAATAAGGATTGGGTCAGGTGAGTAATATGGTTTATATGGATAATGCTGCTACGACATCAATACATCCGCGTGTTTTAGAGGCAATGATGCCATATCTTAAGGAAAAGTATGCTAACCCTTCGGGCAATTATGATTTTGCCAAGAAGGTAAAGAATGATATAGAGAGCGCAAGAAGCGTGATTGCTTATTCAATCGGGGCAAGACCAGAGGAGATATATTTTACATCAGGAGGAACAGAGGGGGACAACTGGGCGGTCAAGGCGACAACGTTTGACAGGGGACATGGACATATAGTGTCTACGAATGTTGAACACAAGGCTATGCTTAATTCGCTGGAATGGATAGAAAGCCAGGGGATAGGAAAGACACTTGCAAAGGCAGACAGAGATGGAACTGTCACGGCTGAAGAGGTAGGAAGATGCATCAATGATAAAACAATACTTGTAAGCGTTATGACAGCCAATAATGAGATTGGAACAATTATGCCTATAAAAGATATTGTAAGAAAGAATAATCTTAGAAATCGTGGGATTTTATTCCATACAGATGCGGTTCAGGCATATGGCCATATATATATTAATGTAAATGAGGCTGGAATTGATATGCTCAGCGCAAGTGCACACAAGTTCCGTGGACCTAAAGGCGTTGGATTCATGTATATAAGAAGAGATGCTATAGAGACAGCACTTATACATGGCGGCTCGCAGGAGATGGGAATGAGGGCAGGAACAGAAAATGTGGCATCTATTATAGGTATGGCAAAGGCTGCACAGATAGCTATGGAGACAATGAATGAGAGAAGAATAAAAGAGACACAGCTTAGAAATTATATGATTCAGAAGATAATTAAGAATTTTAAAGGGGTAAGGCTTAACGGAAGTTCACAGAACAGATTACCTAACAATATCAATATCTGCTTTGAAGGGCAGAATGGATATTCTATTGTATCGCATCTTGACAGATTTGGAATATGTGCTTCGGCTGGTTCAGCCTGTTCTTCAGCATCATCCAAGCCATCGCACGTACTCAAAGCAATAGGAATGACTGATGAACAGGCAAGAAGCAGTGTGAGATTTACATTAAATGAAGATATAACATTCAAAGATATTGATTATACCATTGAATGTCTTTATAAAATTATAAATTGATAAATTGTGGCTTTCTGTTCTTGAATATTGTGTAATATCTAAAGCCGGCTTCATTAAGATTTTGATATGCCTGTTTGTGGTATACTGCAACATCTTCTGGTTTGTGTGCATCTGATCCGACTGTTATAATCTCTCCACCAAGGTCGTGGTAGAGTTTAAGTACAGATAAATCAGGATTAGGTGCACCCATGCCATATCTTAATCCGGCTGTGTTTATCTCAATGCCTTTACCCTTATCAATAAGTTTTTTTAATATAGTTTCAATTATGTCCATATAATTATTAATGTGATAAGGATAAGCCTTGTCAGGTATGTATCTTGCTATGTAATCAAGATGTCCATACACATCATAATTATTACATGTGTCAATATTTTCAACTATGCTTTCATAATAAGCAGTGACAGCCCCGCCTATGTCTGTTCCAAGCCAGAATTCTTTTTCATATGGGTCTTTGCCGTATACAAGATGGGACGAGCCGATTATGAAATCAAGCTGGTTATCAGTGTCATAGCCGTCAACAAGTCTGGCACATGTGGCAGCTAATCCTTGTTCTACACCTATATATATAGGGATTCTGGAAGCATATTTTGCCTGTAACTGTTTCATATAGCTGATATATGAATTGAAATCAAGGTCAAAAAGAACTTCTCCATCATCCAGAGGCCAGTCGAAATCATTATGGTCTGTGAAGCAGATAGAAGAAAGGTTTAACTGCAAAGCTCTATTAATAACGTCTTCAGGATCTGCATCTGAATCAGAAGAGAATCTGGTATGAAGGTGACAATCTGGTAAAAGCATGTGAATTCTCCTTTTTATTTTTGATTATAACAGCAGACTGTAAGAAAATAAACAATGATATAAAATAAGATTTGTTTTAGCTTGAAAAACATTCAACTAATTGATATTATTTTAAATAGATGTAAAAATTTTACATGAAATTCATATTGAATTAATAATTGAAAGTGCAGAGGTTCCTGATATGGAGATTATGAGTAGTTTGTTCATATTCGCAGGAGGAATTGGTATGTTCCTCTATGGTATGAACAGAATGGCTGATGGTATGCAAAAAACTGCCGGAGGTAAGATGAAGTCGCTTCTTGGCTATCTTACACGAAACAGATTTTTGGCTGTCTGTGTAGGTGCGCTGATAACTGCTGTTATTCAGAGTAGTGGTGCAACTACAGTTATGGTTGTCGGATTTGTTAATGCGGGCATTATGAATCTTGTACAGGCTGTAGGCGTTATTATGGGTGCTAATATCGGTACCACAATTACCGCCTGGATTGTATCGTTAGGACAGATTGGTGAGGCGGCAGAAGCGTTCAAACCAGCGTTTTATGCACCGCTTCTTATTGGTATTGGCGCATTTGTCAGTATGTTTGCCAAGAAGGACAAGTCTAAAATTGTCGGAGAGGTAGTAGTTGGTATTGGTCTGTTGTTTGAGGGACTTGAGTTTATGAGTTCTGCCATAGCACCATATACAGATGCACCAATATTCTCCAAGGCATTTGAGGTAGTTGGAAGTAATCCTTTATTAGGTATTCTTATCGGTATAATTGTAACAGCTATACTCCAGAGCTCATCAGCTTCGGTTGGTATTTTACAGACTCTGGCAATTAATGGAATTGTTACAACTAATGCAGCGGTATTTATCACACTTGGACAGAATATCGGTTCATGTGTCACAGCACTTATATCCTGTATCGGAACAACACGTACAGCGAAGCGTGCAGCCTGTATGCATCTGCTCTTTAATATAGCTGGAGCAATATTATTTGGAACATTAGGATTCTTATTATTTAGTATACGTCCTGATATAGCGGCACATAATATAACAGCGGTTGAGATATCTATATTCCATACATTTTTCAATATAACATGTACATGTGTTATGTTCCCATTCGCTAAACTTCTTGTTAAGCTTTCTGGAATAATCATACCAGAGAAGAATAATGACGGTCAGTTTGAAGTTGAGGATAACATGAGCGAAGCTGAGATAGAGATAAGCCGCCATTTTGATAACAGACTTATGAGCCAGCCAGCAGTAGCTCTTGAGCGTGCTAAGAGTGAAGTGGTTTCAATGGCTAAGCTTGCATATGACAATATTGAGTATTCTTCAAGGGCTGTCACACAGAATGACCATGAGCTTGTTGAGAAGATATATACAACAGAGGAGAAGGTTGATTACTATGCCAAGTATCTTACTGCATATCTTATCAAGCTTAATAACTTATCACTTACAGATAACCAGCATTTTGTAATTAACAATCTTTTCCATGCTGTAATAGATCTGGAAAGAATTTCAGACAGAGCGGAGAATCTTGCTGAACTGGCAGAATATAAGATTAAGAATAACATTATATTCTCTGACAGAGGCAATCGTGAGCTGAAAGAGCTTTTTAACAAAGTGCTTCTATGTCTCAGCAGATGTATATCTGCAAGAGAGACACTTGACAAGAATGCAGTTAAGGATGTTTACAGGATAGAAGAAGAGGTTGATGATCTTGAAGAAGATCTTCGTAATACACATATCCAGAGACTTTCAGACGGTTTGTGTGCCCCTACAAGCAGCGTTACTTTCTTAGATATCCTTACTAATCTGGAGAGAGTATCAGATCATTCAAAGAATGTGGCTGAGGGTGTTCATGAGGAAATTTCGTCAAATTAGCTAAAGTTTCGTCAAAGTTGTACAAATTTTTTGATATTTTAACAAAAAAAGGAAATGATACTTGATATTTTAATGCTTTTTTTGTACAATACAAGCAAGTTGATTAATAATTAACAAACTCATATATAATAGGAGGAAAATTTTATGTCAGTAAAAGTTGCAATTAATGGTTTTGGCCGTATCGGAAGACTTGCATTCAGACAGATGTTTGGTGCAGAAGGTTACGAAGTAGTAGCTATCAACGATTTAACAAGCCCAAAGATGTTAGCTCATCTTTTAAAGTATGATTCATCACAGGGTAGATATATCGAGTTAGGTGATGAGGATTCAGTTACTGCTGATGACGAAGCTGGTACAATTACTGTTAAGGGTAAGACAATTAAGATTTACAAAGAGCCAGATGCTAACAACTGCCCATGGGGTGAGATTGGTGTTGATGTAGTTCTTGAGTGTTCAGGTTTCTACACATCAAAGGAAAAGGCACAGGCTCATATCAATGCAGGTGCTAAGAAGGTAGTTATCTCAGCTCCAGCTGGTAACGATCTTAAGACTATCGTATACAATGTTAACCATGAGACACTTACAGCTGATGATAAGATTATCTCTGCTGCTTCTTGTACAACAAACTGTCTTGCTCCTATGGCTAAGGCACTTAATGACCTTGCTCCAATCGAGTCAGGTATCATGTGTACAATTCATGCATACACAGGTGATCAGATGATCCTTGATGGTCCTCAGAGAAAGGGTGACCTTAGAAGATCTAGAGCAGGTGCTTGCAATATCGTTCCTAACTCAACAGGTGCTGCTAAGGCAATCGGTCTTGTTATTCCAGAACTTAACGGAAAGCTTATCGGAGCTGCTCAGAGAGTTCCAACTCCAACAGGTTCTACAACACTTCTTTTCGCTGTTGTTAATAAGGCTGTTACAGTTGACGAAGTTAACGCTGCTATGAAGGCTGCTTCAACAGAGAGCTTTGGTTATAACACAGAGCAGATTGTTTCAAGCGATATCGTTGGTATGAGATATGGTTCACTCTTCGATGCAACTCAGACAATGGTTTCTCCATTACCAGATGGTAAGACACAGGTTGAGGTTGTTTCTTGGTATGATAACGAGAATTCATACACAAGCCAGATGGTTAGAACAATCAAGTATTTCGCTGAGTTAAACTAATCTAGTCTTGATTATAGTATGATTATTACCAGAGAATATGATTAATAATATTCTCTGGTATTTTTTAAAGATATTGGAGGAAAAGTAATATGCTTAATAAGAAATCTGTAGATGATATTAATGTTAATGGTAAAAGAGTACTTTGCAGATGTGATTTTAATGTTCCATTAGATGGTGACAGAATAACAGACGAGACACGTCTTGTTGCAGCACTCCCTACAATTAAGAAGCTTATCAGTGATGGTGGTAAGGTTATCCTTTGCTCACATCTTGGCAAGCCAAAGGGACCAGATGAAAGCTTCTCACTTGCACCAGTTGCTAAGAGATTATCAGAGCTTCTTGGACAGGAAGTTAAGTTTGCTGCTGATGATACAGTAGTAGGCGACAATGCAAGAGCAGCAGTTGCAGCTATGAACAACGGTGATGTTATTCTCCTTGAGAATACACGTTTCCGTGCTGAAGAGACAAAGAACGGTGAGGCATTCTCTAAGGACCTTGCTTCTATATGTGATGTATTTGTTAATGATGCATTCGGTACAGCTCACAGAGCACACTGCTCTAATGTAGGTGTTACAAAGTATGTTGACACAGCAGTTGTTGGCTACCTTATGCAGAAGGAGATTGATTTCCTTGGCAATGCAGTTAACAATCCAGTAAGACCATTCGTAGCTATCCTTGGTGGTTCTAAGGTTTCATCAAAGATTTCAGTTATCAACAACCTTCTTGATAAGGTTGATACACTTATCATTGGTGGCGGTATGTCTTATACATTCCAGAAGGCTCATGGTGGTAAAGTTGGTAAGTCATTAGTAGAGGATGATTACCTTGATTACGCTAAGGAGATGATGGAAAAGGCAGAAGCAAAGGGCGTTAAGATGCTTATTCCTATCGATACAGTTGTAACAAAAGAATTTAAGAATGATACACCTTTCCATGTTGTAGAGGCAGGTCATCAGGAAGATGATGATATGGGTATGGATATCGGACCTAAGACAAGAGAGCTTTACAAGGAAGCACTTGCAGATGCTAAGACAGTAGTATGGAATGGACCAATGGGCGTATTCGAGTTCGATAACTTCGCTGCTGGTACAATCGCAGTTGCAGAAGAACTTGCCCAGCTTAAGGATGCTACAACAATTATCGGTGGTGGTGATTCAGCAGCCGCTGTTAACAATCTTGGCTTTGGCGATAAGATGACACATATCTCAACAGGTGGTGGAGCATCACTTGAGTTCCTTGAAGGTAAGGAGCTTCCAGGTGTTGCAGCAGCTAACGATAAATAATATCAATAAAGACTGACATAAATGTAATATATTTAGAACAGCATGAATATTATCTTAGTATTCATGCTGTTTTTGTGCTTGTTTAAATTAACAGTTTTTTTAGCTCTTAAAATGCATATATACGGACATTAATTATTAAATAGTTAAATTTGTAAAATAATATAGCATTTCAAAATTGAATGTGTTATAATATTAACAATCTAAAAGCGTGGATTTAATATTATGAAAAACGAGGTATACATAATGCGTAGAAAATTAGTTGCCGGTAACTGGAAGATGAATATGACACCTAGTCAGGCAGTGAAGCTTGTCAATGAGTTAAAGCTTCTGGTAGATAATAAGGATGTGGATGTTTTATTCTGTGTTCCAGCTATAGATATTGTACCGGTTGTTAATGAGGTTAGGGACACTAACATAGAAGTTGGTGCTGAGAATGTATTTTATGAGGAGAAGGGGGCGTACACAGGGGAGTTATCTCCAGAGATGCTTGTTGATGCAGGTGTCAAGTATGTTATTATCGGTCATTCAGAGAGAAGACAGTACTTCAACGAGAATGATGATGTAATTAACAAAAAGCTTAAGAAAGTATTTGAACACGATCTTATTCCAATTCTTTGCTGTGGTGAGACACTCGGACAGAGAGAAGATGGTGTTACATTAGATTTTATAAGAAGACAGATTAATAACGCTTTTAAGCATATACCACCAGAAAAGGCAATCAAGAGTGTTATCGCATACGAACCTATATGGGCTATAGGAACAGGCAAGGTGGCAACTACAGAACAGGCTCAGGAAGTTTGCAAGGCTATCAGAGGCTTTATAAGAGATATATATGGTTCAGTAGTATCAGACAAGATAAGAGTCCTTTATGGCGGAAGCGTATGTGCCAAGAATGCTCCAGCATTATTTGCGCAGCCTGATATTGATGGTGGACTTGTGGGAGGAGCCAGCCTCAAGCCTGAGTTCGCAGAGATTGTCAACTGTCTCAAGAACAACTAGATATTTATTGCGAATTTAAGCTGTTATATTCATATTGTTGGATATAACAGCTTTTTTAATGCTTTGTTAACTTTACAACAAGGCTGAAATGTGGTATTATTTCACTGATTTTTGGAAATATTATTATATAGTTTTAGTTAAGGAGAATTACAATGAGAAAGAAACCAGTTGTTTTAATGATTCTTGATGGATATGGTTTGAATGATAAGAAGGAGGGCAATGGTATCGCATTAGCCAACACTCCGGTTATGGATAAGCTTATGGCAGAATATCCTTATGTTAAGGGATATGCAAGTGGATTAGCAGTAGGCCTTCCAGATGGACAGATGGGTAACTCAGAGGTTGGACATCTTAACATGGGTGCAGGAAGAATTGTATATCAGGAGCTTACAAGAATTACTAAATCAATAGAAGATGGTGATTTCTTTGAGAATAAAGAATTATTAGGAGCTATAGAGAACTGCAAGAAGAATAATTCAGACCTTCATCTCTATGGACTTTTATCAGATGGTGGTGTACACAGCCATATAACACATTTATTTGCGCTTCTTGAGCTTGCTAAGAAGAATGGTCTTGAAAATGTATATGTACATGGATTCATGGATGGAAGAGATACAGCACCAGATGGTGGTAAGGAATTTATTGCTAAGTTATATGACAAGATGGATGAGATTGGCGTTGGTAAGATTGCATCTATCATGGGACGTTACTATGCAATGGACAGAGATAACAGATGGGACAGAGTTGAGAAGGCTTATAGGGCAATGACAGAGGGTGAGGGCAATCAGGCAGCCTGCGCTAACTGTGCAATTAAGGCATCTTACGAGGCTGGCAAGACAGATGAGTTCGTTGAGCCAACAGTTGTTGCCAAGGATGGCAAGGCTATTGCTACAATCAAAGATGGTGACTCAGTTATCTGCTTTAACTTCAGACCAGACAGAGCAAGAGAGATTACAAGATGTTTCTGTGATGATGAATTTACTGGATTTGACAGAGGTGCAAGAAAGAAAGTTCATTATGTATGCTTTACAGACTATGATGTTACAATCCCTAACAAATATGTAGCATTTAAGAAAGAAAAGATTACTAACACATTCGGTGAATTACTTGCTGCTAACAACATGACACAGGCAAGAATTGCTGAGACAGAGAAGTATGCACATGTTACATTCTTCTTTAATGGTGGTGTAGAGGAGCCTAACAAGGGAGAGGACAGAATACTTGTTAAGTCACCAAAGGTTGCAACTTATGATTTACAGCCAGAGATGAGCGCACCAGAGGTATGTGACAAGTTATGTGCAGCTATCCGTTCAGACAAGTATGATGTTATAATAATCAACTTTGCTAACCCAGATATGGTTGGACATACGGGTGTTATTGATGCAGTAGTTAAGGCTGTTGAGACAGTTGATGAGTGCGTAGGCAAGGCTGTTGAGGCTGTTAAGGAAGTTGATGGTGTTATGTTCATATGTGCTGACCACGGTAATGCTGAGATGCTTATTGATTATAAGACAGGTGAGCCATTCACAGCACATACAACTAATCCAGTTCCATTTATCCTTGTTAACTATGATGAGGCATACACATTAAAGGAAGATGGTAAGTTATGCGATATAGTTCCAACACTTATTGATATTATGGGAATGGACAAGCCAGCAGAGATGACAGGACAGTCATTACTTATTAAAAAATAATTTCTAGTTGAAATATTATTTGAATGATGTTATAATCATTTCATTGTGTGATTAATTAGCTTGTACAAGCGGAATGGAGTATTTATGTTTGGAATGTCTGTAGCTGATACTATCAGAATAATCCTTATGGGTATATTTATATTAATATCAATTGTTATTACTGTTGTTGTTCTTATGCAGGAAAGCAAGCAGAAAGGTCTTTCAGGTGCTATTAGCGGAGCTGCTGATACATACTGGGGCAAGAACAAGGGTCGTTCAATGGAAGGCAAGCTTGTTAAGATAACAAGAATATGTGTTGTACTTTTCTTTGTTATTGCAGCAGTACTTAATATTAATTTTTAATGTATATGAAGCACTCTTAAGGAAATACTTAAGAGTGCTTTATTAATTGGAGGAAGGAATATATGGCTTCAAAATTTGATGCTGAATTTGAAAATAGAAGAAAATTACTGACTGATCTGATAACTCATAACGAGCTGTATGTTCCTATGAAGACTAAGGAGCTGGCGATTCTTTTACAGATTCCTAAAGACAGAAGACATGAGCTTCAGGAAGTACTTGACAGTCTTGTGGCTGATGGAACGATAGGAGTTTCCAAGAAAGGAAAGTATGGCAAGCCGGAGAATACAGCACTTGTCGGTGTGTTTGAGACAACTAAGCGCGGATTTGGTTTCGTTTCAGTTGAGGGAAGAGATGATGATATCTTTGTGAAAGAATCAGATACCAATGGCGCATTTCACATGGATAAAGTTAAAGTCGCAGTTACAAAGCAGAAAAACGGTGATAAAAGATGTGAGGGTAAGATTGTTGCAATTCTCGAACATCAGATAACAGATGTTGTCGGAACATATCAGGAGAGCCGCAATTATGGATTTGTAATTCCAGATAATGGCAAGATCGGATATGATATATTCATACCTAAGGAAAAGTCTCTAGGAGCCGTAGAAGGCCATAAAGTTGTATGCCATATATCTAATTATGGCAATGGCAAAAAGAATCCAGAAGGATGTATTACAGAGATAATAGGACATGTGAATGACCCAGGTACAGATATTTTATCAGTCATTAAATCTTATGATATTCCTATGGGATTTTCAGACGAGGTTATGAAATATCTCGATAATATTCCAGACCATGTCGATTCCAAGGATTATGCGGGAAGAGTTGACTGCAGGGACTGGCAGATGGTAACTATTGATGGAGAGGATGCCAAGGACCTCGATGATGCCATAACTCTGACAGAGAGTGATGGAATATACCATCTTGGTGTCCATATAGCAGATGTAAGCCATTATGTTAAGGAAAACAGTCCATTGGACAAGTCTGCATATGAGCGTGGCACAAGCGTATATCTTGTTGACAGGGTAATTCCTATGCTTCCACACAAGCTTTCTAATGGCATATGTTCTCTTAATCAGGGCGTTGACAGACTTGCTCTTAGCTGTCTTATGGACATTGACGAGAAGGGTAATGTCATATCATCTAAGATATGTGAAACAGTTGTCAATGTTGACAGGCGTATGACTTATACGAATGTCAAAAAGGTTCTTGATGGCGATGAGGCGTTAGTTGAGGAATACAGCGATTTTGTCGATTTCTTTAAGAGAATGGAAAAGCTTGCATGGATTCTTAGAAGCAAGCGTTATAAGAGAGGCTCTATAGATTTTGACTTTCCTGAGACTAAGATTACGCTTGATGATAAAGGTCATCCAGTAGATATAAGACCATATGAGCGTAACACAGCGACAAGGATAATAGAGGATTTTATGCTTATCGCTAATGAGACAGTGGCAACAGAGTATTTCTGGCAGGAACTGCCATTCTTATATAGAAGCCATGAGAATCCTGATCCGGAGAAAATGCAGAAATTAAGCGCATTTATTAATAATTTCGGCTATTCTATAAGAATTGGGGAGAATATGCACCCTAAAGAGATTCAGAAGCTTCTGACGAAGATAGAGGGCAGTGATGAGGAGAATCTTATAGCAAGACTTACACTCCGCTCAATGAAGAGAGCCAGCTATACAACTGACTGCATAGGGCATTTTGGACTGGCAGCCAAGTATTACTGCCACTTCACATCACCTATAAGAAGATATCCTGATTTGTTCATTCATAGAATAATCAAAGAGAATATTCATGGAGGACTTTCGGATAAGAGAATTGCACACTATAATAAGATACTTCCAGAGACAGCAAAGCATACAAGCACGACAGAGCGCAGGGCTGATGATGCTGAGAGAGACACAGATAAGCTTAAAATGGTTGAATACATGGAGAAGCATATCGGTGAGATATATGAAGGCGTTATATCAAGCATAACAAGCTGGGGCATATATGTTGAGCTTCCTAATACAATTGAGGGCATGATACGTGTATCCGAGATGAACGATGGATATTATGTATATGACGAAAATCACTACGAGATGGTTAATGAAAGAACGGGTAAAACTTATAAGCTTGGACAGAAGTTAAAGATTGTTGTTTCAGGTACCGATAGAATATTAAGAACTATTGATTTTAAGATTGCAGATAATAATGACAAGTAAGTCTGCATATATATCTAAAAGAGAGGTTTGGTATGGCTAAGGATAATAAGAGCAGTAAGCTTATAGCTAATAATAAGAAAGCTTATTTTGATTATTTCATTGAAGATAAGTATGAGGCTGGACTTGTGTTATGTGGAACAGAGGTTAAGTCTATGAGACTTGGCAAATGCTCCATTAAAGAAGCATATGTCCAGATTATCAATGGCGAGGTGTTCATAATAGGCATGAATATAACACCATATGAGAAGGGAAATATATTCAACAAAGACCCATTGAGACCTAAGAAGTTACTTCTTCATAAGAATGAGATTAATAAATTAGCTGCCGGGATTGCACAGCAGGGCTATGCGATTGTGCCATTGCAGGTATATCTTAAGAATGGTAAGATAAAGATTGAGATAGGTCTTGCCAAGGGTAAGAAAAATTATGACAAGAGAGATTCTATTGCGAAGAAAGACCAGTTAAGAGAGGCACAGAAAGATTTCAAAATCAGGAATTTTGGCTGATTAAACTGGTTGACTTTGCCTATCTTTAATGATAGTATACTATCACACGGGCTTGTAAAGGTTTCGACTGGGGTTTAGAAGCTGGTGAAGCTATCCGCATGCGATGCGTTAAATGGCAAACTTAAATATAAACGCTAACGAAAATTTAGCTTACGCTGCCTAGTGACAGCAGTCTGACCTAGAGCACTCACACTTTAGGACCCAGGCTTCGAACATGTGAGAAACGACTTGACTTAAGCTTTGCGGTCATGGGCGTATTATGAAGCTACTAAAGGCATCAGGATGTTAGTTTCCGGCTGCTGGAGGGAATGTCAAATAACTGACTATGATAGTAGAAGAACAGGGGAAGAGCTTTAGGACGTGGGTTCGACTCCCACCAGGTCCACTTACTATGAAAGGTTTACATGACATGTTCATGTAAACCTTTTTCTTTTCAGAGAGGAGGCTGTACGGCTATGGCAATGCATATATCCAAAACATCAGCAAAAAACATTGTAGATGAGATATCAAAGCTTGTAAAACAGAATATCAATCTTATGAATGAGAAAGGAATAATAATTGCAAGCTGTGATAAAGAGCGAATTGGACAGTTCCATGAGGGAGCCTATAAGATAATAACAGAAAAGCTTGATGAGTATTATATAAGCGATGAGATTGCTACAGAGACTGCAAGAACAGGACTTAACCTGCCTCTTGAGCTGGATGGTGAGATAGTTGGTGTTGTAGGAATTACAGGCTCATATGATGAGGTTATTAATCAGGGAAGACTTTTAAAAAAGATGACTGAGATTCTTTTGCTTGAGCGAAGGAACACATATCATCAGTTGATGGATAAACGTGTCAAGAATGCACTTATGGAGGAATGGCTTATAAGGTCTGGATATGTCAATTATAAGGAGCTTGAGGAGCGTGGCAATGCTATTAATATAGATATTAACCGCCCAAGAAGAATTATAATCGCAAGCGTTGATGAACTTGATTCTTATAAGGAGACGCAGGAAGGCCAGTCAAAGATACAGAAGATGGAAAACTGCATAGATGTTTTCCTTAAAAGATATGAAGATGCCATACATTTTAGAAATGCATTAAGACAGGTTGTTTTAGTCGACAGAATGCCAACGCAGCAGTTAGAAAAGATAGCAGAACAGATGGCTGATTATGTATATGACAAAGAGAAGATGAGGCTTAATATAGGAATAGATGGTGCAGATACCGATATGCATGAGGCTTATCTGCAGGCTCACAGGGCATGGAGAACTGCGTCTGACGAAAATTATCCTATTGTGTGCTATGAAAATCTAAATCTTGAATTACTGCTTAGCTGTGTGTCTGCTGATACAAAGCAGGAGTATATTGATAAAGTGTTCAAAGACTGTCCAGAGGAGGAGATAAAAGAATATATCGCCCTGCTTAATATATTTTTTAAGGCAGAAGGCTCTATCCAGAAGATGGCAGATATGATGTATGTCCATAAGAATACAATTCAATACAGACTTGCGAGATTAAAAGAGATAACTGGCTATGATGTAAGAAAGCCGAGTGAGAGTACAGCTCTTTATATAGCGATGAGAGTTGCATATGATTTGGATAATTAAACGTGAATGTGCACTGTTTGTAAAAAATGTATAAAAACCATGAGAGAACATTTGGACAAAATTAATAAAAATTTTCATTAGTTTAATTAAAAATGTTATGCATAACAAGAAAATGAAAATAAATATATCTTGTGTAACATATACAATTGTATGACCTGATGTTATAATTGCACCATAAAAAGTACAAGAGATTGTACGAAACGTAAAATACAAAAAGAAAGAGGTGTTTATTATGTCAGGTTTATCATTGATAATTGTATTTGTACTCGCAATCGTTGTTATGATTGTAGCGATTTCCAAATTCAAAGTTCATCCTTTCCTGGCGATCATGGGTGTATCTCTTATTCTTGCAATTCTTGCAGGTATTCCATTTGTCGATATGAAAGGTGCAGATGGAAAGACCATTTCAGGTATACCAACAGTAATCGGTGCAGGTTTCTCAGGAACATTCAGTTCAATTGGTATTGTAATCATCCTTGGAGCTTTAATTGGTTCAGTCCTTGAAAAGACAGGTGCAGCATTAAAGCTTGCAGATATGGTTATTAAACTTGTTGGAAAGAAACGTCCTGAATTAGCAATCGAACTTATGGGATGGGTTGTTTCAATCCCAGTATTCTGTGATAGTGGTTTCGTTATCCTTAACCCTATCAGAAAAGCACTTGTTAAGAGAACGGCAGTTTCAAGTGTTGCGATGACAGTTGCATTGTCAGCAGGTCTTTATATTTCGCATGTATTTATTCCACCTACACCAGGTCCTATAGCAGCAGCTAATACTCTTGGTGTCGGAGATAATCTGTTACTTGTTATGGGCTTAGGTGTTGTTTGTTCTATCTTCCCATTGATAGCAGGTCTTATCTTTGCTAAATATATCGGTAAGAAAGTAAAGAGCGCAGACGAAGTATCAGACAGCGGCGAAGTAAGTAAGACATATGAGGAACTCGTAGCAGAATATGGTAAGCTTCCTAACGGATTCAACGCATTAGCTCCAATTCTTGTTCCAATCATTCTTATGGCACTTGGTTCAATATCATCTATGGCAGGCTGGACAGGAGCTCTTGATATAGCTTGTGAATTCCTTGGAAAGCCAATCATTGCTTTGACAGTAGGTACTTTATTTGCTGCATTACAGCTTGGTCTTGCTGGTAGGATGAAAGATTTCTATAATATCACTAATGAGACATTAAAGACAGTTGGTCCTATCCTTTTCGTAACAGCCGCAGGTGGCGTACTTGGTAAGGTTATATCATCAAGCTCAATGGTAAGTTATATTACAGGACATGCTGAAGTATTATCAGCAGTAGGTATATTCTTCCCATTCATCTTAGCTGCTATATTAAAGACAGCACAGGGTTCTTCAACAGTTGCTATCACAACAACAGCAGGTATTGTTGCTCCACTCCTTGGTGCTTTAGGATTAGCTACACCAGTAAGAACAGTCCTTTGTGTAATGGCAATCGGCGCTGGTGCCATGACAGTTTCACATGCTAACGATTCTTACTTCTGGGTTGTTACTAACTTCGGTGAGATGCAGCCAGAACAAGGATATAAGACTCAGACAGTATGTACATTGATAATGGGTATTGCTTCAATTGTAGAGATATTCATTCTTTCATTGATATTCTAAATAATAACCATTTTGAGGCAGGACTTAGTTTCCTGCCTCTTTTTGACCAGATATATGGTGTGTTTGTTGATTAACAAAGCAGATTTAAAGAGTTTAAAGAACGGAAGGAAGGTTGTATATGAAGATAGGATTTATAGGACTTGGAATAATGGGAAAGCCTATGGCAAAGAATCTGTGCAAGGCAGGATATTCATTGATGGTTAATGACCATCATGAGGAAAATATAAAAGAACTTGTTGATGCAGGTGCCGAGCACGGAACATTAAAGCAGATAGGTGAAAGCTGTGATGTAGTCATGACAATGCTCCCTAACAGTCCTCAGGTCATGGAAGTTATGCTTGGCGATGAAGGCGTTGCCTCATATATGCGTGAAGGAGCATGCTTTATAGACATGAGTTCGATTAATCCTGTTGACAGCAAATATATCGGAGAAGTATTAAAAGAAAAGAACATATATATGTTAGATGCGCCTGTTTCAGGCGGCGAACCTAAGGCGATTGATGGAACAGTTGCATTTATGGTCGGAGGTGATGAGCAGGTATTCGACAAATATAAAGAATTACTTTCTAAAATGGGTTCAAGTGTTACAAGATGTGGAGAGTTAGGTGCCGGTAATACAACAAAGCTTGTCAACCAGATAATTGTAGCATGTAATATTGAAGCCCTTGCAGAGGCTCTTACACTTGCAAAGAAAGCAGGAGTTGACCCATCATGTGTATATGAGGCTATTAAGGGCGGCCTGGCAGGTTCTACAGTTATGAATGCAAAGGCTCCAATGATGATAGATGGCAATGTTAAACCGGGATTCAGGATAGATCTTCATATTAAAGACCTTAATAATGCATTGGACTGTGCGCACAGTGTAGGTGCACCAGTTCCTATGACTGCGCAGGTACAGGAGGTTATGCAGTATCTTCATAATAATGGAGATGGAAGCAGTGACCATAGCGCAATTGCTCATTATTATGAAAAACTTGCAGGTATTAAGATAGGTGAGTGAGGTGATTGTATGAATAATGAGTTAAGAAAGATATCAGATAATATTATAAATGCAGCGATTAATGCAGTTTTACCGGATGAAGCTGTCAAGCGTGCCCTAAGTGGAAAAGAATTTTCGGGCAAGGTTATTCTTGTGGCTACAGGAAAAGCGGCATGGCAGATGGCAAAGGCTGCTGAAGATTATCTGGGAGATAAGATTGATAAAGGCGTTGTCGTAACTAAATATGACCATGTTAAAGGTGATATTAACAGATGCGTATGCATAGAGGCAGGACACCCTGTTCCTGATGAGAATTCATTTAAGGGAACACAGGAAGCTATTGATGCAGTTTCTAATCTTAGTGCCAATGATACAGTTTTATTCCTTATATCTGGTGGTGGCAGTGCTTTATTTGAGAAACCACTGATACCGGGAGAAGAGTTACAGGATATAACTAACCAGCTTCTGGCATGTGGTGCTGATATTGTTGAGATTAACACAGTAAGAAAGAGATTATCTGCTGTTAAAGGCGGTAAGTTTGCTAAGATATGTGAACCAGCCCAGGTATATGCAATTGTACTTTCAGATATATTAGGTGATCCGCTGGATATGATAGCTTCTGGCCCGGCGTGTCCAGATACATCTACATGTGAGGATGCTAATAAGATAATTGCAAAATATAACATAAGATTATCAGATAAAGCAAAAGAACTGATGAATATAGAGACACCAAAACAGCTTGATAATGTCACAACACAGATTAACGGCAGTGTAAGACAGTTGTGCAGTGCAGTTGAAAAAGAGTGTGTTAAGTATGGTTATGAGCCGGTTATGCTGACAGACCAGTTATGCTGTCAGGCAAAAGAAGCTGGAAGCTTTCTTGCATCTATTGCAAAGACACATATCAATTCTGGCAGGAAAATTGCATTCATTGCTGGCGGTGAGACAGTTGTCAATCTTACAGGACATGGAAAAGGTGGAAGAAATCAGGAGATTGCGCTTGCGGCAAGTTCAGCAATATCAGGACTTTCCAATGTCGCAGTGTTCAGTGTCGGAAGTGACGGAACAGATGGCCCTACAGATGCGGCTGGCGGTTATGTAGATTCAGATACACATATGGAGTTAAAGAAGCTTGGCATAGATGAATACGAAGTATTAAAAGAAAATGATGCATATCATGCATTAGAGAAGGTTGGCGGTCTTATTAAGACAGGCCCTACAGGTACTAATGTCAATGATGTGGCAGTTGTATTAATTGGCTAGTTTCATATCCCCTATATGCCGGTATATATTTTGTGCTTATGTGCAGATATATATCGGCTTTTTTATTTGTATGTGTATTTGTATTGTGTTAAAATTAATACATTAAATGTAGAGAATTAATTTTAATATGAGGTATATGTATATGATGCAGAAGAAACATGATAATGAAGAGGAAAACTTTACAGTGGCAGGTTATACATTTACAACTAAAGAGGCTGCTGAGGATGCAAGAAATGAGATGAACGCTATACGTTATGTCTCATCCAAGACTGACAGGAAAGACCCTAAGCAGATATATATACTGTACAACACAATGCTTGATAAGGAATTGTTCAAGACACCTGTGGGACTTGATTATCTAAAGGATTTACAGCAGTATCTGTATAATAATAAAGATATTCCTAACGATAAGATAAGACCGATTCCGATTAATTCAGAGATTCAGTCCATGCTTACAGATAAAAGGGAGATGACCAAGACAAGAAGCAGGCTTGTAGGTCTTACCAAGGAGAGGGATAAGTACAAAGACAGATTTATAAGAATGGTAATTATCAATATAGCACTTGTCATAGTGGTTATTGCAATGGCAGTTATAATGGCTACATCACAGACACCTACAATTATTAATTATGAGAACAAGATTCAGGATAAATATGCTGGCTGGGAGGAGGAGCTTCAGTCAAGGGAAGCGCAGGTTAAGCAGTTAGAACAGCAGTATAAAAAATAATTTGTATCTCGTCACATTTTGAACATAAAGTAAGTTTATTATATAGAAAATGAAAAATGACTTTGATTGGAGAAGTATTATGGATAAGATTAAAGTTTTAGTTGTTGATGATGAAAGCAGAATGCGTAAATTAGTTAGTGATTTTTTATCTCGTAAGAATTATGAGGTGATTGAGGCTGGTGACGGAGAAGAAGCTATAGATAAATTCTATGAGGATAAGGATATAGCCCTGATTATTCTTGATGTCATGATGCCTAAGATGGATGGATGGGAAGTATGCCGCCAGATAAGGAAGAATTCTAAAGTGCCAATTATAATGCTTACAGCCAAGGGTGAGGAGAATGATGAGCTTACAGGTTTTGACTGTGGTGCGGATGAATATATATCTAAGCCATTCAGTCCTAAGATTCTTACAGCGAGAGTTGATGCGCTGGTAAGAAGAGCATATCAGATTGACAGCTCAGAGGTTGTTGAGATTGGCGGAATAGAGATTGACAAGGCTGCACATCAGGTAAAGATTGATGGACAGGAGATTGAGTTAAGCTATAAGGAATTTGAACTTTTATCATATTTTGTAGAGAATAAGGGAATTGCTTTATCAAGAGAGAAGATTCTCAATAACGTATGGAATTATGATTATTTTGGAGATGCACGAACTATAGATACACATGTTAAGAAGCTTCGTAAAAAAATGGGCGAGAAGGGAGACTGTATCCGTACTATATGGGGTATGGGATATAAGTTTGAAGTGTAATATATGAATGTACATTCAATTAAATTCAAGGTTACAACACTTTTAACAATACTTATTGCATCTCTTGTACTTATTTTATTTGTGATGAACAGCTTTCTTGCAGAAGGATACTATCTGGAGGCAAAGAGAAATCAGATGTTGACGGGATATGACAAGATTAATGAGCTTGTATGTTCCTATACAGATGGCACCATAACCAAAACACAGATGGAGGATAATCTCGAATATTATACATCGGCTAACAGCCTGTCAGTTCTTGTTGTCAACAGTGACTGGACAACATTATATACTAACAGTGCTGGCGAAGCTGATATGATTATGCGTCTTAAGAGAAATATATTCAATAATGATATATTTGAGGGTGATCCTTCAGAGACACAGGATGATTCCAAGGCTTCAGACAGTAAAAAGCCAGAGAAACCATCTGATGAGGCTGTGGATGATACACATGATAATCAGGATGGTTCTGATACACCGAAAAAGCTGTTTGATAAAGATAAGATTGACAAGATATATGACATGTATAACAGCGGAATAGCTGAGAACAGAGATATTCTTGTGGAATCAGACAAATATACTTTGCAGAAAGTATATGATGACAGAATGCTTGATTACTATTATGAGCTGTGGGGAACTCTTGACAATGGTTCATCCCTTATTATCAGAATTGGTATTCAAGGTATCAAAGATAATGTAAAGATATTCAATTCATTTATTCCACTTGCTGGATGCATAATTATAATAATAGGTGCAGTTGCAGCAGTTATATTATCATCTTATATATCAAAGCCTATCAAAGAAATTTCGGGTATTGCAGAGAAGATGGCAGGGCTGAATTTTGATGTCAAGTATACTGGTAAAGATAAAGGTGAGATTGGTATACTTGGTGACAGCATTAATAATATGTCTGAGAAGCTTGAGGAGAATATATCACAGTTAAAGGCTGCTAACCTTGAGTTACAGAAGGATATTGCCAAGAAGGAGGAGATTGAGCAGATGCGTTCAGGCTTCCTCTCTAACGTATCACATGAGCTTAAGACACCGATTGCGCTTATCCAGGGATATGCAGAAGGTCTGAAGGATGGAATAACAGATGACCCTGAGAGCATGAATTTCTATTGTGATGTCATAATAGATGAGGCTAACAAGATGAATAATATGGTTAAGAGACTTCTCACTCTTAATCAGATAGAATTTGGACAGGATGAGCTTGTTATAGAGAGATTTAATCTTATAGAGCTTCTTAATTCGGTTGTTATGGCTAATGAGCTTCGTGCCGGCCAGAAGGATATAAGCATTGAATTTGAAAAGATGGATGACAAGATTGATGTCTGGGCAGATGAATATAAGACAGAGGAAGTTATAACTAACTACATCAGCAATGCGATTAATCACTGCGATTTTGACAAGAAGATTAAAGTGTATTATGAGAAGAGACTAGATACAGTCAGGGTTTATGTATATAATACAGGAAAACATATTCCTGACGAGGATATTGAGAATATCTGGATTAAATTCTATAAGGTTGATAAGGCAAGAACCAGGGAATATGGTGGTAATGGCATAGGATTATCTATTGTCAAGGCTATTATGGATTCATATGGTAAGGAATATGGTGTTGCAAATGTTGAAGGTGGAGTTGAGTTCTGGTTTGACCTTGATGCTAAAGCGTGATATTATATAAGAAGATTATTTTACCGTTAGTTAATGCGAGGAATTTATGAAAAAGATATTAGTATGTTTATTAACAGGTATATTTGCTGTATCGCTTGTTGGATGTGGAGCAGATGATATCACACTTGACAGCCGTCAGAATGACTTAATTGCTGAGTACATAGCAGGAGAGATGCTTAAGTTCTCATATGATAATGAGTGGAAGTACACTAAGGTGAGGACAGCCCTTGATAAGTATGAGAGCAATGGAACAACATATAGTCCGATTGTTCCTACACAGCAGGCAACTACATCTGTTGCTGGTAATTCTACTACAGCAACAACTAAGGCAGGAACTACAAAATCGTCTGCTACGTCGTCTGCGACAGGTACAACAGCATCTACAGATGTATATCAGGCACTTACTAATGCACTTGGAATTACAGGTGCAAGCATAAGCGTTAAGGATTGTACTTCAGGAACAAGATATCCTATGGAAGAGTATGCGGTATGTATATCTGCCAGGGATGGATATAAGGTAGTAGCAGTTGAATTTAATATTAAGAATAATTCATCTTCGGAGATGACTCTTAACACAGCTTCAAGTGGAGTTACAATGCGTATAGATGCAGGCGGCAAGGATATTGTCCAGACAGCCTCGATGCTTAATAACGATATTATTGCGTTAAAGGATGTTAAGGTTGCGGCAGGAAGTACATATACAGCAGTAGCATGCTTTCAGGTTCCAGAGAGCAGTGCATCAGGTACTGCGACACTTACAGCATATAAGAATGGTGCATCACTTGGAACTATAAGTAATCTGTCTATTCAATAATAATCTATAATGAATAATTTTAAAGCGGACAATCCGGAATGATATGCCCCCTCTTAACTGGACAACCAGTAAGGAGGGGGCATATCAGAATATTAGTATTGATTTTAGAAGCCTATAACTTTATCCTGAGTGTACTGCAATGCTTCTTCATCAGTTAACTGGTGTACATATTCCGGCCTTGCGCTTGTATCGCTTCCCTCACCGAAACATTTGTATTCTCCATAATAACATGTCTCATGTGATTCAGGCTTGTTCCAGTCGTGGAAACCATAATCAGTTATCTGTGATGACATATAGCATCTTAAGAATACAGCTTTTGCATGTATTCT
>URGC01000002.1 GCA_900547255.1 uncultured Eubacterium sp. | reverse complement strand
CTAAGATACAGTCTGATGCCTAATGAATTTCCATGTGCTTTATATGAACTGGCATACACAGTTGATTATGTAAGAGAACATGCAGACGAGTGGGATGTTGATCCTGATAAGATTATAGTTGCAGGATTTTCAGCAGGTGGTCATGTTGCTGCATGTCTTGGAACAATGTATAACCAGCCAGAGTTAAAGCCATTCCTTGATTATAAAGGCATTGATTCTGACAGGGTAAAGCCGGATGGAATGCTGCTTGGATATTCAGTCCTTACAAGCGGCAGATTTGCTCACAGAGCATCATTTGAAAGACTCCTTGGTGACAGATATGACGAGCTTATTGATTCGGTTAATCTGGTAAAAAGAGTGTCAGGTGATACACCTAAGACATTCTTATGGCACACAGTGGCAGATGGTTCGGTTCCAGTTGAGAACTCACTGCAGTTTGCGATGGCTTTAAGGGCTGATGGAGTACCATTTGAGCTTCATATCTTCCCTAATGGAAGCCATGGACTTGGACTTGGAACGAAAGAGACAGACACAAAAGATGGAAAACATTACCAGCCAGAAGTGTTTGCATGGACTGGTTTATTTGAGACATGGATGAAGAACAATATATAAAGCTGAATATATACAGGAGGGGTGTATGAAGAGTAAGGTATATGATCTTATGAACTGGCCGGAGATAGAGGGAATAACATATGCAGACTGCACTAATCCGGGAGAATTGCTTGGCGGACATGTGTGCAGACAGGGATTTCTTATACAGATTTTCAGACCAGATGCGGTTGAGGTGACAGTCACAACTCTTACCGATAATAAAAAGCATGTCTGTGAGAAGGTGGATGAGGCTGGATATTTTGCAGTGCTTATTTCATCTAAAAGAGCTGTAAAATACAGTATTACAGTTGAAGATGTATCAGGCCAGATGCACACATATTATGACCCATACAGCTTTAATGTATCGCTTAAGGCTGCTGATAAGAAGAAGTTTCTTGCAGGAACAGCTTTTAACGCATATGAGTATATGGGAGCACATATTACAGAGCTTGATGGCATAGAGGGTACATTGTATACAGTCTGGGCACCGAATGCAAGACGTGTGAGCGTTGTGGGAGATTTTAATAACTGGGATGGACGAATCTGCCAGATGAACAGTGACGAGGCAGGAATATTCCAGTTGTTTATTCCAGGAATAACAGATACACAGAAGTACTGCTATGAGATTAAGTTAAAGGATGGACAGACAGTTAAAAAGGCTGACCCATACTATACAGGTGACAATAATCCTGAATGTGAGTATATATGGGATGATGATAGATGGAGGGCAGATTTTGCCAAGGATAAGCCGCTTGCAATATGCGAGCTTGATGCAGATGCAGTTCTTGCTAAAGACTGTGTTGAAAAAGTTAAAAATATGGGATTTAACTGTGTTGAGCTGTCAGGAATAGTGGCAGGCATTGACAAAAAAGATGGCATATCAGCAGGCAATATGTGCGTTAATCCACGAATTGAAAGTGACCTGCTAAAGAGTGTTATTGATGAATTCCATAAGAATGGCATTGCGGTTATTATGGACTGCAATCTGGCATTCATGGAGCAGGGACTGGGAAGCTTTGTGTATTATGATGGAACACACCTCTATGATGTGTGTGATACTGACATGGCTAACCATCCAGAGCTTAAATGTTCATCATATGATTATTCAAAGCCACAGGTGCGCTCATATCTTTGCTCAACAGTTGATTACTGGGTTAAACAGTTTAAGGTTGATGGCATAAGAATGATAGAAGTGGCATCAATGCTTTATCTTGATTATGGCAAGAATGCCGGTGAGTGGAAGACTAATATCTATGGCGGTAAAGAGAATCTTGATGCAGTTGAGTTTATCAAGGGCATAAGAAAATATATAGACAAGCTTGACAGACAGGTGCTTATGACTGCTGAGGAGAGCAGTATCTGGACAATGGTTACAGGAGACATCAAGCATGACGGACTTGGGTTCGATTATCAGTGGAATGATGGCTGGAAGAAGGATTTCATGGATTTCTATACGACAGACCCACTGTTTAGAAAAGGCAAGTATGACAAGCTTACATACAGTATGCTTTACCAGTACAGTGAAGATTTCATTGTTGAGTTTTCAAGAGACGGATATGGATGGGAGAGAGGACTTCTTGCACAGTCAGCTCCAGTTCCTGAGAATATGGAAGAAGATGCTGCGAATGTCCTTGCAAAAGCACATGCTAAGAATGCAATTGCCTATATGTATGCATATCCGGGCAAGAAACTTGTCAATTACAAGGAATGTGAAGGTATAGAAGATTATATAGCAACACTCAATAAAATATATATGGAGAACACAGCTTTATATGAACTAGATAATAATCCGGCTGGCTTTACATGGGTTAATGATAACCGTTCAGATGAGACTGTTTTATCTTTTGCAAGATTTGCATCAGATGACAGCATGGTGCTGTGTGTTGCTAACTTTACGCCTGTTGACAGAAAAGATTTCAAGATGGGAGTGCCTCGTGAGGGCAAGTACACAGATGCAGTTACAGGTGTGACATATAAGTCTGTCAGTGAAGAATCTGACGGACTGGATAATTCTATCTTACTGGAGCTTGCAGGACTTGATGTGTGTTATCTTGTATATGAGCCATACACGGATATAGAAAAGAAAGAAAATGCTATCATATATGAGACTAAGGCGGCTCTTGAACATGCAAAGCAGAAGGCTCTCAAGGCTAAAGAGATAGAGGAAGAGGCAAGACTTACTGCACAGGCTGCCAAGGAAGCAGAGCAGAAAGCGTATAAAGCGGCTCTTGATGCGGCCAATGCGAGCAAAGAGGCTGAAAAGCAGGCAGATGAGGCGAAAAAACGCTGTGAGCAGATAGAGCTTGATGCTAAAAAGAAGCTTGACGCATTAAAGAAGATTAAATAATAGGTTCAGGGAGATATAAAATATGTTATTAAATACAATATTTTATAATTTTATGCTTGAAGTGCAGACCGGTGAGGTGGCAGAGAGAGCAGATGAGGCAAAAGCTTTCTTTAACAAAGAGAATATGACTAACATGATTACGCAGTTTGCGGACACGGCAGTTGCCAAGGTGATTGATATTATCATAGCTCTGATAATATGGAAGTTATCAAAATATCTTATCAAATGGGTATTAAAGATAGCTGCTAAAGCGTTGGACAAGGCAGGATTTGATGTCGGTGTAATCAAATTCATAAGTTCATTCATCAAAGCCGGCATATATGCAGTTGTACTGCTGATAATACTTGATATATTAGGATTCCAGACGGCATCTCTTATTGCTGTGTTTGGTTCTGCGGCACTGGCACTCAGTATGTCATTGCAGGGAAGCCTTTCTAATATGGCAGGCGGAATACTGATTCTTCTGTTTAAGCCGTTTGTGGTTGGAGATTATATTGTATCTGGAAGCTGTGAAGGAACAGTTGTATCCATAGATATTCTCTATACAAAGCTTAGAATGATAGATAACAAGATGGTTATGATGCCTAATGGTGCACTCGCTAACTCTAATATTATCAATGTAGGAGCCGGCGGTGTAAGAAGACTTGATATTGCAGTTGGAATTGGCTATGGAAGTGATGTAACTAAGGCAAAGGCAGTACTCAGGCAGATTATAGAGGATTATCCTCTTGTGCTTAAAGACAAAGGCATTGATGTTATTGTCAAATCATTGGATGAAAGCTGTGTTACGCTTGAGACAAGATGCTGGGTTAACCAGGATGCTTATTGGGACACAAGATTTATATTCCTTGAAAGATTTAAGCAGGAATTTGACAAGAATGGCATTGAGATTCCATATAACCAGCTTGATGTGCATGTAAAGCAGGATTAACAGATATTGCTGCAAAACAGGATTGAAATACTAATAAATTATAAAAGTGGCTTCTGACTAAGAAGTCACTTTTTTTACGCACTTTTTACATAATTTGGACACAAATTTTAATTACCATATAATTACAAAATATAGATGAGAGGTGATTACGATGGCAATTGAAGTGTTTAACAGATATGAAAAGAAATATGTGCTCACAGGCATGCAGTATCACCAGATAATAGATGCAATGAGCAGCCATATGGTGTTAGACAGATATAATGAGGATAAAGAATTTTATCAGATTTCAAATATATACTACGATACATGGGATGACAGACTTATAAGGACATCAATAGATAAACCGGTGTACAAGGAAAAGTTGAGAATGAGAAGCTACGGTGTGCCGGAGTTATCTGACAAGGTATTCGTTGAGATTAAGAAGAAATATAATGGAATTGTCAACAAGAGAAGGACATCCATGAGACTTGAAGATGCATACAGTTATCTTTATGGCGATATAAGTCTTGAGAGCATTATGGAGGACTACAGAGGCATCAACACCCAGGTGTTAAAAGAGATTGATTATTTCAAGAACCTGTATGGACTTATACCTAAGGTTTACCTGTCATATGACAGAAGAGCCTATTTTGAAAAAGACGATGGGGATTTCAGAGTTACATTTGATACTAATATAACGACCAGAAGAGAGGATGTAAGACTTGAATCAGGAAGCTATGGAAGCCAGCTCCTTCCACCAGACACTTACCTTATGGAAATCAAGATATCAGGGGCTGTTCCAATGTGGTTTTCAGAAATTATATCAGGATTAAATATTTATCCGACATCATTTTCAAAGTATGGAACAGAGTACAAAAAGTACATTTCAGAGGCACTACAGACAAAAAAGATTAATACAAGAAAGGAAAAAGAATTATGTTTGAATCAATATTTACAACTTCAGCGACAGATAATGCCATCAGCATAACATCATCATTGATAGGAATAGGTGTGGCAATTGTTTTAGGATTAATAATAGGATGTGCATATATGTATATATGCAAAAAAGATGGATATGGCAGGAATTTTATAATTGGTCTTGTTATCCTGCCAGCGATTGTGGCAGTGGTAATACTTCTTATCGGAAGCAATGTTGCAAGAGCATTCTCAATGGCAGGTGCATTCGCACTTGTAAGATTCAGAAGTGCGCCGGGTAATGCCAAGGATATTGCAATAGTATTCTTTGCAATGGCATCAGGACTTGCATGTGGACTTGGATATGTGGCATTTGCGTGTGTATTTGTTGTTATAATGATAGCTGTTATGCTGTTCCTCAATGCAATACATTTTGCAGAGAGCAAAGAGGTTAAAAAGCAGTTAAAGATTACGGTACCGGAGACTCTTAACTATACTAATACATTTGATGATATATTTGATAAGTATCTTTCTTCACATGTACTCAAGAAGGTCAGAACAACTAATATGGGAACAATGTTTGAGCTTACATATAATGTCAACATGAAGGATGATTCAGAAGAGAAGACTTTTATTGATGAATTGAGAACAAGAAATGGCAATCTTAACATAATACTTGGAGTAGCAGAGACTAATAACGAGATTCTTAATTAAATCTGTTTATAGATGCGCTGATCTGATATATGTGCATATAGCCAGCCGGTACATTTTAGCGTGTACCGGCTGTTTTTTTACACGAAATATACTGGTTTTACTTGTTTTGTACTTGCTTTTGGTATATTATAATTAGGTATACAAAAAAGTGCGTGATGTAAGACACGAAAGTGAGGAAGTTATGGTAGATAATAGTACACAGTTTTTTAAACAGCCAGAGAAGACAATTTCTGTTGAGGGAATTCTTGAACAGGTATATCTGGCTTTAAAAGAAAAAGGATACAATCCTGTCAATCAAATTGTAGGATATATTATGTCAGGAGATCCAACATATATTACAAGTCATAATAACGCAAGAAGTCTTATTATGAAAGTAGAACGTGATGAGCTTGTTGAGGAGGTTATTCGCTATTTTATCGATGCCAAGGGTCTTTAATTTAGTGAATAATATTGTGATTTATGAGAATAATTGGATTGGATTATGGTACTAAGACAGTTGGCGTTGCAGTGAGCGATGCCCTTGGTATAACAGCACAGGGCGTGGAGACTATAACACGTAAAGAGGAGAATAAGTTAAGACAGACTCTTGCAAGAATAGAGGAGCTTATCGACGAATACGGAGTTGAGGAGATTGTTGTAGGACTGCCTAAGAACATGAATAATACATTGGGAGAGCGTGCAGAGGCTTGCCAGGAATTTGCTGATAAGCTTGAGAGAAGAACAGGACTTCCAGTGGTTATGTGGGATGAGAGATTAAGTACTGTATCAGCAGAGAACGTACTGATAGAAAGCGGCGTAAGAAGAGAGAACAGAAAGGCTGTGATTGATAAGATTGCGGCTGTATTTATCCTGCAGGGATATCTGGATTATAAGAGCAATACGTCAGCGGACAAATAATTAGCAATATATATTGAAAGGTTATATGTGTATGGAACAGTTAGAATTTATGACTGATGATAATGAGAAGGTTAAATTCTATGTAATAGAAGAGACAAGAGTCAATGGCATGAACTATCTTTTAGTATCAGATTCAGATGACGATGAAGCAGAGTGTTACATACTTAAGGATGTGTCTTCACAGGAGTCAAGCGAAGCTGCGTATGAATTCGTAGAGGATGATAATGAGCTTGAGAGTGTATTTAAGATATTTGAAGAATTGTTAGAGGATGAAGAAGCTTAACAGCCAGTTGGTGCTGTATTTATATATTTTTTTAATGAGGTGTTGAATGAAGAAAGAATTAACAGGTTCTGTCAAGATTATACCACTTGGTGGTCTTGAACAGATAGGAATGAACATTACTGCCATTGAGTGCAATGACAGTATTGTAGTCATTGACTGTGGTCTGTCATTTCCAGAAGAGGAGATGTTAGGAATTGACCTTGTAATTCCAGATGTAACTTATCTTAAGGAGAATATAGATAAGGTCAAGGGATTCGTCATTACCCATGGTCATGAGGATCATATAGGAGCTATTCCTTATGTTATCAAGGAGGTTAATGCGCCTATATATGCGACTAAGCTTACAATGGGTCTTATTGACTCCAAGCTTAAGGAGCACAATCTTACTAAGTCAGTCAAGAGAAAGGTTGTAAGCTATGGACAGTCTATCAACCTTGGCTGCATGAGAGTTGAGTTCATAAGAACTAACCACAGTATAGCTGATGCTGCAGCTTTAGCTATATTTACACCAGCAGGAACAATTATCCATACAGGTGATTTTAAGGTAGATTACACACCTGTATATGGCGACCCTATTGATTTACAGAGATTAGGAGAGCTTGGAAAGAAGGGCGTTCTTGCACTTATGTGTGATAGTACTAATGCTTTAAGACAGGGATTTACCATGTCAGAGAGTACGGTTGGTGCTACATTTGATAAGATATTTGCTGATAACAAGAACAGCCGTCTTATCATCGCTACATTTGCTTCCAATGTTGACAGAGTACAGCAGATTATCAATTCTGCCGTCAAATATGGAAGAAAAGTCTGCGTTGAAGGACGAAGCATGGTTAATATAATCGAGGTTGCTGAGAATCTTAATTATCTTAGCATACCAGATGGAACACTGATAGATACTGAGCAGATGAAGAATTATACTCCTGACCAGATTGTTCTTATAACAACAGGAAGCCAGGGTGAATCTATGGCTGCGCTGTCAAGAATGGCGGCTAACCTTCACAGAAAGGTATCTATTATGCCGGGAGACTGCGTTGTATTCTCATCAACACCAATTCCGGGTAATGAGAAGTCTGTTGCCAAGGTTATCAATGAGCTTGGTATGAAGGGCGCAAAGGTAATCTTCCAGGATACACATGTATCAGGACATGCATGTCAGGAAGAGATTAAGCTTATATATTCACTTGTTAAGCCTAAATATGCAATCCCTGTACATGGTGAGTACAGACATCTGTGCGGTCAGAAGGACTGTGTTATGTCATTAGGATATGACAAGGATCATGTAATAATTGCCAAGTCAGGTGATGTTATTGAGTTAAGTCAGGACAAGGCTGAGATAACAGGCAAGGTTCCTACAGGTGCTATCATGGTTGATGGTCTCGGTGTAGGCGATGTAGGTAATATTGTACTTAGAGACAGACAGAATCTTGCAGAGAATGGAATTATCATAGTCGTCCTTACACTTGAAAAGTACAGTGGACAGCTTATAGCAGGACCTGATATTGTAACAAGAGGTTTTGTATATGTAAGAGAGGCAGAAGAGCTTCTTGATGAGGCTAAGTCTGTAGTATGGGAATCTGTATCAGGCTGTATGGATAAGAATGTCACAGACTGGAGCAAGATAAAGAATACTATCAAGGATGATTTAGGAGAATATCTGTGGAAGAAGATGAAGAGAAATCCTGTTATTCTTCCAATTATAATGGAAGCAACTTTATAGTATTGGTATAGATAAGGCATGAGGATTGTTTATGAATCAGATAGATGAGCTCACAGATGAATTAAAGAAGGCTATAACTGACAGCGAGGAGTACAGGGAATTCAGGCAGCTTGCAGAGACTATCGAGAGATATCCTGATATCAAGAGAGCTGTGGATGATTACAGAAGGGAGAATTTTTTCTTCCAGTATTCCGATGATGCCGGTGATGTTATGGCGGCAACAGAGGATCTTTCAAGACGTTTTAAAGATGTCAAGAAGCAGCCATATGTTGAGAGTTATCTTCGTGCAGAGATGTGTGTGTGCAGAATGGTGCAGGAGATATGCATGAATATAGTGAGTGCTGTGGACTTTGATGTGGATTTTTTACATGATGAGTTTTAAGATTGGAGAAAATATATGGACAATAAAACAATAAGGCTTATCATATCGATAACTCTTAATGCTGTGATTATTCTTGCTGGTGTGTATCTTATATTCACAGCAGGTAACAAGGCGTATTCATTTGGACATAATATATTCAATGAGGAGGCTGTTACTACACAGGCGGATGCAAGAGAGGTTTCTGTGACAGTTACAGCCAGTGATACATCTAAGAGTATAGCTAAGATACTCTATAACAAAGGTCTTGTTAAAGATGAGACTATAGCTTATCTGCAGATTGTTCTGTCAGATTACAAAGATAAATTTCAGGCAGGGACATATGAGCTTGATACATCGATGAAACCATCGGAGATGTTTGAGATAATGTGTAAGACCACTGCTGAGGAGTAAAAGATGATTGTAGATCCAAGAATTGTTTCATACATTAATTCTCTGGATACGGGCAATTCTTCAATATGTGATGAGATTGAACGTGAGGCACTTGCTGCTGATGTTCCAATTATAAGAAAAGAGATGGGAAATCTGCTTAAAGTGCTTCTTGCACTAAAGATGCCGCACAATATATTAGAGGTCGGCACCGCAGTAGGTTACTCATCTATTCTTATGAGTGAGAATATGCCGCAGGACTGCCATATTACGACTATAGAGAATTATGATAAGAGAATCCCTGTCGCAAGACAGAATTTTAAGAGAGCGGGTAAGGAAGATAAGATAACACTTATAGAGGGTGATGCGCTTGAAGTGTTACAGGATATGACTGGAAGCTTTGACTTTATATTTATGGATGCAGCCAAGGGGCAGTATATTAATTACTATCCTCATATATACAGGCTGTTGTCAGATGGAGGACTTCTGATATCTGATAATGTCCTTCAGGAGGGCGAGATTGTCCAGTCCAAATATGGTGTTACAAGACGTAACAGAACAATACATGAGAGGATGAGAGAGTATATATATCTTCTCACACATGAAGAGGGACTGGTTACTTCGGTTGTACCGGTAGGTGATGGAATAACATTGAGTGTTAAGAAGGAAAGGTTGGATAAATAATGGGTAAGAGAGTATATAATGGCAGAACGCTTGAATTACTTATACCTGCAAGTAATCTTGAGGTTTTAAAGGTAGCTGTAATGTATGGCGCAGATGCCGTATATATCGGTGGTGAAGCATTTGGACTGAGAGCGAAGGCAAAGAATTTCTCACTTGAGGACATGAAAGAGGGAATAGAATTCGCCCATGCAAGAGGCTGTAAAGTGTATGTAACAGCTAATATACTTGCGCATAATTATGATTTAGATGGTGCAAGACAGTATTTTGAGGAATTAAAGGAAGTAGGCCCTGACGCACTTATTATATCTGACCCTGGAATGTTTACAATTGCAAAGGAAGTATGGCCAGAGGTTGATATCCATATAAGCACACAGGCTAACAATACTAATTACATGACATACCAGTTCTGGTGGAAGCAGGGAGCAACAAGAGTTGTCTCTGCAAGAGAGCTTTCTCTTAAAGAAATTAAAGAGATAAGAGAGCATATCCCATACGAGATGGAGATTGAGTCATTCATGCATGGCGCAATGTGCATATCATATTCTGGAAGATGTCTTCTCAGCAGCTTTATGGCTGGAAGAGATGCTAACAGGGGAGAGTGTACCCATCCATGCAGATGGAAGTATTCTGTTGTAGAAGAGCAGAGACCTGGAGAATATATGCCTGTCTATGAGAATGAGAGAGGAACATATATATTCAATTCCAAGGATCTGTGCATGATAGAGCATATTCCAGAGATGTTAGATGCTGGTATTGACAGCTTTAAGATAGAAGGAAGAATGAAGACAGCTCTGTATGTTGCCACAGTTGCGAGAACATATGGACTTGCTATAGATGAGTTCTTACAGGATCCTGAGCTTTACAAGTCAAGAATACCATTCTATAAGTCAGAAATCAGCAAATGCACATACAGACAGTACACAACTGGATTTTTCTTTGGCAAGCCTAATGAGAATACACAGATATATGACACTAACACATATGTTAAAGAATACACATATCTTGGCATAGTGGGTGCTAAGAATGAGCAGGGACTGTACAGTATTGAGCAGCGTAACAAGTTCTCTGTGGGCGAGCAGATAGAAGTTATGAAGCCTGATGGAAGCAACTTAACTGTCACAGTCAAGCGCATAACAGACGAGAACGGAACAGACATGGAGAGCGCACCACATCCTAAGCAGAAGCTGTTTATTGACTTAGGCGTGGAGCTGGACGAGTTTGATATATTAAGAAGAAAAGAAGAATAACAGCTATTGGAAAAGCAATAAAAAGCACTCTGGCACATAATATATATAAAATATGTGTCTGGGGTGCTTTTTCTTTGAAAAGTTTTGCAAAGCCATTAACGCAGGATGAAGAGCAGCAGATGCTTAGGGCTTATCACGATGGAGATATGAATGCAAAAAATATTCTGATTGAGAAGAATATGCGTCTGGTTGCACATATGACAAAGAAATATTCTGTGCCAGAAAGAGATATCTCAGACTTGATTTCTGTTGGTACAATAGGTCTTATAAAGGCTATCAATTCATTTAACCCAGACAAGGGCATAAGGCTTGCTACGTATGCAGCCAAATGTATAGATAACGAACTGCTTATGATGCTTCGCGCTGAGAGAAAGACATCCAGAGAGGTTTCGCTGTATGAGCCGGTCGGCAAGGATAAAGAGGGCAATGAGATAAGCATAATAGAGACAGTAAGCTGTGAACCTGTTGACATTGTTGCGGATATGGTTTTTAATCAAAGGGTAGATGTTATCGAGAAGAGCATTGACAGTGTGCTTAGCGAAAGAGAGGCTTATATTATAAGGCACAGATTCGGGCTTATGGGCAATGAAGAGCTTACGCAGAGCCAGATAGCTGATAATCTTGGGATAAGCAGAAGCTATGTCAGCAGAATAGAGAAAAAATCTCTCGAAAAACTAAAAAAAGTATTAGAGGACAATGGATTATGAAAGAAGACATTTTGCATAGACTTGAAAAAGTAAGGGAACTTATGGATAAAGATTGTGTGGATGTGTACATGGTCTGCACTAATGATTACCATATGTCTGAGTATACAGGCGATTATTTTAATGAAAGAGAATTCCTGTCTGGCTTTACAGGCTCGGCAGGAACTCTTGTGATAACTAAAGATACAGCGGCTTTATTTACAGATGGACGATATTTTGTCCAGGCAAAAAAACAGCTTGAGGGAACAACTATTAAGCTTATGGAGATGGGATGCAAAGGCGTTCCTGAATTAGAGGATTATGTTGAGGCAGAAGTGCCTGACAACGGACTTCTTGGCGTGGATGGCAGAATGGTTTCAGGCGTCCTTGGAATGGATTTAAAAGATAGGTTAGAGCGCAAGGGGGCACATATAAAGTGCAATTTTAACCCGATAGAGGTTATCTGGACTGACAGACCTGCATTCCCATCAACAGATGTATTTAATGCAGAATTCGGACAGAGCAGCAATGATAAGCTAAATAAGCTAAGAGATAATATGAAAGATGAATACGGACATATTATAGCTACGCTTGACGATATATGCTGGCTGTTTAATATAAGAGGACGTGACGTTAAATGTAATCCAGTTGTCATGTCGTATGCATTCATAACACATGATGATGCATACATCTACATTGATGAGAAGCGTCTGCCACAGGATGTCAAAGACAGGTTCACAAAAGAAGCAGTTAAGGTGTGCCCATATGACAGTATCTATGAGGATATTAATAATCTTGGAGGAAAGAAGATACTCGTTGATGCCAAAAGAGTTAATCTTGCAATATATATGCAGTTAGAAAGTGCCGGTGCGGTTATAGTGGAAAGACAGAATCCGGTTGTCGGAATGAAGGCTGTTAAGAACGACACAGAGATTAAAAATCTCACAGATGTCCATATTGATGATGGCGCGGCACTTACTGAATTTATATACTGGGTTAAGAAAAATGTTGCCGCAGGTGAGACGATTACAGAGGCTGGTGCGGCAGAATATCTGGATGGACTGCGTGCCCGTATTCCGGACTTTTTAGAGCCAAGTTTTGATACTATAAGTGCATACGGTGCGAATGCTGCGATGATGCATTACCACGCAGGAGATGACAGTGCTGTCCTTATGAAAGAGGGAATGCTTTTGGTAGATTCAGGCGGACAGTATATGAGAGGCACTACAGATGTGACCAGAACAATTGTGCTTGGAAAACTTACTGAAAGCCAAATACATCATTTTACACTTACATTAAAAGGAATGTTAAGACTTACCAAAGCACATTTCCTTGCCGGCTGCACAGGCTATAATCTTGATATGCTTGCAAGAGGCCCGCTGTGGGAGGAAGGCATTGACTACAGATGCGGAACAGGACATGGAATAGGGTATCTGCTTAATGTTCACGAAGCACCTAATGGGTTCAGATGGAAGCATGTGATAGGTAAGAATGACCTATGCGTGATTGAGCCGGGGATGGTGACATCTAACGAGCCTGGCGTGTATATCGAGGGTGAGTACGGCATCAGAATTGAGAACGAGATTATAGCTGAAAAAGATTATGAGAATGAGTACGGAACATGGCTTAAATTCAGAACGCTTACATGTGCGCCAATTGACCTTGATGCTGTTGATGTAAGTATTCTTGATGACAGGGAAAAAGCGGCTCTTAATGAATATCATGCATGGGTAAGACAGAAACTTACACCATATTTTGAGGGTGAGAAGCTTGACTGGCTTATTCAGGCAACAAGAAATGTGTAGGAGGTGGCAGCTATTAACAGTAAAAGTCTGACAAAAAAATATGGCGTTAAACATCCGCAGAATGAAACTAATGATAGCCGGAATGAAAAGACTAAATTCATAATGGTGATAGCTGCTGTTATTGCGTGCATGGTGCTTGTTATCATAGCATGGAATATGGGGAAAAAGCACATTGCACTTGAGGATTATGTTGAGCTTTCATACACTGGTGCAGATGGTTATGCAACTGCTGGGTGTGTCATAAAAAGAGATGCCATTGTGAACAAGCTTGTCGGCAAAGGCGTAGATGAGTCAAAGAAATATCTGTATGGACAGTTTGCAGATTCGCTGGAGGGATATGTTGCGGAGACTGAAAAGTCAGGTATCTCTAATGGTGATAAGGTTTCAGTTATTGTTACATACGATAAGGAGCTTGCAAAGGCGGCAGGGATATCAGTTGGCAGCAGCACATTTAATGTAAGAGCCAAAGGTGTTGAGGCTGGTAAGAAGATTAACCTGTTTGACAATGTAGATGTAATATTTGCAGGAATAAGCCCTGATGCGTATGTTGTGACAAGGAATACATGGGAAGATGAGTTTTTGTCCCAGTTATCATATACTGCGGATATACAGAACAATATTAAAGTTAATGATGAGGTTACAATCCATTGCAATGTCGATGATGTTGAGCTTGGAAGACATGGGTATATAACAGATTCTTTTGACAAGATATATATTGTTGATAAGTTAAGTACTTATGTTGAAGATGCAAGCCAGATAGATAATACAGTTCTTCTACAGCGTGTACAGTTGTGTACAGCTTCAATTAAGAAAGAGACAGAGGACACATCATTCAGAATGTTGTATAAGGCAACTAATGACAAAAAATATCTTCATGAGCCTAATGAGGAGACTGCTGATAATATCACCCTGATTGATTCAAAATTCCTCAAAAGAAGCAATACAGCATCAAAGGAGCTTGCAAAGAATAAGATAGTTCTTATATTCTCAGCGGACATAACATGTTCTGATTATACAGAAACTATATATTTTGGCTATGTATATGAAAATGCGTACCTGACAACGGACGGCAGCTTCAATGTCCTTACGAATGGTGAGAGCGACAAATATTATTGCAATGTCAATTTCGATGATATGATGTCTGAGATTCTTGGCGGAAGTGAAGATAACTATTCTGTATATGGATTTTCTGTAAAGTAATAATATAAATGATATATATTTATATTGCAATAGTAAATAAAATATAATATAATAAAGCTGACATAATTGACGTGCGATTATGTCAGCTTTTGTACGTTATATTGAATTTACTGAGACAGGAGGTATATGTACAGTGTAGTTTACAGTGTGACATTGGCAGGGCTTCAGCCTGTTATTGTCAATGTTGAGACTGATGCAGGAGATGGCCTGCCATATTTTGATATGAGCGGATATCTTGCAACGCAGGTCAGGGAAGCAAAGGAACGTGTGAGGGTGGCTATCAAGAATACGGGGATTGAGATAAGACCACAGAGAATAGTTGTCAATATATCGCCGGCTGATGTGAGGAAGGCTGGCACAGGATTTGACCTGCCTATAGCAGTTGGGATTCTTGCCGCTAATGGAATAGTTGAACCATCTGCACTTAAGAATATGATGATTGTCGGGGAGCTTAGTCTTGACGGCAGGGTCAATGAAGTAAAAGGAGTGTTTCCATCGGTTCTTGCGGCAAAAGAGAGGGGATTTTCTGTATGTATTATTCCAGAAGGGAATGCTGGTGAAGGAAGCCTCGTTGATGGAATTAATGTATATGGAGTCAGGACACTGCACCAGCTTGTAGATATATTACAGGGAAAAGAAAAGTGTACTCCTATAACTTACAGGGGAATCAGAGATGATAAAGATAAGATTTATGTGGAAGATTACAGTGATATAAAAGGACAGATTGCAGCCAAGCGTGCAACTATGATAGCTGCTGCCGGCATGCATAATATAATCTATGTAGGTCCTCCGGGGAGCGGCAAGACAATGCTTGCAAAGAGGATTCCCACAATTATGCCAGAACTTGAGCCAGAGGAGATTATGGCACTCACCAAGATATACAGTATCTCGGGAAGTCTTAAGGATGGACGTATTATAAGTAAAAGACCATTCAGGGCACCACATCACTGTGTGAGTAAAGCTGGTCTTTTAGGCGGTGGAAGTATTCCAAGACCGGGTGAGGTCACGCTTGCATCTAAGGGGGTGCTGTTTTTGGATGAACTGACAGAATTCCCGGTTAATATAATGGAATCCCTAAGACAGCCTTTGGAAGACAGGTACATACGGATTGTAAGGTCATCATCTGAATATATCTATCCTGCGGACTTTATGCTTGTAGCAGCCATGAATCCATGCAAATGCGGGTATTATCCGGACAGAACGAGATGCTTTTGCACAGAGCATGACATTATTAGATATATGGGACGTATAAGCCAGCCGATATGGGATAGATTTGATTTAAGTGTAAGGGTTGGCAGAGTGGATTTTGATATGCTTGTTGATGATGGCAGCAAGCGTCAGGATGAGTATTCATCCCACAATATGAAAGATATGGTTGAGAGGGCAAGAAAGGCACAGAAAGAACGATTTTCCAAGGAAAAGATACTGTTTAACTCGCAGATGAATGCAAGGCAGGCTGCCAGATACTGTGCGCTTGGAGCACAGGAGAAGAAGGTTATGGAGAAGGCGTTTAACAGCTTTAACATGACTGCGAGAGGATATGAAAAAGTATTAAAGACAGCCAGAACTATTGCAGATATTGATGGAAAGGAGAATATAGCTGTTTCACATCTTAGCGAGGCTATATCATATAGAAATAATGGAATCAGATAGAGTTAATGATTATTACTGGTACTGGCTGTGTAATATACCGGGCATTGGACGTACTAAGATGAATCTGCTGCTTGATGAGTATGGTGATGCAAAGCATGTATATCAGAGAGAGCTGAGCACATATAATGCACCATATGGAATAAGCACAAGAGACATAGAGCGTATGAATGAATCAAAGAAGGATAAAAAGATATATGAGGAATTCTGTGCGCTTAATGACAGCGGAATCACATTCATACACAAACAGTCTGATAACTATCCGTCAAGGTTAAAGAATATCAGCGATGCGCCGGTGGGATTATATATGCGTGGAAGATGTGTTGATGATGATGCCATAACGGTTGCGATTATAGGTGCCAGAAGCTGTAGTGAATATGGAAGGCAGGCGGCATATGAACTCGGAAGAAGCTTTGCGTACATGGGAATACAGGTTGTAAGCGGCATGGCGTTAGGTATTGACGCCGCAGGGCAGAGAGGCTGTGTTGATGGCGGAGGTTTGTCTGTTGCAGTACTTGGCTGTGGCGTTGATGTATGTTATCCGAGGGAAAACATTGAGCTGTATTCGAGACTTGAAGATACTGGTGGGATTATATCTGAATATCTGCCACACAGCAAGCCGTGCAAAGGAGCATTTCCAGAGAGAAACCGCATAATAAGCGGACTGGCTGATGTGGTTATAGTGGTTGAGGCAAGAAAGCGCAGCGGCTCACTTATAACGGTAGACCAGGCATTGGAACAGGGGAAAGATATTATGGCGGTTCCGGGCAGAATAAGTGACCCGCTCAGTGCAGGATGCAATGAACTTATAAAGCTTGGTGCCATGATAATAACATGTGCTGATGATATAAGACAGATTGATGCAGTAAGGCAGTGGGTAGAGCAGAGAGCCAGCCTCGAAAAAAATAATTTTAAAACAGAGGAAACCCAGTGCTGGAATGATTTTGAAAAAGATTATTTAGACAATTCTGACATAAATCTGCTTGCCAGTGAAAAAAATATGGTGTATAGTACAACCAATTTGTATCCAAAAGATATAGATACAATTATTAAGGAAACTGGCCTCGACATAGCGGTTGTTAGCCAACGGCTGTTTGAATTACAGCTTCAGGGGGCAATTAAGGAGGTTGGGAAGAACAGCTATGTCCGATGCAGTATATAGATTATGGAAGGATTTATAAGAGATTATTATGGCTAAGTATCTTGTTATTGTGGAGTCTCCAGCTAAGGTTAAGACTATTAAGAAGTTTTTAGGTTCTAATTATGAGGTAATGGCATCCCAGGGTCATATCAGGGATTTACCTAAGAGCCAGATGGGCGTTGATGTAGAGAATGATTTTGAGCCTAAGTATATAACGATAAGGGGAAAAGGTGACATCCTTGCTGCTTTAAAGAAAGAAGCAAAGAAAGCAGACAAGATATATCTCGCAACTGACCCGGACCGTGAGGGAGAAGCGATTTCATGGCATCTTGCCAAGGCTTTAAAGCTTGAAGATAAGGATATATACAGAATAACATTTAACGAGATTACCAAGAATGCAGTCAAGGCATCACTTAAAGATGCAAGAAAGATTGACATGAATCTTGTTGATGCACAGCAGTCAAGAAGAGTGCTTGACAGAATTGTGGGTTATAAGATAAGTCCGGTTCTGTGGGCTAAGGTAAAGAGAGGATTAAGTGCCGGAAGAGTACAGTCTGTTGCGTTAAGAATAATATGTGACAGGGAGGATGAGATTAATTCATTCATACCAGAAGAGTACTGGACACTTGAAGCCAAGCTTAATGTATCTGGCGAGAAAAAGCCTGTTATTGCAAGATTTTATGGCGATGAGAATGGCAGGATAGATATCAAGAATGAATCACAGATGAATGAGATTTTAAAGAGCTTAAAGAAGAGCAGCTTTTCTGTCGAGAGTGTAAAGCCGGGAGAAAAGACTAAGAAAGCTCCACTGCCATTTACAACAAGTACATTACAGCAGGAAGCGGCAAAGCAGCTTAACTTCTCAACACAGAAGACTATGAGACTTGCACAGCAGTTATACGAAGGCGTGGATATAGCTGGCAGGGGAACGATAGGTATCATAACATACCTGCGTACTGATTCTACAAGAATTGCAGATGAAGCCGTGGCTATGGCATCTTCATATATAGAAGATAATTACGGTAAGAATTATGTGGCAGCAGCTAAGAATTCCGGCAAGGATGGCAAGAAGATACAGGATGCACATGAGGCTATAAGACCAACAGATATAGCTTTATCACCTGTCATTGTCAAGGAGTCATTATCAAGAGACCAGTTTAGATTATATCAGCTTATATGGAAGAGATTTACAGCAAGCCAGATGAGCAATGCTGTGTATGAGACTACTTCTGTTAAGATTGCCGCAGGCAGATACAGATTTAATGTATCGGCATCTAAGATTAAGTTTGATGGTTTCATGTCAGTATACAAGGATGATGACGAGGAGAAGGAGAGCAATACTCTTGTTAAGGGTGTAAGCGTTGACTCAGAGTTAAAACTTGAATCGCTTGACAGTAGCCAGCATTTTACACAGCCACCAGCTCATTATACAGAAGCTTCGTTAGTTAAGCAGCTTGAGGAGCTTGGAATAGGAAGACCAAGTACTTATGCGCCTACAATAACAACTATAATTGCAAGACATTACATTGCCAAGGAGAATAAGAATCTGTATGTTACAGAACTTGGTGAGGCGGTTAATGATATAATGAAAAAGGCATTCCCTACGATAGTGGATGTCAATTTCACTGCTAATATGGAGTCGCTTCTTGATGGCGTTGGAGATGGCAAAGTCAAGTGGAAAGAGGTAATAAGAAACTTCTATCCAGATCTTGATGAAGCTGTTAAGGCAGCAGAAAAGGAACTTGAGAATGTCAAGATTGAGGATGAAGTAAGTGATGTTATATGTGAGAAGTGCGGTCGTAATATGGTTATCAAATACGGACCACATGGAAAGTTCCTCGGATGTCCTGGATTCCCGGAGTGTAGGAATACCAAGCCTTACTTTGAAAATATTGGTGTGGCATGTCCTAAGTGCGGCAAGGATATAGTTTTAAAGAAGACTAAGAAGGGCAGAAGATATTTTGGCTGTGAGGATAATCCACACTGTGATTTTATGTCATGGCAGAAGCCTGTATCAAAGAAATGTCCTAAATGTGGTGGATATATGATTGAAAAAGGCAATAAGATTGTCTGCGCAGATGAGAATTGTGGCTACATTGAAGCAAAACAGAATTAATTGTCAGAAAACTATTGAAATTATCTAATATAAATGCTAGTATTCTATCAGAGATTATTTCGTAGTGCACGTATTGTGTGTCTTATGTTACGGAGGTATTACTGATGAGTGTGCAATTGTTAGATAAGACAAGAAAGATAAATAAGCTTCTTCACAATAATCATTCACAGCGCGTTGAGTTTAATGATATCTGTGATGTGCTTAGTGGGATTTTGGAGTCGAATATTCTTGTCATAAGCAGAAAGGGTAAAGTACTAGGTACTGGATTCTACAAAGATGTTGATGTTATTGACGAACTTATATATGACAGAGTCGGTGGGTTCGTTGATAATATGCTCAATGAACGTCTGCTTAGTATTTTGTCAACCAAGGAGAATGTTAATCTTGCTACATTAGGATTTGCAACTGATAATGTCAGAAAGTTTGAGGCACTTATTGCTCCTATAGAGATAGCAGGAGAGAGACTTGGAACATTGTTCTTATATAAGAATGACAATTCTTATGAGATAGATGATATCATTCTTTGCGAATATGGAACGACAGTTGTAGGACTTGAGATGATGCGTTCTGTTAATGAGGAGAATGCAGAGATAATCAGGAATAAACAGATTGTCAAGTCTGCGATAGGAACATTGTCTTCATCAGAATTAGAAGCAATCAAGCATATATTCAAGGAGCTTGATGGTACAGAGGGTGTTCTTGTTGCAAGCAAGATTGCTGACAGGGTTGGTATAACAAGATCTGTTATCGTCAATGCACTCCGCAAGTTTGAGAGTGCCGGCGTCATAGAATCAAGGTCTTCTGGAATGAAAGGTACCTACATTAAAGTCGTCAATGATGAAGTATTTGATGAATTGAATAAGTTAGATTAACGGATTAAGATACTAGTGGGAAGGAGTCTGCGCACATTTATAATGCAATGGCTCTTTCTTTTTTTGAATTTTTGGTAAATTCATGCTTTATTTTTATGCTTTGATATTCTATAATGTAGTTTAGGCTTATAGTAGGTAGTACTATGTGATGATATAATACATGGTATAGATATATGCTTTAATGATATGTATATTAAGAAGGGAGCGGGTTTATGAGCTCAGGATTATTTGGATATGTTAACGTCTTGAAGTCAGCAGCAGATGCCAGCTGGGCAAGAGAAGAGGTATTGACTAATAATATTGCTAATGTTGATACTCCTAATTACAAAAGACAAGATGTTGAATTTACAACTTACCTCAATTCAGCTATTGAACAGGCAGGAAGACCCAGTGCAACACTGACACAGAAGGTAAACAATGTTGATACTTCAACTCTTACATATAGAACATACACAGAGAATACAGCATTGTCATACAGAATGGATGGCAATAATGTTGACTTATCTACAGAGAATGCAGAACTGGCAGCAGAGCAGATTAACTATAATGCACTGATAGACAGTATGAGTAATGAATTTTCAAGATTTAAGGCAGTACTTAAATAATACTAAGAACTAAGGGGGAGGAACTTAACATGTCAATGTTTACAGCTTTTAATATAAGTGCATCAGGAATGACAGCGCAGCAGTTAAGAACAGATGTTATATCTGAGAATATTGCTAACTCCAACACAACAAGAACTTCTGATGGAACTCCATATGTAAGAAAAGCAGTTGTGTTTACAGAAAAGACTCTGTCACAGGCAACTGCTGTCAAAGGCGCAACAGCAACAGGCTCATCATTTGCAAGCATATTACATAATGCAAGTGGTGGAAGGCTTGGCGATGGAGTTAAAGTTACATCAGTATATGAGGATACTTCGACTGATATGAACATGGTATATGACCCATCACATCCTGATGCTGATGAGAATGGATATGTGACATATCCTAATGTCAATATAGTTCAGGAGATGACAGATCTTATTGATGCTTCAAGATCATATGAGGCTAATATATCAGCTTTCAATGCCAGCAAATCAATGGCACAGAAGGGCTTATCAATAGGAACTGTATAATGCAGTATAATATGAACGGAAACAATACAGTGAAAGAGGTAATATAGATGAATATAACACAGGCAGTCAGTAATCTTGGAACAGATTATGTAAGCAAGGTTACAAGCGCAATGCAGCAGTCCGCTGCTAAGAATGTAGGTGAAACTAATACTGGAGATGAGACATTCGATTCAATCTTTAATTCAGTATCAGGACTGCTTAATAGTACTAATGACTATATTCAGCAGGCTCAGCAGGCTGAGATTGATTATGCTCTTGGCAACATGACTAACACACATGAACTTGGAGTTTACCAGCAGCAGGCTAATATAGCATTGCAGTTTACAGTTGCAGTAAGAGATAAGGCATTAGAAGCTTACAAAGAGATTATGAATATGCAGATTTAAGGAGTATTAAATTACGATGGCTGAGCGTTTTAGAGCAGTTATTAATAAAATAATTGAGATATGGAAAAGTTGGACAGCCAAGCAGAGGGTGATTATTATAAGTTCTGCCGCTGTGGTAGTGGTGGCGATAGGCATTATAGCATTTGTTGCATCAAGACCAACATACGAAACATTACGCGTATGTGAAGATTACAAAGAGATGAACAGTGTTACAACACTGCTCACAAGCAACAATATTAATTATAAGGTTTCCGATGGCTCTCTTACAGTACAGGTTAACAAATCAGACCTTACTAATGCGAAGATGCTGATTGCATCCAATGATATACAGCCTGCGGGTTATACTTTTGCGGATGCCATGAACAGCAGCTTTACAACAACAGAGTCTGACAGAAGCAAGATGTATGCACATTATCTTGAGACCAAGTTAAAAGATGACCTTGAAAATATGGATGGAATAAAGAATGCATCTATCACAGTACAGATGGAAGATTCAAGCAATTCATTCTATGCCACAACATCAGAGGCATCAGTAAGTGCATGTCTTGAAACTTCCAAGACTATTAGTGACGATTATGCGGAGACTATTGCTAATTATCTTGCAACAGCAGTTGGCAATGGCACAACTAATAATATTACAGTTGTTGATACTAAGGGTAATACATTATTCTCAGGCCCAAGCAATGCATCAACTAATTCAGGTGTCAGCTATACTGGCAAGCTTAAATATAAGAACCAGATAGAGACAACAACTAAGAATTCATTGAAGCAGGGACTTCTGGCATCTGGCATGTATGATGATGTATATCTTACATTGAACTTTGATATGGACTGGGATGCTGTTACAACAATAGCAACAGAGTATTCTACACAGGGTGATGAACAGGCGATATTTGGTTCATCATATGTTGAGTCATCAACAGGTGCTTCTGGAGCAAGTGGAACACCGGGAACAACATCTAATAGTGATGATACTACATATAACGTACAGAATGGCAATTCAAGTACTTCAACATACAATGTAACTAAGTATGAGTATCTTCCTAATTCACTTGTAACAACCACAGTTAAGGAACCAGGAGAGATTGTGCGTGACACATCAACTCTTGCTGTTACACTTATCAAGAATGTTGTATACGAGGAGCAGAACTGCAAAGACCTTGGATATCTTGATAATATGACATGGGATGAATTCAAGGCACAGAATGCAGAGACAACAACACTTACTGTTGACCAGACAGTTATAGATAATATAGCAGTGGGAACTGGCGTTGCGGCTGGTAATATATCAGTTGTTGCATACCAGAGACCATATTTCCAGGACAAGGCAAGCGGCAATATCTTAAGCAATGTAACATTCTGGTTACAGATTTTACTTGCTGTAGTTATATTAGGAATACTTGTATTCGTTGTTATCAGAAGTGCAGTACCTCTTACAGTCAACGAGACAGAACCAGAGCTGTCTGTTGAAGAGATGCTTGCTACTACAAGAGAGAAACAGCCAGCGGTTGATGATATCGACATGCAGGAGAAGTCAGAGACCAGAAAGGCTATTGAGAAATTTGTGGATGAGAATCCGGAAGCAGTTGCATTGTTGCTTCGTAACTGGCTCAATGAAGGATGGGATTAGGAAAGGCGTGATTACATATGGCTAAACAATCATCAGGATCAGAGAGAGAGATGGATGGAGTTGAGAAGGCTGCAACTCTGCTTATCACTTTAGGACCAGAGAAATCTGCTCAGATATTTAAGCATTTAAAAGAAGAAGAGATAGAGCAGCTTACACTTGAGATTGCTAATACAAGCAGCGTATCTCCACAGACCAAAGAGAAGGTTTTGAATGAATTCTATGAGGTGTGTCTTGCCCAGCAGTATATTGCAGAGGGTGGTATCGGATACGCTAAGGAATTGCTTGAGAAAGCCCTTGGTGAGGAGAAGGCTAAGAGTGTTATTGGCAAGCTGACAGCAAGCTTGCAGGTAAGACCTTTCGAGTTTATCAGAAAGACAGATCCAAGCCAGCTTTTGAACTTCATACAGGACGAGCATCCACAGACAATCGCACTTATATTGTCGTATCTTCCTGCTGCACAGTCATCAATGGTTATATCTTCACTTCCGCCTGAAAAGCAGGCAGATGTTGCTAAGAGAATTGCACAGATGGACAGAACATCACCAGATGTTATCAAGCAGGTTGAAAAGGTACTTGAAAGAAAGCTTTCATCACTTGTTAATCAGGATTACACTATTGTCGGCGGCGTAGATGCTATCGTAAGCATCTTGAACTCTGTAGACAGAGGAACAGAGAAGCATATTATGGAAACTCTTGAGGTTGAAGAGCCAGAGCTTGCAGATGAGATCAGAAAGAAGATGTTCGTATTCGAGGATATTCTTTCTCTCGACGACAGAGCTATCCAGCGTGTTCTTAGAGATGTTGATAACAGTGACCTTGCTCTTGCCCTTAAGGGTGCAACAGAAGAGGTTCAGAATGTTATTCTTAATAACCTTTCAAGCCGTCTTGCTGTTATGATTAAGGAAGATATGGAATTCATGGGCCCTGTACGTATGAAGGATGTTGAGGAAGCTCAGCAGAAGATTGTTAATATTATCAGAAAGCTTGAAGATTCAGCAGAGATTGTTATTGCTAGAGGTGGAGGTGACGAGATAATTGTCTAATCTACTTAAAAGAGGTTCTACTGTAAGCAAGGAAGAGCGTGTTATTGATTATAATGAGATTATCAAGGCAAAGCTGCAAAGCATAGTGGAATCAAATGACAAGAGTAATGTTGATTCAGATGGATTTGTTCACGGACTGACAGCAGATGTTGTTGAGCAGTTAGTGACAGACCCGGACGAAGAGGGTGCTGCATCTGCGGAAGCAGTAAACCCTGAGCAGGCTACGACCAAGGTGGCTGAGGTTAATGAGGAAGCTGAGAATATAATAGCATCGGCACATGAACAGGCAGATGAGATTATAAAGAGTGCTGAGGAGAATGCACAGCAGACATATAATCAGGCGAATGAGCAGGGATATAATGACGGAATGCAGAAGGCCTCTGAGGAGATAGAACAGAGCAGGAAGCAGTTAGAGGATGAATACACACAGAGATTTAACCAGCTTGAGTCGGAATATATTGAGAAGAATAACAATATAGAGCCACAGCTTGTTGATGTTCTGACACAGGTATTCAAGTCAGTTATATCTTCTGAAGCAGTTGATAACCATGATATTCTTATGCACCTTATAGACAATGCATTAAGTGGTGCTGACAAGAATCATGAATATGTCATAAAGGTATCTCCTGCTGATTATGATTATGTATCATCTAATCAGGGCAAGATAAGCTGCCATGTTGATAAAGAGATTGATATAGAGGTTTCTGAGGATGTCTCACTTGAACAGAATCAGTGCATTATAGAGACAGATGGTGCTGTGTTCGATTGTAGCCTTGATGTTGAGATGGATAATCTTATAAAAAAAATCAAGATGCTTAGCTGCATGAGATAATTTTGATATGAACTAATGAAACTGTAGGGAGGAAGTTACGGTGTTTGATATTGATAAAACTAAATATCAGGAACTGATGCAGGAAACTTTCTACAAAAAGCTTGGAAAGGTTTCTAAGATAGTCGGACTTACAGTAGAGTCTATAGGACCTGATGCCAAGCTTAATGATTTATGTAAGATATATTCGGCAGATAAGAAACAGGTTGTTAACGCAGAGGTCGTTGGATTCAGGGAATCAGTTGTATTGCTGATGCCATTTGATAATGTGGATGGAATCGGCCTGGGATGCGTTGTGGAGAATACTGGCAAGCCATTAGGTGTAAAGGTTGGATTTGGAATTCTTGGACATACGCTTGACGGACTTGGCAATCCGGTGGATGGAACAGACCTTGGACTTACTGAGGAATATTCAGTTGAAGCTGAACCACCAGATCCTATGTCAAGAGTCATAATAAGCGAAGTGCTTCCACTGGGAGTTAAGGCTGTAGATGGACTTTTAACTGTTGGTAAGGGACAGCGAATCGGAATATTTGCTGGTAGTGGTGTTGGCAAGAGTACTCTTATGGGTATGTTTGCGCGTAACACGAAAGCGGATATCAATGTTATAGCTCTTATTGGAGAGCGTGGACGAGAAGTAAGAGAGTTCGTTGAACGAGACCTTGGTGAGGAAGGCATGAAACGAAGTGTCCTTGTTGTGGCAACTTCAGACAAGCCGGCACTTATCCGTAACAAAGCAGCCAAGACAGCTACAGCGATTGCTGAGTATTTCAGGGATCAGGGCAAGGATGTACTGCTGATGATGGATTCACTTACACGTTTTTCCATGGCACAGCGAGAGATTGGACTTGCCTCTGGCGAACCGCCAGTTACAAGAGGATATCCACCTAGCGTATACAGTGAGATGCCTAAACTGCTTGAACGTGCAGGTATGTCGGAAAAAGGTTCTATAACAGGATTGTATACAGTCCTTGTTGATGGTGATGACTTTAACGAACCAATAACAGATACTGCACGAAGTATCCTTGATGGACATATAATGCTTTCACGAAAGCTTGGACATAAGAATCACTATCCGGCTATTGATGTACTCCAGAGTATATCAAGATGCATGGGACAGATTGCGAGCAAAGAACATAAGAAGATGGCAGGCCGTCTTAAGAACGTTCTTGCTACATATAATGAGGCGGAAGACCTTATTAATATCGGAGCTTATAAGAAAGGCAGCAATAAGAATATTGATTATGCGATTTCTAAGATAGATGCAGTTAATGCATTTCTTATGCAACAGACAGATGAGAAGTTTACATTTGATGAGGAACTTCGTATGCTCTATGATATATTTGCAGATTATGATGAAGAGTAAAAGTCTGGTTATTTAAGGAGGTCGACTTCTTATGGCAAAATTTGTGTATCGTCTTCAGAACGTACTTGATATAAAGATAAGGCTGGAGACACAGGCAAAGACAGAATTTGCCACTGCAATGAATCTTGTCAGGACAGAGGAAGAAAAGCTGGCGCAGCTTGTTAATAGAAGACAGCAGTACCAGGAAGATATCAGGAAGAAATCTCTTGGCAAGGTAGATGTTGTACAGCTAAAGATTGGCGGCGAATCAGTCAAAGCAATTGAAGAGATGATGAAGCAGCAGGCTGTTAAGCTAAGAATTGCCGAGAGAAATCTTGAAAAGGTACGCGAACAGCTCAATGAAGCTGTGAAAGACAGAAAGATACATGAGAAATTAAAAGAAAAAGCATTTGAAGAGTTCAAGATGGAACTTAACAATGAGGAAAAGAAGGAAATTGACCAATTGGTAAGTTTTACCTATAATGATAAAGGAAAAAACACTGATTGATGAGAAATGGAGACAGGGATGGCTAAGAAGAAGAAGTCTGAGGACGAATTAGATCTCGAAAAAAATGATGACGAAGAAAAAGGCAATGGCTTTGTCAGCTTTTTGCTGGCGTTAGTTATAATCGTTGTATGGCTTGTTATATTCGCACTTCTGATTAAGATGGATGTTGGCGGAATAGGTTCTATGTTAAGACCTGTTCTTAAAAATGTACCGGTTGTTAACAAGGTGCTTCCTGAGATGAGCGATGAAGAGCTTATGGAGGAGACTGGATACAAGTATAAGAGCCTTGCAGAAGCGATAGACAGAATTAAAGAACTTGAGGGTGAGGTTGCTAATTATCAGAACAATGATAATTCATCATCTGACCAGATAGCACAGCTTCAGGCAGAGGTTGCCAGACTTAAAGTATATGAGGATAATCAGGAAGATTTCTTAAAGCAGAAGGAAGAATTTGACAAGCAGGTCGTATTCAATGACAATGCTCCTGATATATCTGAGTATAAGTCATGGTATGAATCAATATATCCAGATAACGCAGCTAAGATTTATAAGGAAGTAACAGAGCGTTTACAGTTCTCTAAGCAGGTTCAGGACTGGGCAACAACTTATTCTAAGATGGATGCAGATAAGGCTGCGGCTGTTATGGAAGAGATGACAGGTGATGCATATGTTGTAACAAGAATACTTATGTGCATGACACCTAAGCAGAGGTCAGCAATTATGCAGGAGATGGATCCAGTGTATGCTGCTAAGCTTACTGTAATCATGTTCCCATCAAAGGTTAATTAGATTTTATCAGATTAATATGTTAGAAATATTCGGAAAAAGCTAAAGTTTTTCTGGCTTTTTCCGATATTTTATTTGATAGGGATATCTAGGCATATTTCTATCAACTATAATTATTATGAAAGGAGACAGACAAGATGGTAAGTTCCGCAATAACAGGAACAGCAAGCATACCTGCACAGGATACTGGTGTTAACCAGACAACAAAGTCTAATGGTTCTGGCACAGATTTTTCAGCAGTATTATCCAAGTCAGTTGCTAACAATATGTCAGGCACTAATAAGAATAATTCATCAGCGATGAATATTACAACTGCTAAGAAGTCAGATACAGATTCTAAGACAAGTGTAAAAGATACATCAACTGATAATGTTAAGACTGACAATTCATCTAAGACTAAAGATGTTAAAGCTGACAATACATCCAAAGCTGATAACAAAGATACAGTATCTGATAAGATTGATGATGCAGGAAGCAAGATTTATGATGAAATCAAGAAAGACTTTGATGTAACTGATGAACAGCTCAAAGAAGCTATGGAGACACTTGGACTTACTATGGCAGATTTGCTTATTCCTGCTAATATAACCCAGCTCGTTGTTGAGGTTACTGGAAGCCAGGATGCAATAGCTATTGTAACTGATGAGAATCTCTCAGCAAACCTTATGAATGTTTTAGGTGCGCTTGATAATGAATTAGCTGGTCTTTCATCTGAATTGGACATGCCAGTTGAGGCTATCAAAGAATTTATTGAGAATGCATCCTCAGGAGCTGCAGTGGCAGCTACAGAGGATGAGACTGTGACATTGGCAAAGAACACTGATGATGTAAGTCAGGCAGCCTCTGATACAGCAGTGGCAGATAATGCTGATGCGAAAGATGTATCTATGAGCGATGTGATTGCAAAGAAGCTTGTTGTGAATAATGATGACAGTCAGGGCAAGACAGGAACTGATGATGGCAGGAGCAATAACACATATGGCAGAAGCAATGACTCTGTAAAGGGTGAGAATGCAGCGATACCTGCAGGTAATAATATCGTTAATGATATCCAGCAGAGTTTTGAAGCAGCATTTGACAATGTAGATTACAGAGTTAATCCGGCTGATGTTGTTGACCAGATTGTTGAATCAATTAAGCTTAATTCAACATCAGAGTTAAAGAGCATGGAGATACAGCTTAATCCACAGAATCTTGGCAAGGTTAATTTACTTGTATCTGTAAGGGAAGGTGTTGTTACAGCACAGATATCTGCAGAGAATGAACAGGTCAGAAAAGCACTTGAGAGTCAGGTTATTACTCTTAAGGAGAATATTGAGAGCCAGGGTATTAAGGTTGATGCTGTAGAGATTGCAGTACAGACTAATGCATTTGATTCTAATCAGCAGTTTGATGGACAGAAGCAGGAACAGGCAAAGAAAACATCAAGAAGAATAAGACTTGATGGCTTTGATTACTCTGATGATGAAGAAGAGGAAGAGCCTGTAGTTAATTACAATGAAAACAGCAGTGTTGAATACACAGCATAGTATTAAATTAGCAAAGGAGGCATAATATGGTAACTTCTAATGTCGTAGATGGCAAAATCCAGGATTCTGACAGCTATAGTAATGTAAGTTCTCTTAATAAAAATACTAAGAAGAATAATTCGGATCTGGATGTTAATGATTTCTTAAAGCTTCTTGCTGCACAGATGCAGTATCAGGATCCGCTTGAACCAACAGATAATACACAGTATATTGCACAGATGGCTACTTTCACACAGGTATCAGCTACTACTTCAATGAACGAAAGAGTCCAGCAACAGACAGCTTCTAATCTTGTTGGAAAGTATGTAATTGTACAGAGCGGTATTGATGCCACACAGCTTGTAGCAGGTAAAGTCCAGAGCTGGGAAAAGATTGATGGTACAATTTATCTTAGAATTGACGATAAACTGTATGATATTGAAGATCTTGACAGAGTTCTTGATGATGATTACTACAAGAAGCTTTTAAAGGGCTCAACAACAGGTAGTACAACAGGCAGCGGCAGTACTACTGGAAGTACAACAGGAACAGACAATAAAACTGACAGCACTGATAAGACAGAAGAAAAAACAGAAGATAAGACTGAGGATTCTGGAAAAGAGTAATTTCTGTTCAATTTCTTGTTGAATATGCCGATATATAGGTGTAAAGTTATATGGAAAAGAGGTGTCGCTTATGAATAATATCATGATGGGTGGATATACATCTATCCAGCAGGCAGCAAGTTCGCTGAATGGTAATATTAATCGTGAATCCAGCGGGACATCTGATGTTTCTTTTCAGGATATTCTTAGACAGACCAAGGAAAGCATTAAGGCAGCAGATAAGACAGAGCAGTCTGATGGTGTCAGATTTTCAAAACATGCTGATGCAAGGCTTAGACAGAGAGATATTCAACTGTCAGATGAGCAGATGACACGTCTTAATGAAGGAACTCAGAAGGCTGGTTTAAAAGGTATCAAGGAATCATTGGTAATCCTTGATAATCTTGCGTTCATTGTTAATACAGAGAACAGAACTGTTGTTACAGCGATGGATTCTACTAATAATGACGAGAATATATATACCAATATTGATGGAGCTGTTATTATATAGCTGGACCTTTAAGGAGGCTTATAATCCCTGAATGCCAGATGGGATTAAGATTAAACAGCTTATCATAGTAAATTTTTGGAGGTACTAATCCTATGATGAGATCATTGTTCTCTGCTGTGTCAGGTTTAAAGGCACACCAGACAAAGATGGACGTTATCGGTAATAATATTGCCAACGTCAATACAGTGGCTTTCAAGTCACAGTCAGTAACTTTTAGTGATGTATATTATCAGACTACACAGACTGCATCAGGTCCAAGCAGTGATGGAAGCAAGGGTGGAACTAATGCCAAGCAGATAGGTCTTGGTTCAACAGTTGCATCTATATCAACTGCTATCACTTCACAGGGCGCTACAGAGCGTACAGATAATACATGGGATGTATGTCTTTCTGGTAATTCATTCTTTATTATTAATAATGCAGGCAGTACATATTTTACAAGAGCTGGAGATTTTAAGATTGATACTAATGGTGCTCTTGTCACATCTGGTGGATGTAATGTAATGGGATGGTATGCTGACCCTGATACTGGTGCGATTGTTAAGGATAAGGTTCAGGCCTTGTATCCACAGAGCTCAAAATATACTTTCACAGAGCCGGAAGCAACTAAAAGTGTTACAATTACAGGTAATATTGATGCGGCTGCTACAGGTGATGCAACAACAACTGTATCGTTTTATGATTCTCTGGGTAACAGATATCAGGCTAGTCTGACTCTTACTCCGGATAAAACAACTCCATCTAAGTATACAGTTAAATGTGGTGCTATTACAAAGAATGGACAGAAGACTAATTTGACAGCAGAAACAATTACTGGAGATATTACATTCAATGCTAATACAGGTAAAATTGATGTTGGTACAGGTAATACTGGCACATTTACATTGGGAGGATTTAAGGCGGATAAAGCTAAAGTTCCAGATGGTGGCGTTGATTGCAGTGCTGATGTTGCTAATATAACAAATCCTATAACAGTAGATTTTTCATCACTTACAAGATTTAATGAGACAACTAATATTAAGGACAGCATGGGTATTAAGAATGCTTCAACTGGTGGAGTTGATGGCGCTGGTAAAGCTGTTGGTACTATGACATCAGTTGGCGTTGATGATAAAGGTTGTATCGTAGCCAACTACAGCAATGGTGATGTTAAGACTATTGCACAGATTGCAGTTGCTACTTTCTCTAACCCTGCTGGTCTTGAGAAGGTTGGAGAGAATATGTATGCTGCAACGCTTAACTCAGGTGAATTTAATGGAATTGGTGAAGAGGTAGCTTCATCAGGCGGCAAGATGAGTTCTGGATACCTTGAGATGTCTAACGTAGACCTTTCTGACCAGTTTACAACTATGATAACAACACAGAGAGGTTTCCAGGCTAACTCAAGAATTATCACAGTATCTGATACAATGCTTGAGGAGCTTATCAACCTTAAGAGATAGTAGCAAGTATATAGCTGGTGCTATATAAAAATTTAATATATAATTGTGGCATGAAAGTATTTTGCTTTCATGCCATTTTTTATAAAAAAATCAGTTATGTGAGTTGCTAATATTTCCAAATTGTGGTTTAATATATGTGGTTATTTTTAGATAGGGTACTATGCATATATACAGTATATAGATGTTAACCTTATTTTTAATACATAGAGGATTGAGAATGATAAAAGTGACGAGGCTTAATGAGTCTGTATTCGTGGTGAATGCTGAGATTATACAGACGGTAGAAGAGACTCCGGACACAGTTATTACACTGACAACAGGTACCAAGTACGTTGTTAAGGAATCGTGTGAGGAGATTGTTAATAAGGTTATCGAATATAAAAGAAAAATACATTATATAGAATAATAAAAGATAGGATGGTGCGTAACAGTGGATTTAGCTACACTCATAGGTTTAGTTGTCGGAGTTGTAATGGTTTTGTTTGGTATTATATCGGGAGCCGGTGTTTCGGCACTTGGTAACTTCTTCGATCTGCCGTCAGTTATCATTACAATTGGTGGTTCACTTACCAGCTTGATAACAGGCTTTACTATATCGGAATTTATTGCAGGATTCAAGGGGGCAGGAATTGCGTTTAAGGATCCTAAGATTGATAATGGAGCAGTTATCAAACAGATAATAGATTTATCTAATGTTGCCCGTAAGGAAGGTCTCCTTGCACTTGAGGAGGTTGCTGGTAATCTCGAGGATGAATTTATGAAGAAAGGTATCCTTCTTATTGTCGATGGTACTGAGCCTGAGCTTGTAAGAGGGATTCTTGAGACAGAGCTTGTTAATATGGATGACCGTCACAGAACAATGGCTGGTTTCTTTGAAACATGGGCTTCATTCGGTCCTGCATGGGGAATGATTGGTACTCTTATCGGTCTGGTTAACATGCTTAAGAACCTTAGTGATTTCAATTCAATCGGGCCTTCCATGGCGGTTGCTCTTCTTACTACACTTTATGGTTCGCTCATTGCTAACTGGTTCTGTACACCTATAGCAACTAAGATGAAGAATATCAACAGCAAAGAGTATCAGATGAGAGAGATTGTTATAGAAGGACTTTTATCAATACAGGCGGGCGAAAACCCTAGAGTGATTGAAGAAAAGCTTAAGTCATTCTTATCACCAGCCGCACGTGGTGCTGCATCTCAGGAGGAAGGTGAGCGTTAATGGCAAAGAGAAAACCAGAGGAAAGCGCACCTGGCGCACCAGCCTGGATGTCGACTTTCAGTGATTTGATGAATCTTCTTCTGTGCTTCTTCGTGCTTTTGTTCTCTATGTCAACAGTTGACTCACAGAAGTTTCAGGAATTGGCAGCGGCTTTGTCAGCTACATTCAGTGTGCTTCCTTCGGGCGGTTCGGTTCTGTCAGATGAAGGTGTGCTTGTGGCAAGTGGCGCAAGCCAGCTTAATGCATTAAGTGAGTTCTATAATAATGTAGGACTTAATTCTGATGGCGAGGTTACGCAGGATAATAATGATGCGTATGAGCAGGTGCAGCAGGAAGGTCTGTCGCAGTCAGAGCAGATGGCTGAACAGATTGAGGCGGCACTTGAAGCACAGAATGTTGCAGATCAGGTCGAGGTTACAGCGACAAGTGAATATGTATTACTTAATATTAACGGTGCGATTCTTTTTGATTCAGGAAGGTCTGAACTTAAGAGCGGTGCAGTTACTATAGTTGATAAGGTTGCGGATTCTGTTAAACAGTATGATGCCAACACAATTACGATTGAGGGACATACAGATAACGTACCAATCAGCACAGCACAGTATCCGGATAATATGATGTTGTCTATATACAGAGCGTATACGGTGTTTGATTATTTCGTAAGCCAGAAGGGCTTTGATCCGACAAGCCTTACTTCGTCTGGAAGAGGTGAAGCAGTTCCAGTTGCATCTAACAGTACTGCAGAAGGACGTGCCCAGAACAGACGAGTTGAAATTAAGATATATAATTCATTATACAGTAAGAATTAATATATAATCATGGAGGAGCTATATGAAAAAGAGTATGCTTAATGTCATAACACTGGCACTGGTTCTTATTAACCTTGTATTAACAGTGTTACTTACATTTTCTTTAGTGTCAACTAATAAGAAAACAAACAATCTTATCACTAAAGTATCAGAGATTATCGACCTTGATGTCGGAGGTATCTCAAAATCTGGCGATTCAACATCAACAGGAAGAGTCAGCGAGAGCGATATCGTGTATGTAGATGTTACAAGCGGCGATAACGACAGCATAACAGTATCTTACACAAGTAATGGCAAGACACATTATGCAGTATTAAAGGTTTCGCTTGGTCTTAACAGCAAGGCTAAGGATTATTCAACTAAGAGTACAAGCATCAATAATGGTATGAAGGTTATAGCTAGTACAATTACTAAGGAAGCCCAGAAGTACTCATATGATGCAATTGAAAAGAATATGGCTAAGATTGAGAGTGATTTATTAGCAACACTTCAGGATCAGTTTGAGACACAGTGTATATATTCAGTAACTATTTATTCAGTAGTTACACAGTAATAGATTATTAATTAAGGATGAATGGAGGTGAAGGAAGATGGGAGAGGTCTTGTCCCAAAGCGAGATCGATAACCTGTTGAAAGCATTAAGCACAGGCGAGCTTGATATAGATGAAGCTAAAGTTTCAGAAGAAAAACAGGTTAAGAACTACGATTTTGCCAGACCTGCAAAATTCTCGAAGGAGCATTTAAGAACATTAGAGATTATTTTTGAACATTTTTCGAGATTACTTGCTACCAATCTTCCGGCATATCTTCGTAAGTCAGTCAATGTAGATGTTGTCAATTCAGAGGTTGTTATTTATTCAGAGTTTTCTAACGCTTTGTCTAATCCGGTACTTTTAGGAGTTATAGGAATGCAGCCATTAACAGGCAATGTTATTATGGAGATGGCATCCAATCTTGGATTTGCGATTGTTGACAGACTTCTTGGAGGAGCAGGCGTGCCGATTGATAAGGAAAGAGATTATTCAGAGATAGAGCTGTCTATCTTAGAGAGAATATTCAGCATATGTGTCAATCTGCTTCGCGAGCCTCTGGCTAATGTTGTTAAAGTAGAGCCAAGGCTTGAAAGAATAGAGACGAATTCACAGTTTGCACAGATTATTTCACCGAGTGAAACGATTGCGATTATCACGCTGAATATTAAGATAGGCGATGTAGAAGGTCTCATGAATGTGTGTCTTCCTTTTGATACACTTGAGCCGGTTATTGATAAGTTGAATACGAAGTACTGGTTCTCTACAATGAAAGAGAAAGATGGTACTTCTTATGAAGATACTATTGAGGCAGCTATTAATAAAGCAAGAATTCCAATTAAAGCTGTTCTTGGTACCAGTACAATTAGTGTAGCTGATTTTGCTAATCTTCAGGTTGGAGATATTATTAAGGTTAATCGGCATGTTGATGAAGAACTTGATGTGTATGTGGGTAACATAAAGAAATTTATGGCGTTGCCGGGATATTCTAATGAACAGTTCGCAGTCAGAGTTACAGAAGTAATTAGAGAGGAGAATGAATAGAATGGATGGCATGTTGTCACAGGACGAGATTAATGCGTTACTGTCGGGTATGAATAATTCGGAAGAAGAAAAACCAGCAGCAGATGCAGCACCTGCTTCATCATCAGGAGACGAAGAGTTTTCACTCAGTGCTTCTGAAAAAGATGCAGTCGGCGAAATCTCTAATATAAGTATGGGTACAGCAGCGACAACACTTAGCTCGCTATTGAATCAGAAGGTTAATATCACAACACCTTCTGTATCGGTATCTAACTGGGAAGACATATCTGCAAAATATGACAGACCATGTGTTATGATGCAGATATCATATAAAGAGGGTATAGATGGTAATAATGTCCTTGTACTTAAAGAGAGTGATGTTAAGATTATAACAGACCTTATGATGGGGGGACCTGGTCAGGAAGATGATTCAGAACCACTTAGTGAATTACATCTTAGTGCAATCGGTGAAGCTATGAACCAGATGATGGGTTCGGCAGCAACATCAATGTCTTCTATGTTTAATAGAAAGATTGATATCAGTCCACCAGTTGCTAATGTTATTGATACATACAGTGACTCAATTGATGACTTACCAGCATTTCTCAATGGCTCATTTGTAAGGGTTTCCTTTAAGATGCAGATTGGTGATTTGATTGACAGTGAGATTATGCAGCTCTATCCAATTGAATTTGCTAAGGAACTGCTTGAGTTATTCATGCCATCATCAGATTCACAGGCATCTGCGCCAACACCACAGGCACAGGCATCTGCACCAACACCACAGCCACAGCCTGCACCAGCACAGGCATCTGCACCAACACCACAGCCTGCACCAGCACAGGCGGCTGCGCCAACACCACAGCCACAGCCTGCACCAGCACAGCAGATGACACCACCACCTATGCAGCCGGATATGAATGCACAGGCTGCGCCACAGGGAATGCCTCCATATGGAATGCCATATGGATATCCGCCACAGGGTGTGCCATACGGATACCAACCACAGGGAATGCCATATGGATATCCACCACAGCAGGATGTCAATGTTGCACCAGCAGCATTCCAGCCTTTTGCTAATGATGTCAGTGGATTAAGCCAGAAGGAAAATATAGACCTTATCATGGATGTTCCATTGGAAGTTACTGTTGAACTTGGAAGGACATCTAAGAGCATTAAGGATATATTGGAATTTGCCCCAGGTACTATTGTTGAGCTTAATAAGATTGCAGGTGAAGCGATAGATGTACTTGTTAATGGCAAGTATGTTGCTAAGGGAGAAGTTGTTGTTATTGAAGAAAGTTTCGGTGTTCGTATAACTGAAATTATTAAGGATTCATAAAATAAAAAAAATAGTAGGAAAATGCAATTTTTTGTAGTATAATGAAAAAAGATTATATAGTTTTTAATTTAGGATAGGAGATTAGATATGGCAAAGAATATTTTGATTTGCGATGATGCAGCGTTTATGAGAATGATGATTAAGGATATTCTCACAAAGAACGGTTACAATATTGCAGGAGAGGCTGAGAACGGAGCTAAGGCAGTTGAGAAATATGCTGAATTAAAGCCGGATTTAGTCCTTATGGATATTACTATGCCAGAGATGGACGGTATTGAGGCACTTAAGAAGATTAAAGCTGCAGATGCCAATGCTTCAGTTATTATGTGTTCTGCAATGGGTCAGCAGGCAATGGTAATTGAGTCAATCCAGTCTGGTGCTAAGGATTTTATTGTTAAACCTTTTCAGGCAGACCGAGTTATCGAGGCGGTTCAGAAGGTAGTAGGATAATATGTTGAATATATTGCTTGCAGTGTCGACATCAGGCTTAGAGACATTTACACAATTGTTGACATTGATTATTGTGTTTGCACTTGTGTTAGCCTTGACATATTTTGTTACTAGATTTGCTGGCAATTATCAGAAGAGTAAGCTTTCAGGTGGTAATATCAGCGTTCTTGAGACGGTGAGAATATCCAACTCTAAGTATATTCAGATTATTCAGATTGGAAACCGATTTTTTGCTATTGCTGTATGTAAAGATACTATCACGGTGATTAGTGAGATAGAACAGGGGGATTTGGTTCTTTCTGATAACACTACGCAGGTGAAATCTGAAAGTTTTAAATCAATTTTAGAAAAATTTAAAAAAGACAAGCCGGAAGATTAGGCGGATAGTGTATTATGATAAAGTTTTTGAAGAAGAACAGGAGAAAGATTATTGCTGCTTCTCTGGGATTAGGTATATTTTTTGCAATGTGTACTGTATTTACCAGATGTGTATATGCGGCAGATGGTGATAACTTGATAAGTATTGGAATATCAGCGGGTGATGGTTCTGATTTATCCAGCGTATTGCAGATGCTTTTAGTACTTACAGTTATCTCGCTTGCTCCGTCAATACTTATGATGTTGACGTCTTTTACAAGAATTGTTATTGTATTACATTTCACAAGAGCTGCTATTGGTACACAGACAGTTCCACCTAACCAGATTATTGCGGGCTTGTCTTTGTTTTTGACTTTTTTTGTGATGGCACCTACATTTACAGAGGTTTACCAGAGCGCGATTGTTCCGTTATCTAATAACGAGATTACAGCGCAGGAAGCATATGATATTGGTGTTCAGCCAGTAAGAAAGTTTATGCTCAGGCAGGTATCAACTAAGGATCTTGATACATTCCTTAAGATTGCAGATTTTGAGGAAGGTTCAGTTAAGTCTGAGGATGATATACCTTTGAGAGTACTTATACCAAGTTTTATTATCAGCGAACTTAGAATTGCGTTTATTATAGGATTCCTTATCTATATTCCATTTATAGTCATAGATATGGTTGTTGCATCAACGCTTATGTCTATGGGTATGATGATGCTGCCGCCAACGACAATATCGACACCTTTCAAGATATTGCTGTTCGTTATGGCAGATGGATGGAATCTGATAATAGGCAATCTGATGACGACATTTAATTAGTTAAGATATGTAAGATGGAAAGGAGCAGAATATGACTACAGGTGACGTTATTACTATAGCAAGAGAAACTGTATGGGTTATAGCCAAGACATCAGTTCCTATATTGCTTGTGTCAATGATTGTAGGTCTTATTATCAGCCTTTTCCAGACACTTACATCAATTCAGGAGCAGACACTTACATTCGTGCCTAAGCTTCTGGCAATTCTTCTTGGACTTATGCTCATGGGTTCATGGATGCTCAATGAGATTGTTGCTTTTATGCAGAATCTGTGGGGCAGCTTTAATCAGTATATAATGTGATGGAATAGTATAATATGATTAGTTATGAATTTGCAATGGAACAGTTTATGCTGTTTATTATGATTCTTATAAGGATTGCCTCATTTATATATGTGGCAGCTATATTTAACACAGCTAATACACCTGCTAGGACTAAGGTGGGATTAGCTTTTTTTGTAGCAGTTCTTGTCTATACAGCTAATCCAGATATGACATTTGAATATAATGGTGCCCTTGAACTTGCGGCAATTATTCTTAAAGAAGTTGCTGTGGGAATGTTTTTAGGAGTGATAAGCGCATTCTGCATACAGATAATCATGTATTCAGGTGCAATTATTGATATGGATACCGGACTTTCAATGGCGCAGATTATGGACCCGACAACTAATATACAGGTCGGTATATTCGGTAATTTCTATTATTACATATTACTGTTATTGCTGCTGGTGTCGGGCCTTCACAGATACCTTATCCAGGCGATAATTGAGACATATAAGGTTATTCCGATTGGCCAGGTGACATTCTCGGCGGGGATATTTGACACAATTATGAAGTTTATCGGGGATTATTTCGTGATAGGCTTTAGAATTGCACTGCCTGTCTTTTCGGTAACACTTCTGCTCAATGTCGTGCTTGCTATTCTTGCAAGAATTGCACCACAGATGAATATGTTCGTAGTTGGTATGCAGTTGAAAATATTTGCTGGTATATTCGCTGTTATGTTCACAGTGGTTATGATGCCAGCAGTGTCTACTGTTATAGAGGAAGAGATTCATACGCTCTTAGCTTCTTTAGTAAGGGGGATGAGCCCATGACGGATAGATATACAGATATAATGAATGGCGGAATGTCAGAAAAACACCTTGCAATAGAATATAATCTTCAGTTCTTTGCAAAGGACGGTCCGGGTGGAGAGAAGACTGAGCCTGCGACAAGTAAAAAGTTAAATGATACAAGAAAGCAGGGGCAGGTTGCCAAGAGTAAGGATTTGATAATGGCTGCCTCCCTTATGTCATTGTTTATTATAATTAAAGTATATGTTGTAACAATGGGCGAAAAGCTTATGAGAGCCTTTAAAGAGTTTTATACGACATTTGAGGTGCAGATTAATGACAGTGGTTCAGGATATCCTATGACATTAGCTGTATCATCAATAAGAAAGGCATTTACAGACCTGATTGTAATAACTTTTCCAATATTTATTGTGGCTGTCGTTATAGCAGTAGTTGGCAATATGCTTCAGCAGTCATGGATGGTTACAACAGAGCCTATGAAGCCCAAGTTCAGTAAACTGAGTCCGATTAATGGATTTAAGAGGATATTTTCAGTAAGACAGCTTTTTGAGCTTTTAAAGTCAATTGCAATGATGATTGTGATTGGAATTATTGTGTTCGTAACGATTAAAGATAAGGCCAATTTGCTTCTTACATTTTATAATATAACACTTTATCAGGCGTTAGGTGCGATAGGTGGTATAATAGTTGACTTAGGAATCAAGGTCAGTGCAGTGTTCCTTGTAATTGGTTTTGTCGACCTGTTTTATCAGAAATTCAAGTTCAGGCAGGACACAATGATGACAAAACAGGAAATTAAAGATGAATTTAAGAATACTGAAGGTGACCCTCAGATTAAGGGTCAGATAAGAAGAAAGATGCAGGAAATCTCGCGTCGTAGAATGATGCAGCAGCTTCCGGAGGCGGACGTTGTCATCACGAACCCTACACATTTCGCGGTTGCACTAAAGTATGAACCTAACAGTGGCATGGCGCCTATAGTTATAGCCAAGGGTGCTGACTATCTTGCTTTCCAGATAAAGGACAAGGCGAGAGAATACCACATTGAGATAGTTGAGAATAAACCACTGGCGAGAATCCTGTATGCCAATGTCGATATCGGAATGGAGATACCGCCAGAATTGTATCAGGCAGTAGCGGAGATTCTTGCAATGGTATTAAAACCAACTTACTAAAAAATAGCTTTTTGTAAATAGTTGAATATAAAGATTAAAAATGTTACAATTATTTAATGTCTGATTTGGATAAATATACCAAGGAAAGGGGATTGGAATAATGAAGGTAAAAAAGAATGATTTGTTCATAGGCGTATATCTTCTATCTGCGGTTTTATTCTTTATTATATCAATTCCATCAGCATTGCTGGATGTGCTCTTAGCATTGAATATCGGCATTGCACTTGTAATTCTGTTTAATTCATTATATGCAAAAGAAGTTCTTGATATGGCATCTTTCCCAACAATATTACTGTTCACGACAATATTCAGAATTTCGCTGAATGTATCGTCAACAAAGCTTATCCTTAAGAATGGAGATGCAGGCCGGGTCGTTGCAGTATTCGGTGAATTCGTAGGTGGCGGTAATCTTGTAATTGGTATAATTATATTTATTATCCTTATTATTATCCAGTTTGTAGTTATCAATAAAGGTTCTGAGCGAGTTGCTGAGGTTACAGCCAGATTCACACTGGATGCCATGGCTGGTAAGCAGATGGCGATTGACTCTGACCTTAATACAGGTGCCATAACAGATAAAGAGGCTGCTGAGAAGAGAAAAAAACTCCAGCAGGAGAACAGCTTCTTTGGTTCCATGGATGGTGCTACCAAGTATGTTAAGGGAGATGCTACAGCAGGTCTTATCATTACAGGTATCAACATGGTCGGTGGTATTGTAATGGGTATGCTGTATGGCGGTCTTACAATTAACGAGGCTTTACAGAAGTACACAATCCTTACAATCGGTGATGGACTATGCAGCCAGATACCTTCACTTCTTATATCTCTGTCAACTGGTATCCTTGTAACCAAGGCTTCAAGTGATGGAGAATTAGGTGATGAGATGGTTGGACAGCTCTTTTCTATTGACAGGGTTCTGATGATGGTTGGTTCAGCTATGGCTATCCTTGGAGTTACAACACCATTGCCTTGGTATATATTCATTCCATTTGGTGTGGCACTTATATTACTTAGCAGAAGAGTCGGTGTTAAGGAAGGCGAGGCTAAGATAGAGGAAGAGGTTGAAAGAGAAGAGACTGAGGCACAGGAGATACGAAAACCGGAGAATGTCGTCAGCCTGCTTAATGTCGACCCTATCGAGCTTGAATTTGGTTACGGAATCATACCGTTAGCGGATGTTAACCAGGGTGGAGACCTGCTTGACCGGGTTGTCATGATAAGAAGACAGGTTGCCCTTGAGTTAGGTGCAGTTGTGCCTATAATAAGATTAAGAGATAATATCCAGCTTAACCCTAATCAGTATGTCATCAAGATTAAAGGCATACAGGTAAGCGAGGGTGAGATTCTATTTGACCACTATATGGCGATGAATCCTGGATATGTTGAAGAGGAGATAACAGGTATTCCGACATTTGAACCATCATTCCATCTTCCGGCTATATGGATTACAGAGGGACAGAGGGAGAGAGCAGAGTCACTTGGATATACAGTTGTTGACCCTCCTTCAATTATTGCTACACATCTTACAGAAGTTATCAGACAGCATATTGCTGAGCTTCTTACCAGACAGGATGTACAGAATCTTATCAATAATATCAAGGATAACAATACAGCTCTTATTGATGAGCTTGTTCCTAAGCTTCTCAGTATCGGTGAGATTCAGAAGGTTCTCCAGAATCTTCTGGAAGAGGGAATATCAATACGAGACTTAGTTACAATATTTGAGACTCTTGCAGACCATGCTTCGGTTACAAGAGATACTGATATACTTACAGAGTATGTAAGACAGAGCTTGAAGAGAGCTATATCTGGAAAGTATTTCCCACCTAATGAGGTGACTAATGTGGTTACTCTTGACCCGGCTGTTGAGCAGGAGATAATGGGTTCTGTCAAGAATACAGAGCAGGGTTCATATCTTGCGCTTGACCCTGAAAGAGTTAAAAAGATTATAGCCAGTCTTACAGAGCAGTTAAAGAAGCTGGAAGACATGGGACGTAATCCTATTGTTATAACATCACCAATAGTAAGATTATATTTTAAAAAGATGGCACAGGATTACTTCAAAGATATTATTGTGATTTCATATAATGAGGTGGAATCAAATATTGAATTACAATCAGTAGGGATGGTGACAGCATAAATGATAGTCAAGAAGTATCAGGGAGCAACAGAAGAGGAAGCTATTAAGAAAGCACAGGAGGATCTTGGTAATAAGGCAGTTGTTTTGAATGTCAAGACATTGCAGCAAAGAGGCGTATTCCGTCTGTTTAAGAAGGATGTCGTTGAGATAACAGCAGCACTTGAGGAAGAAGAATTCAAGAATGGCATTAACCAAAGAAAGCCGGTTATGGGCGATGATGCATCTAAAATGGTTGTCGGCACACAGGTTACACCATCACGTCCTCTTAATGCAAGGAGCAATTCCAAGGTTAATCTTGTAGCTGATGAAAAGATTTCTGTTCCGGCAGAGTCTAATTCTGCTGTGCTTGAACAGAAGCTGGATTCACTTCACAATCTTTTACAGAGCCAGATGGCAAAGGAAGCTGCCAAAGAAGCAGAAAAACCAGCCAGCAGTGAGGTCACACAGGAGAACGCCGGTCAGAAAAAAGTGAGTGAGCGTGAGAATTCCAATATGAAATTCATCAAGCTTATATATAAGAAGCTTATTGATAATGAAGTTGATGAGAAGTATGCAGACCAGATTATGAGTGATATAGAGGGTTCTCTTAAGAAGGAATCCAATATCGACAGTATTCTTGCTGCTGCATACCAGAAGATAATATTAAAGCTTGGCGAGGCTGATGATATAGAGATAGGTGACAAGCCTAAGGTTATATTCTTTGTAGGTCCTACAGGCGTTGGAAAGACAACAACAATTGCCAAGGTCGCATCAAGATTCAAGCTTGAACAGCAGGCAAAGGTTGCATTTATAACATCTGATACATACAGGATAGCGGCTGTTGAACAGCTTAATACATATGCATCAATCATAGACAGTCCGGTAAGCGTTATATATTCAGCAGATGAGCTTGAAGAGGCGGTTAATACATATAAGGATTATGACCTTATAATGGTTGATACAGCCGGACGTTCACATAAGTCTGAGGATCAGATGGATGAGCTTGGAGATATGTTAGCCAATACTAAGGCATTGAAGGATAACTTTGACGTCAAGGTTTATCTTGTACTCAGTATCACAACCAAATATAAAGACCTTGTCAATATAACTGAGAGATATAAGGATATAGATGACTGGTCAATTATATTTACAAAGCTCGATGAGACATGTGCACTTGGCAATATTCTTAATATAAGGATGCTGACAGGAGCAGCTTTATCATATACAACATCAGGACAGAATGTGCCTAATGACATAGAACTTATTAACGAACAGTCACTTGCAAAGCAGCTTCTTGGAGGTAACACATGATGGATCAGGCGCAGAACTTAAGAAATATAATAAAAATGCAGAACCAGAAGGCAGTTGATAACTCCAGAATAATCGCTGTGACAAGTGGAAAAGGTGGAGTTGGCAAATCTAACACGTCTGTTAATCTTGCATTACAGTTCCAGCGTCAGGGAAAAAAGGTTGTTATATTTGATGCTGATTTCGGGCTTGCCAATATTGAGGTTATGTTCGGAATCATCCCTAAGTACAATCTTGGAGATATGATGTTCAAAGGAAAAGAGCTGAAGGATATAATAACGCCGGGGCCAGAGGGCGTTGGCTTTATATCAGGCGGTTCGGGAATAGCGAGACTTGTCAATCTTGACAAGGACCAGATTAAAAGACTTGTGAGCAAGTTGTCAGAGCTTGAAGAGATGGCAGATGTCATCATAATAGATACAGGAGCTGGAATTTCATCATCAGTTATGGAATTTTTAGTGTCAAGTCCTGAGATAATTCTTGTGACTACACCAGAACCTGCATCGATAACAGACTCATATGCGCTGTTAAAGGCACTCAGCATGAATGAGGATTTTGAATCTGATAATACAAGAGTGAAGCTTATAGCTAACAGAGTGGAGAATGATAAAGACGGACAGGGATTGTATGACAAACTCAGTGCAGTGTCAACAAGATTCCTTAATGTTGACCTTGAGTATTTAGGCGCTGTTCCGTTTGATAATAATGTCACTAAGTCAGTGATGAATCAGAAACCGGTTACTCTTATGTATCCAGGTTCGCCATCAGCAAGATGTTACGAAGATATTGTTAATATTCTTGAAAATAAAGAGATTTCCCCTCATAATAATATAGGAGTAAGGAATTTCTTCAAAACAGTTTTTTCAAGGAAAGTGAATGGTTAAATTATGGAAGGCAAAGTAATTAATATCGGTAATAAAATAGAACTTACTGTCGTACAGAATAGAAGAAGTTTAAGACATGATACAGACAAGACTACATATGTAAGCCAGATTTTAGACTTTGATGATGATACAATAATTGCGGCTTTGCCTATATATGAAGGTCATCTGGTGACTCTGGAAGTAGAAAGCCAGCTTGAATGTTACTTCTATACACAGAAGGGCATATACAAGGGCATGGCAGTTATTGAGTCAAGATATAAGGAGAAAAATCTCTACCTTATGAGACTGGAACTTACCAGCGAACTCAAAAAGTTCCAGAGAAGACAGTATTTCAGGCTTCCATGTAATATACAGGTAGATATGCGCCCTCTTAATGTATCAGAGGTAATTGATTATTCATCGAGCCATGTGATTGATGATAATCCGGATGCCGAGATTGTCAATGGAGTTATTGTTGATATCAGCGGCGGCGGACTAAGAGTTTTTTCTGGAAGAGATTTTGATAAGAATGACTATGTGTATGTCAAATTTTCTATAGACATGAATGTCGGTGTTAAGGAAATAGGGCTGATGGCAAGGGTTGTTATGTCGATAGCATCTCCTAATATGGAGAATTACTATGATAACAGGCTTCAGTTTAAGGATATTCCACCTCAGACAAGAGATGTTATAGTTAAATATATATTTGAACAACAAAGAAAAAATCAGAGCAGAGGGAGATGATGATTTTAAATGGCGAAAAAAATATTAGTGATTGATGACTCTGCACTCATGAGAAGGGTAATCTCTGATATAATTAATTCGGATGATGGGTATGAGGTCGAAGCCATTGCTAAGGACGGACTTGAAGGATTTGATATGATTGTTTCTAATCCTAATCTTTATAGCGCAGTTATTCTTGATATTAACATGCCTAAGATGAACGGTCTTGAATTACTTGAAAAGCTTCAGAAGAACAGGATTGAGCAGACTGTCATAGTAGTAAGTACTGTTGCCAAAGAAGGAGCCAGAGAAACTATCAAGGCTTTGGAATTAGGTGCATTTGATTTCGTTACGAAACCAGAGAATTACCTTGAAACTAAAGGTGAGGTGTTCCGTAACAGAATTAAAGAGATGCTTGATGTGGCGACAGCTTCCAGAACGTCAGCACCTCAGCCTGCTGTATCACGCACATCTATAGGCACCAGACCTAGAAGGGAAGTCACAATTGGAAAGACTTCCACACCAGTAAGCGGCGTAAGCAGTTCTTCATTGGAATTCAGGCGTAAGACGCAACAGATGAATACTGTAACAAAAAAAGTTGAACCAGCCAAGTTTAGTGGAATTAAGCGTGGTAAGAACAAGCTTGTAGCTCTTGCTTGTTCAACAGGTGGCCCTAAGACACTTCAGAAGGTTGTACCATTGTTACCAGGCAATCTTGATGCACCAATGGTAATTGTGCAGCACATGCCAGCAGGATTTACAGCATCTCTCGCATTAAGACTTAATGAGATGAGTGAGGTCAATGTTAAAGAAGCCCAAGATGGAGATGTACTTACTAAAGGTAATGTATACATAGCTCCGGGTGGAAAGCATTTAAGAATTGTAAAGGCATCTGCCGGTTATGAGATTAAGCTTAGTGACGAACCAGCAGTGGAAGGCTTAAGACCTTGTGCCAATATAATGTTCCAGTCATTAGAAAAGTGCAGTTTTGATGAAATTACATGCGTAGTTTTAACAGGCATGGGAGCAGATGGAACTAAAGGAATATCTGGGCTGGCTGCCCAGAACAAGAAAATACATGTTATTGCACAGGATGAAGATACATGTGTTGTCTATGGAATGCCAAAAGCAATAGCACAGACCGGACTGGTTGACGAAGTAGTCCCAGTTGGACAGGTCGCAGAAATGATTACAAAGAACGTGGGGGTATCTTAAAATGGATGTTAGCCAGTATCTAGAGATTTTTATCGACGAATCAAATGAACATTTACAGAATCTTAGCGATCAGTTAATGATTCTGGAGAAAGAACCAGAAAACACTGATACAATCAATGAGATTTTCCGTGCAGCTCACTCTTTAAAGGGTATGGCTGGTACAATGGGATATAAGAGAATGCAGAATCTTACTCATGATATGGAGAATGTATTCTCAGAAGTTCGTAATGGCAATATCAAGGTTACTGCTGATATGGTAGACTGCCTTTTCCAGTGTCTTGATGCACTTGAGGAATATGTTACTAATATACAGCAGAATCAGGATGAAGGAACTAATGATAATGAGCCAATAATCAAAGCACTTAACAGCTTTATTAATGGCGATGGTGGACAGCAGGAAGCAGCTCCAGTTCCTAAGGCAGAAGCAGCAGCCGCTGAGACAGCAGCACCATCAGCAGATACAAGCAAGTATAATGAAATTGTTCTCGCTGATTTTGAGAAGAACGCAGTTAACGAAGCTTTAAAGAAGAATCTTCATGTATACATGATTAAAGTAAGTGTAGACGAGAACTGTATCCTTAAAGCAGCAAGAGCATTCCTTGTATTCAAGAACCTTGAGGGACATTGTGATATTATCAAGTCAGAGCCTTCAGTTCAGGATATTGAAGATGAGAAGTTTGATTTTGATTTCAGCATTGTTGTTATATCTTCAGAGAGCTTTGCAGATATTACTAAGATTATCAAGAATGTATCAGAGATAAAGGATGCTGTAGGTGAGGAGATTACAACTCCATATCCAGAGGATGAGACAGCAGAAGCTCCAGAAGAGGAAGCTAAGCCAGAACAGCAACATGAAGAGGCTAAGAAGGAAGTAAAAGAAAGCAAGGAGACTAAGCCAGCAGCACAGCAGGCAGGCGGTAAGCAGCAGCCAGCAGCAGGCAAGTCAAAGCCAGTTGGACATACAGTAAGGGTAGATATCGAGAAACTTGATGTCCTTATGAACCTTGTCAGCGAGCTTATCATTGCTAAGAATGGTCTTGTGTCAGCCAGCGCAGCTAATGAGGATGGCGAGACAGCAGTTAACCAGAACTTCAATGAGCAGATAGAGTACCTTGAGAGAGTAACAACTAACCTTCATGAGTCAGTTATGAAGGTTCGAATGATGCCAATTGAGAGCGTTGTTAGTAAGTTCCCAAGAATGATAAGAGATCTTAACAAAAAGCTCGGCAAGCCAATGGAACTGTATATGTCAGGTGAGGAGACAGAGCTTGATAGAACAGTTATCGATGAGATTGGTGACCCATTAATGCACCTCTTAAGAAATTCAGCAGACCACGGTATTGAGAGTGCTGAAGTAAGAGCTGAGAGAGGCAAGAACCCAACAGGTTCTATTTTCCTTAACGCATATCAGGATGGTAACAATGTTGTTATCGAGGTTAAGGATGATGGTAATGGTATCGATGTACAGAAGGTTAAGAGCAAGGCTATAGAGAAGGGGACTATTACAGAAGATCAGGCTGCTGTTATGACAGAGGATGAGATTATTAGTCTGTTATTCAGACCAAGCTTCTCAACAGCAGATAAGGTTACAGATGTATCAGGCCGAGGTGTTG
>URGC01000001.1 GCA_900547255.1 uncultured Eubacterium sp. | reverse complement strand
ACCCTATGGCTGGCTCAGAGCACAGCGGTTACAGATATTCTACTGATACGCTTCTTCGCAAAGCTGTATATGTTGTAACTCCAACTCCATCTTCTCCACAGGAAAAAGTTACAGAAATGTGTGATATGATTAGAGAACTTGAAGCTGTTCCTGTTATAATGGACTGTAAAGAACATGATTATGCAGTTGCTGGTATAAGCCATGTGCCTCACCTTGCCTCTGCCGCTCTTGCCATGATGGTTCATGATAATGATGACAGGGACATGCATATGCACACGCTTGCAGCCGGTGGATTCAAGGACACAACACGTATCGCCGCCTCATCACCTGAGATGTGGGAACAGATATGTGTTTCTAACAGAGATGCTATAAGCCAGCTTCTCGACAAATATATAGAAGAACTTGAGACAATCCGCACACACATCAAATCTGATTCTGATGCAGAATGCAGCAATTACATAAAAAATCTTTTTAACACTGCCGGAGAATACCGAAACACATTCAAATAAACACATTTGGGAGGATATATGCCTACTGGTGTATATATAGCTAAGAAAAAAGGCAATACAGAATACTACAGAGTTTCAATAACTCACAAAAATAAACACATAAGTCTTGGAAGCTTTGATGATATAACAACAGCTTCCAGGGTCTATGATGAAGCCATTGCCATACTCAATGACACTTCATCACACTACATCAATGAAGACCTCCATGTGACATCTTATTCTGATGAATTATCCATACCATTCCACAAATATATAACACTTATCAACTACAGGGATAATGGCATGTACATAAAGACTCCTATATATCTTTGTGATAGATTTTTCTTATATTTTCTTGCTGAGAATAATGTTCTTATATTTAACACGGATGATTTATTCTATTATTCTAATCACAGAATAATATCAAGAGGAGGATATTACTATGTCAATGACTACGGAATGCAGACAAGCATCCTTAACAGATACGGAATACGTGCACATTCCGTCAAAGGAAGGGATTACATATATGTCAATGGAGATTCAAGGGATTACCGCTATGAAAACATCCGTGTAATCAACAGATTCTGCGGTGTCAGAAAAATTGAAAAAAAAGGACATACGCTATATCAGGCGTATATACACATCAATGGTAATTTCATACTCGGCAATTATCAGAGCGAACTGTATGCAGCAATTGCGTATAACAAAGCTGTCGCACTCCTCTCAGATAAAACAGATGTGACATATGAGACTAATTACATTGACGAACTGTCACATATACAGTACGCATCAATCTATAACAGCATACGGCTTTCTAAGAATTTCAGAAACTATCTCAATAACATCAATCCAAATTGCCCCAAGGACTGAGAGGCTGTCTGTAACTGGCTGCCTCTCAGTCCTTGGGGCAATTTATTTACTGCCTACTGTATTCTGTAGTCTCGTAATCGTTGGTGAGTGTAAGTTTATCCTCAGTTACTGTATATGTGTATTCTGTAGATGACTTCTGATTGAGAACTTCTGTTGTAACTGTGACTTTATCATCCTGTGATGTGTATGTAAAGTTTACTATTATCTCACTGCTCTTTTTAAGGATTCCTGTTCCGTCTTCGTTAAATGTTATCTCACTTATCTTTCCATTGTCGGATTTCCATGTTCCTATGATTGAATATGTCTTGGCTTTGCCGCCGCATGCAGCAAGACCTATAACTAACATAAGCGATATAATTAACGCTAAAGATTTTTTAACACCTCTCATATGTACCTCCTGTCATTACATTTTAATGAATTAGATTATATTTAATATTCTTCCAGATATTTTACAATAGCTGGATATTCCATTCCGTGTGATGCCTTGACTAATATATTGTCGCCATCCTTTAACACCTCTGGAAGCTTTGCTATAAGCTCATCTCTTGTATCAAATGAATAAACTTTAGTTGATGCACCAGCCTGTTTTGCGCCTTCTGCTATGTTATATGAAAGCTTTCCGGCAGTCATAAGAACATCTATGTTCCTGCCTTCAAGATACTGTCCAACCTCGTTATGAAGCTTAACCTCATCACTGCCAAGCTCAAACATATCACCAAGTATGCATACCTTTCTTCCTTTGGCAAGTGCTAAAACATCAATCGAAGATTTCATTGATACCGGATTGGCATTGTAACAGTCATCAAGAATCACAAAATGCTCTGTCTTAATTATGTGGTTACGACCGGCAATTGTATTCATATCAGCAATTCCCTTTGCAATCTGTGCTGATGTAAGTCCAAGCAGTGCTCCTACGGCTGCTGCTGCCATCGCATTATATACCATATGCGAGCCTGGCACTGATATTGTTATTGGAAATTCATTAACGCCGTCTGCACATGGAACATTGCAAAGTATAGCATCTGTTCCAAGCAGACCTTTACTCTGTATATCCTTGGCATATATTCCACTCTTGTTATCTATACCAAAATGAACCGGCTTTTTGCCACATACACTGTCGATTGTTATAAGCTTATCATCATCAGCGTTAAGTACAGCAATTCCATCCGAATTCATTCCCTCAAATATCTCTGTCTTTGCCTTTAATATTCCATCGCGTGTGCCGAGATTTTCAAGGTGGCACTGACCTATATTAGTGATAACACTTATATCTGGTCTTGCAATCGCTGTAAGTCTGCTCATTTCACCGAAATTGCTGATTCCCATCTCAAGGACTGCAACCTCATTATCCTCTGTAAGTCTGAATACTGTAAGTGGAAGTCCGATTTCATTATTAAAATTACCCGCTGTCTTTAAAACACGATACTTTGTTGCAAGGACTGAGGCAATTGTCTCTTTCGTACTGGTCTTGCCTACACTTCCTGTTATGCCTACAACCTTAATATCAAGCTGGCTTCTGTAAAATGCAGCCAGATCCCTTAATGCTTTAAGACTTGATTCCACTACTATTACAGGACGTTTCTCATCCTCTATAACATGTTCTGATATGACAGCAAGAGCACCATTATCAAGGCATCCTTTAATATAATCATGTCCGTCACTGCGTTCGCCTTTGATTGCTATAAAAAGTCCGTTTTTTTCAATTTTACGGCTGTCTATAGTAATCATGCTTATCTCCTGAGATTCAAAAGATTCATCCCCATAATATGTTCCGCCGACTGCCTCTGTAACAGATTTAATAGTTAAATTCTTCATAACACTCCAATTTATTCATATTTTGCTAATGATACCTGAATTATCTTCTCTGTAAGCTCATCATAACTCATGCCAACTGCTGCCGCTTCCTGTGGAAGAAGGCTTGTTGGAGTCATTCCCGGAAGAGTATTAATCTCAAGACAGTATATATCTCCATCCTCATTGACAAGCTCATCAACTCTTGCATATGTTGTGACACCAGCAGCCTCACATGCCTTCTGTGCCCAATACTGCATTTTCTCTGTGAGTTCCTTTGATATATTGGCTGGACATGTATCCTTAGTCTTGCCATTATATTTGTTCTTATAATCATAGAATCCATCAAGCGGCTCAATCTGAACGACTGGAAGTGCCTTTCCATCAAGTACTCCACATGTAAATTCGCCACCGCTTATATATTCCTCAACAAGGATGCTGTCCTCAAGCGCAAATGCCATGTCTACAGCTTTCTGAAATTCTTTCTCATCATTAACTATAGATACGCCTACGCTTGAACCACCACAGCATGGTTTAACTACACATGGGAATGGCACATATTCAATCTTATGTCCCTTCTTTAATGTTATTCCCTTAGGTGTAGGAATACCCTCTGTTGTAAATACCTTCTTAGTGTACTGCTTATCCATAGATATAGCACTGCTAAGATATCCAGTACCTGTATATCTGATATTCATAAGGTCAAACATCGCCTGAAGCTTACCATCCTCGCCATTAGCCCCATGAAGTCCGATGAATACAATATCAGAAGCCTTGCAGAATTCTAAAACCTTAGGTCCGATAAATCCTTCTCCTGCCTCTGCCCTTGCATTTTCATAATCAGCTATATTCGCCGTTTCCTTTGCCAGCTCATCTGTCAGCTTATCAAGGTCATTATTATCATTGAAGAAGCTCTCTGCATCTTCATATTTATCTGTTCCAAGAAATACATCTATAATGTTAGCCTTATGTCCATTTCTTCTAAGTGACTGGCAGATAAGCCTGCTCGATACAATCGATACATCTCTCTCTGTACTTGTTCCACCTGCTAATACTGTTATATTCATCATAACCTCCGTCCTGATGCGGCAGACACCACACCAGATATAATTTAATATTTATTGATGTCAAATCAAAAAGCTTTTTGTACAGGTACAAAAGCTTATTTATTTAACATTATCATCTTAATCTTGTGCACTCATATTTTGCGTGTGCTGATATAACCTGCTTTAAAGACTGGTATCTCTTATCAAGACTGCCCTCTGGCACCTCGACATCTAATGATGCAGCCATCGCATCTATAATCTTGTCATCCAATCTATCCCTGACAATATCTATATACTTCAACTTCTCCTGATATGTATCTATATCAAGGAAATCCATAAGTATCTTATCTGGCTTTTTTGAAGCAGTATCATCATCTGAATCTGATTTGATATCTGATAACACTGAAACAGGCTTATCTTTAACTACCTGTGCTTCAAATTCTGCCGGCGTTGTCTCCTGAAAACAATACTTCTGTGTTACATCTGGATATTTGGCATGGTCAACTTCACTCAAAAACATATCATATGGTCTTACATACAGTGAATAATCGCCATACATTGCCTGATATACAACCATTTTTTCTTTAGTTTCTGAATGATATGCAATTCCTTTAACCTGATATAGTTTATTCTTAAAATGTCTGTAAAATCCACCTATTACAAGCTCTCTTGCCAATTCCTGCACCATCCTTCCAACTAAATATAAATCAATTGATATTTTAACCTTTACCAGAGAAAAATACAACTGTTTACTACAATTTAAAGCCTTAATTTGACTTATTGAAATGCAGAGTTTAAAATCTTCATATATGATAGATACGGAGGGCTTTTGCATATGAAACAGATAGATTTACACGTTCATTCAACATTTTCAGATGGAACATTTACACCATCAATGCTTGTTTCCGAAGCTGTAAGCAAAGGACTTTCAGCCATTGCGCTTACCGATCACGATACAGTAAGTGGTGTCAAAGAAGGGCTTGAAGCCGCAGACAAAGCAGGCATTGAGCTTATTCCCGGTATCGAGCTTTCTACATTTTATGAAAAAAAGGAGATACATATCGTTGGATTATTCATTGATTATGAGAATCCTGATTTTAACAGACGATTAGACACGTTCCGTGATGGACGTGAGAATAAAAATATCAAGATGTGTGAAAAATTTAAAGATATCGGAATTGATGTATCATATGAAGAAATGAAGTCAATGTATGCCGGTTCTGTCATAACAAGGGCACATTTTGCAGACTACCTTCTGAAGAAAGGATATGTACGTGACCGCAACGAAGCATTTGACAGATATATAGGCGACCACGGTCCATGCTATGTTGACAGGAAAAAAATTACGCCAAAAGAGGCGATTGAACTTATACACAGTGTTGGCGGTGTTGCAATACTCGCTCACCCGGTTCTTTATCACCTCGGTACAGCCGCAATGCACAAGCTTATGGATTATCTCTGTGATAATGGAATCCAGGCACTTGAAGCGATATATTCTACTTATTCTATGGGAGATGAAATCCAGATGCGTAATCTTGCAAAAGAATACAATCTGCTTATATCGGGCGGTTCTGATTTCCACGGTGCCAACAAGCCGCACATCCAGCTTGGAACTGGCACAGGAAAATTGTTCGTTCCTTATGAAGTTCTGGACAACCTTAGAAAGCTTGCCCCATATCATTCATAACATCATATACAGAAAATATCAATTTTATCCTTTGCATATATCACATAATCATATGCAAAGGATATTTTTAAATGCATACGCAACCCCATCATCATTGTGATGCGTCGTCACATAATCAGCAACTGCTTTAAGATTATCGGCTGCATTATCCATTGCTATTCCACAGCCTGCATATTCGAGCATGTCAATGTCATTATCAGCGTCACCAAATGCAGCTATATTTTCGCGCTCCACGCCAAGATATCCAGCAAGGAACTTAAGTCCTGTACTCTTGCCACCATCTATATTAGATATCTCAATAAGCTGCTTAACTGAACTTGTTATATAGACATCCTCTGTAACCTGCTTTATTCTTGATATAATATCGGCTTTCTTATCCTCGCCAGGCACCACTATATCCATGCTCTCAAGTTCATTCTTATGTTCAGATATGAATTCAACAATGTAATTAACTGGCTTTCTGGTTTTCTGAACATATTCAATTGCCTTCTGTGTAGCTCCAAATCTTACAGGGTCATCTATATACTCTCTTCCAGCATAAGCCTCTCCATCAACAAATGCCTCATAAGCCACACCCATATCTGATGTAACCTCAATAATCCTTTCAACAGAGGCACTATTAATATACAGCCCATTGAGCTTACACCCATCCTTAATCCTATAAACCGATGATCCATTATTGGCAACCGCATATTCAATCCCCGGAAATCCAAGTAATTCCTCTGGAATGGTATTATACGCTCTCCCTGTACATATACACACATGAATCCCCTTATCCATTGCATCCATCAAAGCACTCCTGTTAGCCTCTGACAAATGTCCATCTCCATTAAGCAGCGTCCCATCCAAATCAAACGCAATTAACGAACACTTCATAACCATCATTACCTCCATCCCCATCATTACATCATTGAAGCTTACACCTTTAGCATCCGGCTCCCCGCAGGGTACAGTGTGCTGTAATTACCTGCATGTTGACTTGTCGTGTGTCTCTTAGCGCGGTGTTAGACAAAGCATAAGCCGTCTGCTAAACGTCCAAACGAAGTGCGTTTTTAGCAGACGGCTTGAATAAAGCTTTGTCGTGCCGTGCTTAGAGGCACTAGACAAGGAAACCCAGCAGGTAATTACAGCACACTGTACCATGCGGGGAGCCGCCTCTTGCCGGCAGTAAAATTTCAATAGATTAATGATGGAATAATCTCATTCCTGTAAAGCACATAGCAATATTATGCTTATTGCATGCCTCAATAACATTATCGTCTCTTATTGAGCCGCCTGGCTGTGCAATATATTTAACACCACTCTTAAATGCTCTCTCAATATTATCTCCAAATGGGAAGAATGCATCTGAGCCAAGGGCTACATCTGTATTACCATCAAGCCATGCTCTCTTCTCTTCCTTAGTGAATACTTCTGGCTTGCTTGTAAATACTCTTTCCCAATTGCCATCTGCAAGAATATCTTCATATTCGTCACCGATATATAAATCAATTGCATTATCTCTGTCTGCACGTCCAACATTTTCTTTGAATGGAAGTGCAAGAACTTTAGGATTCTGACGGAGATACCAGTTATCAGCCTTCTGTCCGGCAAGTCTTGTACAGTGAATTCTTGACTGCTGTCCTGCACCGATACCGATAGCCTGTCCATTCTTAGCGTAGCATACTGAATTAGACTGTGTATACTTTAATGTGATAAGCGCAATGATAAGGTCAATCTTTGCCTGCTTAGTGAATTCTTTATTCTCTGTAACCATGTTAGAGAGAAGTTCTTCGTTGATAACAAATTCATTTCTTCCCTGCTCAAATGTCACACCAAATACCTGCTTTCTCTCAATTGGTTCTGGCTTGTAAGCTGGGTCAATCTTGATAATATTATAATTGCCCTTCTTCTTAGACTTTAATATCTCTAAAGCTTCATCATCATAACCTGGAGCTATGATACCATCTGAAACCTCATGCTGTATAAGCTTGGCTGTTGCCACATCACACACATCTGAAAGAGATATGAAATCGCCGAATGAAGACATTCTGTCAGCACCTCTTGCTCTTGCATATGCACACGCAAGTGGTGAAAGTTCCCCAATTGCCTCATCAACCCAGTATATCTTCTTCTCAACATCTGAGAGTGGAAGACCTACTGCTGCACCTGCTGGAGATACATGCTTGAATGATGTTGCTGCTGGAAGTCCTGTTGCACGCTTAAGCTCTGCTACAAGCTGATATCCGTTGAACGCATCGAGGAAGTTGATATATCCTGGTCTGCCATTTAAAACCTCAACTGGAAGATCACTTCCATCTGCCATGAATATTCTGGCAGGCTTCTGGTTAGGGTTACATCCATACTTTAACTGAAATTCGTTCATTGTCTTATCCTTTCTTATCGTAAATAATATGTTATCCTATGATCAAATTACTTATTCTTATTGATAATTCTTGTCTCTGTCTTTCCAGTTGCAATATCAATATATCTTACAAATAATGATACCTTGTTATCTGCATTAAGATTGTTCCATATCATATCTGTAAATGTATCAATATCACCTGATATCTTAACCCATGTTGGCTCACCTTCATAGCTTGGAAGCGGATTGCCATCATTCATATATGTGTGAATGAAATGTCCCTCACCAGCTATAGGTGCATCATATGTAAATGTAAATCTGTCGCACTGGTCTGGATTACCATTATGGCTCTTAAGTATTGACATAGCATAATCATATGAACCATCTGCAATTGTCATAAGGCCTGATATTCTTGGTGTATAGTTAGGACCATCTGGCTCAAATTCTCTTGTTCTTAAAGACTCCTCAAATGTCTTGCCCTCTTTCATAAGGTCATACACTGTATCTGTCTGGTCACCATTAGTAACGATTGTTTTGTCTCCAAGGACTCTGACTGGTGCATATATAATAAGACTTGGGTCGCTTAACTTAGAAGGATCAAAAGCCTCTGTTCTTATTCCCTCACCATCTTCAACAAACACTCTGTTACGGCTGTTCTCGCTTCTCCCCATGATAAAATAAGCTGTAACTGCCTTAGTTCCATCCTCTGATTTACCGATAACTATTCCTCTTCCAGGATAATCGCAACCAGATAATTCATTTGCAAGTGACTTAATTTCCATAAATCAAAATCCTCTCTCTAATTTTAGTGTTTTATATAAAAAATCCCTGCGGACTTTTTACCATTAGCCAGAATCTGCCTCTATGCAGATATGCAACAGTAAAACCTGTATACAAATATTGATTAATAATTACCAAGAAGCTTGATTGAAAGTGCCTCTTCCTGAATACCTCTCAATGCATTCATAACTGGCGCATCATCAATGTTGCCTTCAAAATCCACGAAAAATCTGTAATTCCAGTTTTCTCCCTCTATTGGCCTTGACTCAATCTTGTTCATATTAAGTCCGTTATATATGATATGGCTTAAAAGATTGTACAAAGTACCTGCTTCATTAGGTGTCTCAAATACAATGCTCATCTTCTTGGCACCCTTAACAAACTTTCTTGTATTAGTAACAATTACAAATCTTGTTGTATTGTTATCGTAATCGTTAATCTTCTCCTGTAAAACCTCAAGACCATATACCTCTGCTGCCTCTTTACTTGCGATTGCAACATGTGTAGGGTCTTTTTCTTCAAGAATCTTCTTGGCACTTCCCGCTGTGTTAGACTGGCTTATCTGCTGCCAGTCCTTATGCTTTGACAGATATCTATCACACTGCATAAGTCCCTGTGGATGTGAATACACTGTAGTAATCTTACTTATATCTGTTCCCGGAAGTCCCATAAGTGCATGCTCAACTTTTACATATGTCTCTGCTATTATGTAATTGTTATATTCCTGTAAAAGGTCGTACACATCAGCAACTATTCCGGCTGTTGAATTCTCAATTGGAAGAACTGCATAATCAGCTTCACCATTCTTAACAGCCTCCATCGCATCTCTCCATGTCGGAACATGGAAGTTGTTTACTTCTTTGCCAAAGAATCTTGTCATGGCGATATAGCTGTATGCACCAGGTACTCCCTGATACACAACCTTACAGTTAACCTTATCTATCTCGTCAATAGCCTCATATGGCTCGCGAAGTGTCTGTGTTGTCTCTTCTAGCTTCTTATACTGCATCTTTCTTGAAGTTGCCATTATCTGTGAAAACATGTCATTGATTGCATGTTTATTAGCTGGATTCTTAACAAGACTGCTTATAGCCTCAAGCTTCTGCTTCTCTCTTGCCGGGTCAAGAACCTTCTTGCCTGTCTCTATCTTATAGTCTGCAACTTCCTCGCAAAGCCTCATTCTCTCCTCAAAAAGCTCAACAAGCTGCTTGTCTATCCCATCAATATTCTCTCTGATAACATTCAAATCTAACATAATTTTCCTCCGGGCAGTACTCATACTTTTTACAGTATATCATAAATTTTTTTGTAGTACACTATAAAATGTACAGATTTTATTGTCCTCCCTGATTAATATTTTTTTCTATATCTTCTACGCTTATATTTGTAGCCTGTGGCTTCTTCAAGTTCATCTTTAACTCAATTCATTTTGACTATATCAAAATAGTATATTATAATCTCCATATAAATATATGTGGTATGTGGCATGACTAAATGCTGGTCAATTATGCATAGCATACTGAAAGGGGTTATTCGGTTATATGAAAACATTTCTTAAGATATTTATTCCTATAATACTGGTTATAGCTGTCGGTGGCGGTGGATTTTATTATTACAAAGCTCACAAATTCGAGCTGAACAATAAGAATGCGATTGGAAATACTACCGGCAATCTTAACAATGGCGGCAAGTTCTGTGAATATGACGGAAAGATATATTTCTCTAATCCTAACGATTCTGGTAAATTATATTTCATGGATTCGGATTGCACGAATGCAAGCCAGTTGAGCAACAATACAGCAAGTTCAATCAATGTGTGCGGCAAATACATTTATTATGTTAAGAACAATTTCTCAAGGCAGGCTGTTGAGGAAGGCAACCGTTCACAGTTATTCGGAGTTTTGAGAACAGACTTCGATGGTAAAAATGAGCTTGACCTGTATAAAGAAAAGGCTGGCATCGCAGCAGTCAGTGGTAACTATGTATACTACCAGCACTATTCAGATGATGTTAATGCAACTACATACAGAATCAAGATTGATAAATCTGACGAGTCATGCATATCTGACGCTGTAATTAATCCTTCATGTGTCAATGGCGGCAAGATTTATTATGCAGACAGCACTAAGAAAAATAATATATATGCTTATGACACATCGACTGGCAGGTCAACACTTGTATATGATGCCAATGCATATATAGTCGATGTTGATGGCAGTTATATCTATTACATTGATATAAGCAAGAAATACTCACTTGTAAGACTTAATACATCTAACAAAACACTTGAAATTATTTATTCTGCTAATAATGCAAAGGTAATTAATTTTAACAGATACGGTAACAAGATATTCATTCTCGTTGAGGGCGGAGCTAATCCGGGACTTTACCGTTCTAACCTTGACGGCTCCAACCTTGAATACGTAGCAACAGGTAATATCAAGGGCGTGTACTGCACATCACAGTATACATTCTTCCAGTATTATGAAGATAACGTATCTTTATACCGTGTTCCAACACTCAGCAATATAAGTGCTGTGGAGGAGATTACAATTAAATAATAATGCCCAGGGAGAAGGTCTCTCATGTATGAACGAGCCATTTCTTCTGTGAAATTCTCATTGAGTGTGCCATCATTATTCATCGGTTTTCTGCATCCGATAGCCTACCCCAATATGCGTCTGGATGTATTGTGGAGAGCCGGGTGCCTTCTCCAGCTTTTTACGCAGCGTTGCCATAAATACACGCAGCGTTCCAATATCGTTTTCCCAACTGCTGCCCCATACATTTTGCAGGATGTATTTGTGTGTAAGCACTCTGCCAGTGTTTCGTGCAAACAGGCAAAGCAGCTTATATTCCATAGCGGTCAGAGACAACTCATCGCCGCCCAGATAAGCGCAGCCCAGGGAATAGTCAATGCGGAGCAGCCCATTTTGATAGAATGCCTGCTCATTATTGGTATTTTTCATCAAAGCAAGACGGCGCTGGGTCACTCGCAGACGAGCCAGCAGCTCCTCTACGGAAAATGGTTTTGTCAGATAGTCGTCCGCACCGGCATCCAGTGCTTCAATCTTATCGCTATCTTCGGCTCGTGCGCTGATGACAATAATCGGCATATTGGACCAGCTTCTAATACGGCGGATCACTTCTACGCCGTCAATATCCGGCAGCCCCAAGTCCAGCAAAACAATATCAGGATTGTGGGATGCTGCTTCCGCCACAGCCCCTTCGCCGCTTCCGGCTGTGATAAATCGATAGTCATTGGCTTTTAGTGTGGTGGTGATCAGATTTCGCACAGGTGCGTCATCCTCAACCACCAATATTTGAAATTTACTCATGGTAAGTAACCTCCTCCAGCGGAAGGGTAAAGGTGAAAACAGCACCATGGGGCTGTTTATCTGTGACACAGATGGTTCCTCCGTGTGCTTCGACAATAGTCTTACATAGATAAAGTCCCAACCCGAGGCTGCGGCGATTATCCGCTATTTTATGTTCGCCGCAATAGAATTTATCAAAGATTTTTTCTTTTTCAGCATCACTGATTCCATTCCCGTTATCAGTGATGTTTATTTCTGCCACGCTTTCTTTGCGTTCTGCGTTTATAGAAATAGAAGCACCGGCAGGAGTATATTTTAACGCATTGTCCACAAGATTGATGATGACCTGCACGATCAGCTTCGCATCTGCCTCCACCAGCAGGAAATCATCCTCGCAAACAACGGTGACGGAATGGGTTTTGGCCTTGGGACGAATGTGCTGCATCGCTTCTTCAATGATTTCAGAAACTAACTCCGGAGAAGTTTTCAGCACCATGCGGCCTTCCTCAATGCGGGTGGAATAGAGAAGGTTTTCCACCAGATTGGTCAGCCACATGGCGTCATCATAAATATCCCCATAAATCTGCTGTTTGGTTTCTTCGTCAAAGCTGTGGCTGTTGTGTAGAAGATTGCCGGCATTGCCGGAAATGGTTGTCAGCGGAGTACGTAAGTCGTGGGAAATGGTTCGCAGCAGATTGGCTCTAAGCTGTTCACTCTCTGCCAGAACTGCCGCAGCTTCTTTTTCTCTGGCGTTTTTCTCGTTTTCCAAGGCCAGCGCCACTTCACCAAGAATGGACAACAGGATGCTATGCTCCGATGCATCCAAAGCCCCTGCCATGGAATCAATGCCCACGACACCATATACACGCTTATTGACACGAATGGCAAGATACAGATACTGTGCATCCGGGAATCGCTCCGTGGTAGCCCCGGCACTGTGATTGTTCTGAAGAACCCAGTTTGCCGATTCCAGTTCTGCTTCCTCATCATAAAACCGCTGTCCCTGCAATGGAAACAGCATCGGTTCAGATAATTGCCCATTTTCATGGTCAAAAATAATGATATTTCGCCCAAGTAGCTTATTGATCTGCTGTCCGGCGGTTTGCAGAATGGCAGCTTTGTTTTCCGCCCTGGACAAAAGCTGATCCGTATCAAAGAGGATCTTTGTGCGTTTGGCAATTTTCTCCGATTGCCGTGCCTGCTCTTTATATCGAATGGCCAATGTGCCTGTAATGTACGCCGTTAAAAACATTACGACGAAGGTCACCGGATAACCGGTGCCGTAAGCCGTCAGCGAGAACTGGGGTACTGTAAACAGGAAATTAAAGATAAAGACGCTGGCTATGGAGGAAATCAGACTGTATATCTGATGGGAAGTCGCAACCGATGTCAGCAACACACCAAGAATATACACCATGATAATGTTTGCATCGGTAAAGCCGATCTTGTGAAACAGCAAGCTGAGCAATGTTGCCGCAAACAGAATCAGAGCGCTCTTTATGGTGTTTTTCACGATTCGTTCGTGATGGAATTCCCTTGCCTTTTTGGGATGATAGGTCGTATCCGCTGCTTTGTCCGGAATAATATGAATATCGATATCCGGCACATAGGACAGCAGAAGCTGCGTCAGTGTCGGCTTTCCAAACAGATGCTTTCGGGTAACGGAGCTTTGTCCCAAAACGATTCGTGTGATACCGGAGATGCTGGCAAACTCAGCAATCTGGTACGGAATATCTTCACCGTATACCGTTTCGATATTTGCCCCAAGCTGTTCAGCCAGCTTGCGGTTTTCCTCTAATCGCCTTTTGTTTTCGTCGGTAGCCACAGCAAAATCCGGTGTTTCCACGAATAGTGCAGTAAACTGGCTGCCAAAGGCCTTTGCCATTCTTGCGGCGGTACGAATGATTTTTGCATTGGACGGAGCGGATGACAGACATGCGAGGATATGATCCTGCTTGCTGTTCATGTTATTCTGTTTGTTCATGATCCTCACCTCCGATTAAATAATTTTATCATATCAGAGCCGTTTTTTCTACCGAGAGATGTAAACATTTAATCCAGATAATCGGCATAGCCACATTTAAGTCTGTAGTGTTCCATTTCCAATGCCGCAATTACACGGTCACGGTTTTTGGATTTCAGACTCTTTTTCCAGACAACACGAATCCATTTTTCCTTATCCAGATTTTCAACTGAAAGCCCAAGCGAAGTTGTATATCCTTCCTTTTCCTCACACGGAATCAAGGCATAAGCGTATTGCGGCTCTAATTGTTCAGAACATTCCTCCGATAAAAGAAGAATATCAATTTTCTCGTTCAAAAGCTTATCCAAGAGGTATTTTCTTTTACCGCAGCTGAGGAAAAACTCAATATAGGGAGCTGCTTCTGAACAGTTTTCCAACGCAGATGCAACGGAATTAAACAATATCGGATTTTCTGATGCAATATGTATGTGGCAGCGACCATTTCGGTTTCCATCTGCAACCCGTCGTTGGTTTTCATCGATGAAGTCCTCGAATTTTGCTACAACATAGTAGCCAAATGCAAATGTGGCTAACAGGATTAGAATTAAGAACAGATCTTTCATCGCAAACACCTCCTCTGCCAAGAACGATAAAAGTCCGATATGTTAGATACGGAAACACTTGTGAATGGCTTTTTCATGCCCCAACACAAGAATTGATTTATTGCATCCGAGTACGATATCCGGTGTAATACTCATATTCAGCTTTCCATTTTCACGGATGCCGAGGATATTGATTCCGTATTTTTTCCGAATATCCAACTGGAGAATGGTCTTTCCTTTCCAATCAGCCGGGATTTCCAATTCAAAGATGGAATATTCGTCATCCAGCTCAATGTACTCCAGGATATGCTCAGAGGAGCAACGGATCGCTGTCCATGCTGCCAACTGCTTTTCGGGGTACACCACTTCATCCGCACCATTGCGAAGCAGAAATTTTTCCTGTATTTCACGGGACGCACGGGCGATGACTTTTTTTGCTCCCAGCTCCTTCAAAAGATAAGCTGTTTCCAATGAATTTTGGAAGTTGTCACCAATCGCAACAATGCAGGAGTCATAGTTGCTGATGCCCAAAGAAGCGAGAAATTCCTCATTTGTGCTGTCCCCAATCTGCGCATTGGTAACATAGGGAAGTACATTGTTTACCCGTTCTTCGTTCGTGTCTACGGCCATAACCTGGTGGCCCATTGAGTGCAGCTTCATGGCGATAAATTTTCCAAATCGTCCAAGTCCAATTAATAATATCGATTTCATAGCAGATACCTCCTTGCGTTTAGCCTACCGAGATCTTCTCGACAGGAAGCCTTGATAATGTGTTTTTAGTTGCAGGTAGTGTTGCGAAGATCAGCGTCAGACCGCCAACTCTGCCAATATACATCTGTGCAATCAAAATCAGCTTGCTGACTGTGCCAAGCTCCGGGGTGATACCCAGCGACAGACCGACTGTTCCAACCGCTGATGCGCTTTCGTACAGGCAAGCCATAATTGGCAGATTTTCCAACTTGCTGATTGCCATGCCGCCGATAAGGAATAGCGAAATATACATAAGAAATACCGTCGCCGCATTTTTCACGGTTTCATCATCGATGCGGCGTCCAAAGAAACGGCCATTCTGACGTCTCTGAAAGACTGCCGCAGCAACCGATACCATTACCGCAAAAGTGGTAACTTTCATGCCGCCAGCCGTGGAACCGGGCGCACCACCAATAATCATAAGCAGTGATGTAAGCATCTGCCCGGTTTCGCTCATTGCATTCAAATCCGCTGTGTTGAAGCCTGCCGTTCTCGGCGTAACCGCCTGGAACAAGGCTCCCCATAAGCGTTCGGTAAAAGGCAGATGCGCAAATTCAATGAAGAAAAAATAGATCGACGGAACCAGTATCAATCCCGCTGTAACAGCGAGAATGACCTTACTCTGCATACGGTATCGCTTTATATGGATGCCATTGGTGTATATATCTCTCCATGTCAAAAAGCCAAGTCCACCAATGATGATCAACAGCATAATTGTCAGATTGATAACAGGGTCAGCGGCATATCCCATCAAGGAATTGAACAGAACACCATCATCCACGATGTCAAAACCGGCATTGCAGAAGGCCGAGATAGAGTGGAATACTGCCATCCAGAGTCCTTCTCCGAAGCCATAATCCCGGATAAACACAGTAGCCATAATGACTGCGCCCAAAGCCTCGATAATCACAATACCTTTCAGAATAAATCCTGTGAATCGAACGATACCACCTACCTGCGGTGCGGAAATCGCATCCTGCATGGTGCTTCTCTGCATCAGGGATATTTTCTTTCCGGCAGCCATCGTAATTGCTGCCGCCACAGTAATAACACCCATGCCGCCGATTTGAATCAGCACAAGAATCACGCTTTGCCCGAACACTGTCCAATGGGCAGCAGTATCAAAGACCACTAATCCTGTGACACATACTGCGGATGTTGATGTAAATAAGCAATCTAAAAATGGGGTAACAGTACCTGTTTTACTGGATATTGGGAGCATTAACAAAACAGCACCCAACAATATAACAGCGGCAAAGCCAAGAATAATCATTTGTGACGAAGATAAACGGATTTTCCCTTTCCTCATGTCAAGCACCTCCTTTGCTTGCTTTCTTGATTCTATTATCACATATCAAGCATAAAATGGGCATTAGCGTATGTTTAACCGCATTAAATTCGCATTAAGATAAAAATCCCGCCTGCACCAGCTTTTAGCTCGCACAGGCGGGATACCCAACAGGGTCATTATAAATCAGATAGTCCAGTTCTGATCTTTGATACATATTCTTGGCAACCTCGTTCTCCACGGCGATGGTGTCAATGTCAATCATACTGCCGTCGCTGAATTTCAGTTCCACACAGCAGGTATCCATATTATAGGCGCAAGACATAAGGCATTTCATAGGGTTTATCCTCCAAAATTTGATTATTGGAAGTATCTTAAGTACGGAGTTTTAAAATAACATTCTTTGTTTCCTTCATAATCAACTTTCTTTGTTGCTTTTTTTGTGTAAAAGAATCTTTATCATTAGAATGTGCTTCAAATGCCTCATTGCGATGTCCAAAGCCATAACCACAACCTGTGAGACCAGTTTCGTCAATTACACACTTCTCATATCACCTAGAACCTGACAACACCGCAAGCACCAGAGAAATATATCTGCATATTGTTTCCTTTGAACGTCAAGCTCTATGGCTCAAAAGTTTGATTTCTGTTATCTTATTCGTTTTGCCTACCAGCAGGCATGTGCGTCACCGGCCTTATGATTGGTCGATTTTGCCAACCGCTTCAATTCCTGAATCTTATCAGACTTCATAATAAACATAATAATCATGCTCGGACGGGTTAAGCACTTTGTTTCGTATTTCATGGAAGCAATTGCATAATTGGTATCTCCCCATTCCTCTTCCAGCTTCTCAAGCCACTCAACCAGAGATTCCGTATCAAAATCCGGGAATATGTCATAAAACAAATCCGGCTCACGCATCACAGGGTCTTTCAATGAATTATATATTATGTCATCACTAAACCACTCTTCATCAAACGGCAGGTTCTTCTTTGCTGCCAAATCTCCCATGTACTCCCGGAAGCCTTCCAGATATTCGAGGTCCTCCACCTGTACTGTAATACCATTTTCAAGCAGGACACTCATCAATGCTCTCCATGAAAGCTCACACGTATCGGTTTCTTCTACCTTGTATTCCTTCAAATCCTCTGCATTCTCTGCATAATAAGCAGCGGTATTCATAAAATATCTGGATGCTGTCTCCTGTACGGAAGCATCATCTGTAATCAGTGCTACTATCTTCTCAAATGTTTCCGGTGTAACAACAACTTCCTTTTTTTTCCAAATCCAAATAATCCCATATGCTTTATTCCCCCTTAGTCTAAGCATTTTTTGTTAATTTTTTTTGCAAATGTCCTCTGACAACAGGCAAATCACTTTCTCTATATTTTCTAATCATCGAATTTCCTCTATAAATTCAAATTTCACCCCCCTATTGAATTTCAGGACACCTCACTATCTAAAACACAAAAAATCCAATTCCCATAAACACTGGACTTTTCAATACTTCAGTGCCCTACTTCTCCTCAACCACCTGAAAAATATAAAACTTCAGATAAAGTGACTCATTAGAATCCCAGAGGATTGGGTGGTCTGGAGCCTGTGTGCGGTATTCAATCTGACGGAGGCGTTTATGTACATTCTTGGCAGCCTCACCAATTGTCTTAGTAAACAGCTCTGGATCCATGAAATGTGAGCACGAACATGTTGCAAGGAAACCTCCGTCCTTGACAAGCTTCATTCCACGAAGATTAATCTCTCTGTAGCCCTTAACCGCATTCTTGATTGAACTTCTTGATTTAGTAAATGCTGGTGGGTCAAGAATTACTACGTCAAATTTTTCACCCTGCTTCTCTAATTCTGGTAAAAGTTCAAATACATCAACACATTTAAACTTAACAGTGTCTGACAATCCGTTAAGCTTTGCATTCTCTGTCGCCTGTTCAACTGCAAGCATAGATGCATCTACTCCCAACACGCTCTTAGCTCCTGCGTAGCCCGCATTAAGTGCAAATGAGCCTGTATGTGTGAAGCAGTCAAGCACCTTTGCATCCTTGCACAGCTTGCGTACAGCCAGACGGTTATATTTCTGGTCAAGGAAAAATCCTGTCTTTTGTCCATCCTGAACATCAACATAATATTTAACGCCATTCTCCTCTATCTGAATCTTAGTATCAAATTCATCGCCAATAAAGCCTTTAATACGCTCCATTCCCTCAAGCAGACGCACCTTTGCATCACTTCGCTCATATACGCCTCTTATTGGCATTCCATTTTCAGCAAGATAAGATTTCAATGCATCAATAATATCCATTTTAAGCCTGTCTATTCCTAATGCATTCGATTCAACAACCAGAACATCTGAGAACTTATCTATAACTATTCCCGGCAGGAAATCAGCCTCCCCGAATATCATTCTACATGATGAAGTATCAACAGTCTTTAATCTGTAATCAACTGCCGCCCTGACTCTTGCCTCTATAAATGCCTTGTCAACATTATGCTCTCTTCTTGATAACATTCTCACTGTAATCTTAGACTTTCTGTTGATGAATCCAATCCCCATAAAATATCCATCAAAATCATGCACCTCAACAAGTCCGCCATCACAAACCCCATCGTCCACTTTATCTATCTCATTATCAAAAACCCACATACCGCCAGCCTTGATAGTTCTTCCTTCCCCTTTCTTAAGCAGCACGCTGCCCTGTACCTTATACAAATCTTCCATCCTAATCTTATCCTCCAAATTAACCTATGTATTATCTACTGTCATAAAAGTATTTTCATTATATTACATCTCACCGCTCTTGACAACGCAAACCGCTATAAATTCTCACGCCTGCCTGTGCCAAGCCGTGGCGGAAATAGCTGTCAGCCGCCATGGCTTGGCACAGGCAGGCGTGAGAATTTCCTCCTCTATTTCCCCGTATTCCCACACAAAGAAAACACAATCACCCCCGCTATCGACATCCCGATTCCCAGCACCTTCACCCACGAAAATGCTGCCTTTTCGCTTCCAAACAACCCCAGAAGCTCTATCACATATGCCACCGCAATCTGCGAGATAACTATAACTATCTCTGCCTTTGCAACACCAAGTGATGATATAGCCTGAATAACTGTATAAGTTATGAATGCACCTATAACACCGCCAAGCAGGGCAATCTTAGGTGTAACAGTGAATAACCCCATAATCTGTGGTCTTCCGTTTACAAGCCACATAACAAGGCATGTCGCAAATGCCGTCAACTGCACAAAACCTGCCGCCACCCATATACTGCTCGCCTTGGTAACCCCTGTGTTGAATGTTCCCTGAATACTCATAAGCGCACCGCTTAACATAGCAATTAAAAATCCTGCCATCTGGCACCTCCGTATTAATAAATTATTAATACTATACCCCAATGGCAGGAAAAATATACTAATTATTCTTTTTGTTCTGTATCTCGTTGACAAAGCTGTCTATAGTTGTCTTGAAATCTTCGCCATCCCAGACCTGATGAATCATGATGTCATATTTGGTGTAAAAATATGCACTTCCCATGAATTTTGCCTTAACATCAGAGGATGCATAGATATCATACAGTTTACCCATACGTGTCGCATATGATGCATCTTTAGATTTTACAATCTTAGAGCTTACTGCCCCAGACAAATCATATAGCGAATCAGAATAGTCGTAACTAAGTGCATGAGCAACAGCCTTGGCTGTCTTTAACTGACCTGCATATGGATTAACAAATGCACAGATATTTTCTGATATGCTCACAGTGTTAAGCCCGCCATCAAAATCAGGTACATCACATATACCATAATTGATTGATGAATCAGTAACCGTCTTTAGATGATTGGCATCCGTTATTGTGTACGCCACCTTGCCATCTGCAAACTGCTTCATAATCTCTTCTATTGTGTAAGCATTACGCTCAATGCCGAATATATCCTTCTGCTTTAAGAAATTCTCCATGCCCTTTGACAGAAGCTCCTTGTTGACTGAAAGCTGGCTGCTGTCGTCACCACTTGTCCCGCCAAGATTAATACTGTTGCATGAAAATGCATAATTGATAAACATATCCGATGGATTCCACAATACAAGATTTGTTATGTCCTGATTCTTATCATCAACTATATAATTATTACAATAATTCTCTAACTCTTTAAAATTAGAAACCTCAGATGCAACATCTGCATTGTACAGCAGAAATGCCACATTAAAGCTGATTGGATATCCATAAAGCTTACCCTTATAAGAAGCAGCAGTAAGTGCTGTATTGCTGTAATTCTTCTCTGTATAATACTGGCTGTATGAGCTGTTCTCAGAGATTAATCCCATAAGGCTTGCCTTCTCAAGATTATCTGTATTCATAAAAAATATATCTGGTGCATTATTGCCGTGAACACTCTCCTCATACAGACGCTCAACATAATTATCCTCTGTAACAAGCTGATAATTAATAGTCACAAGACTATTATCTTTAGAAAATGTCTTAGCAACATAATCAATATAATCTGTGAACTTATCGTCCTGATACCATACATTTATTGTGACAGGCTCTTCTATATCAAGGCTCTTGGCTGCATTTTTATCACACGCAGTCAGCCCCATCACCATGCACAATGTAAGGACTGTAATTATAGTCTTTTTAAGTACTCTCATGTATTCCTCCATATTGCCAAGACTTTAGGCAATATCATCAAGTGCTTTCTTTAATTTAGTTATCATCTCATCCACATCAGCCTTAGTAATAACAAGTGGTGGAACGAATCTGATTACATTAGTTCCTGCTGAGAAAAGGATAAGTCCGTTATCAAGACATTTCTGGATAACATCCTTAGGATTAACTGTGAGTTCTATACCCTGAATAAGTCCCATTCCTCTTTCCTCTTTAACGCAGTCATATTCAGATACAAGCTCCTGTAACTTAACTGCAAGATATTCACCTACAACCTTGACATTGTCTGTAACATGAAGCTTTTCAAATAATTCAAATACCTTAACTGCTGCTGCGCAGGCAAGTGGGTTACCACCATAAGTTGTACCATGGTCACCCGGAACAAGTGCCTTTGCGACCTCCTCTGTTGCCATAAATGCACCAACAGGCACACCACAGCCGAGTGCTTTGGCAGTTGTCACGATATCAGGCTTAACGCCATACTGCTGATATGCATACATTGAACCAGTACGTCCCATTCCGCACTGAATCTCATCAAGGATAAGAAGTATTCCCTTCTCATCACATAACTTTCTAACGCCTTCAATAAATTCTTTCTTGGCTGGATAAACTCCACCCTCGCCCTGGACTGTCTCGAATATAATAGCACATGTCTTATCATTAACTAATGATTTAACGCTTTCAAGGTCATTATACTTGGCAAATTTGATTCCTGGAATCATTGGTCCAAATGCTTCCTGATAATGACGGTTGCCTGTAACCGCAAGTGCTCCCATACTTCTTCCGTGGAATGAATGTTCCATAGCTATTATCTCATGGTCTGTTGAACCACTCTTTAGATATGCATACTTCTTTGCAAGCTTGATAGCACCCTCTACAGCCTCTGTACCAGAGTTAGTAAAGAATACCCTGTCCATTCCAGAAGCCTTAGTTATAAGCTTGGCTGCGTGTGCAGCAGGCTCATTGTAGAAGTAGTTAGATGTGTGTATAAGCTTGTCTACCTGTGCCTTTAATGCATCGTTGTACTCTTTGTTATTATAACCTAATGCAAATACAGCTATACCTGCACCAAAATCAAGATATTCCTTGCCATCTGTATCGTATAATCTTACCCCGTCACCTTTATCAAGAACTATCTGATACCTGTTATATGTATGAATAAGATGCGACTCTGCCTCATCTATTATCTGCTTTGTATCCATGAATTTTACCATGCCTTTCGTTATATATTACATTGCTTGAATTATATATTAGTTGAGAAAAATCTCTCTGAAGTGTCACCTAAGATTGCTGTACCGATACCCTTGTTAGTAAATATCTCAAGTAACAAACAGTGTGGAATACGTCCATCAAGAATATGCACTCTTGATACACCATTTTCAACTGCATCTATACAGTTATTAAGCTTAGGAAGCATTCCTCCGCCAATTGTGCCACCTGCAAGAAGTTCCTTTGCCTCTGATACAGATAACTCAGATATAAGAGAACTCTTGTCCTCATAATCTCTGTATACGCCTTCAATATCTGTAAGGAATGCAAGCTTCTCTGCGTTGACAGCTCTCGCTATAGCGCATGCTGCATCATCTGCATTGATATTGTATGCATGATAATCATCATCATATCCTATTGGACAAATTACTGGAAGGAAATCATCCTTTAAAAGAGACTGGATAAGTGTTGTGTCTACTTCTTTGACTTCTCCTACATATCCTATATCTTCCCCGCCTGAAAGCTTCTTTTCTACCTTTAACATGCCGCCATCTTTACCACTTATTCCGCAGGCTTTAACACCAAGCTCCTCTATAAGTGATACAAGGCTCTTGTTAACTTTATTCAGAACCATCTCAGCTATCTCCATAGTTGGCTCATCAGTAACACGAAGTCCATTAACAAATCTTGGCTCCATTCCTGACTTTGCAACCCATTTGCTGATTTCCTTGCCGCCACCATGAACAATGATTGGCTTGAAACCAACAAGTTTAAGAAGAACTACATCCTGTATGACTTTTCTTTTAAGTTCTTCATCTACCATGGCACTTCCGCCGTATTTAACAACAATTATCTTTCTGTTAAACTTCTGTATATATGGCAATGCCTCTACAAGTACCTGTGCTTTTGCTAATTCTGAATTAATATCCATCGTAATTCTCCTTATATTCTTAATAGAAATGTTCTATGGGAACATTGGAGCCATCTGTAAGCCCTCGTTCTCTGGAAGTCCAAATAATATATTCATATTCTGTACAGCCTGGCCAGCAGCACCCTTAACAAGATTATCAAGTGCGCCCATCATGATAAGTCTGTGTGTTCTTGGCTCAATCTTGAAACCAATATCAACAAAGTTGCTTCCCTCAACCCATCTTGTCTCTGGGCATACATCTTTATCGAGTACTCTCACAAAATATTCATTACTGTAATACTTGTCATATACAGCCTTAACCTCTTCATATGTAACATCCTTCTTAAGATTTGCATATGCAGTTACAAGAATACCTCTGTTCATAGGAACAAGGTGTGGTGTAAATATTAACTTAAGGTCATCTCTTCCGCATGCATATCCAAGCTGTTCCTCAATCTCAGGAGTGTGGCGGTGTGTACCAACACCATATGCCTTCATGCTTTCATTAACCTCGCAGAACAGATTAGGTATCTTAGCTCCACGTCCAGCACCTGATGTACCGCTCTTTGCATCTATTATAATTGAATCTGTGTCAATAAGTCCTTCCTTTACACATGGATATAATGTAAGGATAGATGTTGTTGTATAACATCCTGGATTAGCTACGATTCTTGTCTTATCTGTAATCTTATCTCTGTTAATCTCACATAATCCATACACAGCCTCATCAATGTACTGTGGTGCCTTATGTTCAATCTTATACCACTGCTCATAGATATTAACATCTTTCAATCTGAAATCAGCACTTAAATCTATTATCTTTACCTTATTTAATACATCCTCATTAACTAATGATGCACATAATCCCTGTGGTGTTGCTGTAAATATAACATCCACCTGCTTAGCCAGCTCATCCATATTATCATCCATGCATGTAGCATCAACTAACTGGAACATATTCCTATATACATCCGCATACTTCTGGTCAATATAGCTTCTTGAACCATACCACACAACCTCTGCATCCTTATGTCCAAGAAGAATTCTTACTAATTCATTACCGGCATAGCCTGTTGAACCAATTATACCTACTTTAATCATATCTTTTCTCCATTCCTGCAACTGGCTTTTTAAACTCATTTCATTATAGCAACTTTTTTAATGATGTAAATACCTTTTTGCATATTTTTTATAATTATGCAATTATTATGAATATTCTTGCATATAATTCATAATCTGGTATTGCATTTTTTCATCTAATAGATTATTATAAGGAAATGAAATTACTGATAAATCAGGAGGAAATACGAATTATGAAAGAAAAGGTTGTTTTAGCCTATTCAGGTGGACTTGATACAACTGCTATCATCCCATGGCTTAAGGAAAACTACGGCTACGATGTAATCTGTGTATGTGCAGACTGCGGTCAGGAAGAAGAACTTGACGGACTTGAAGAAAGAGCTATCTCTTGTGGTGCTTCTAAGCTCTACATTGAAGATATAACTGATGAATTCTGCGAGAATTACATCATGCCATGTGTTAAGGCACATGCTGTATATGAGAATAAGTATCTTCTTGGTACTTCTATGGCAAGACCTCTTATCGCTAAGAGACTTGTTGAAATTGCACGTAAGGAAGGTGCCGTTGCTATCTGTCATGGTGCTACTGGAAAGGGTAACGACCAGATTCGTTTTGAGCTTACAATCAAGGCTCTTGCTCCAGATATCAAGATTATCGCTCCTTGGAGAGATGATAAGTGGAAGCTCCAGTCTCGTGAGGATGAGATTGAATACTGCAGACAGCATGGTATTCATCTTCCATTCAGCACAGACACAAGCTACAGTCGTGACCGTAACATCTGGCATATAAGCCACGAAGGTCTTGAATTAGAGGATCCTGCTAACGAGCCTAACTACAAGCATCTTCTTGTAACTGAGGTTACACCTGAGGAAGCTCCTGATAAGCCAGAATATGTTACTATGACATTTGAGAAGGGTGTTCCTACATCTGTTAATGGCAAGACTATGAAGGTTTCTGATATCATCCGTGAGTTAAACCGTCTCGGAAGCAAGCATGGTATCGGTATCATTGATATCGTTGAGAACCGTGTTGTTGGTATGAAGTCTCGTGGTGTATACGAAACTCCTGGTGGAACAATCCTCTACGAAGCTCATCAGCAGCTTGAGGAATTAATCCTCGACAGAGATACAACTGCTGTTAAGCAGAACCTTGGCAACAAGTTCGCTCAGATTGTATACGAAGGAAAGTGGGAGACACCTCTCCGTGAAGCTATCCAGGCATTCGTTGATGTAACTCAGGAATATGTAACTGGTGAAGTTAAGTTCAAGTTATACAAAGGCAACATCATCAAAGCCGGTACAACTTCTCCATACTCACTCTACAATGAATCAATCGCTTCATTCAAGACAGGTGACCTCTACGACCACCACGATGCAGAAGGCTTTATCAACCTCTTCGGTCTCTCATTAAAAGTAAGAGCCATGAAGCATAACGAAAACGAGAAGAACCTTTAATTTATAAACATAAATTAAAACAAACACATAAAACTCCCGCCGTAAGGCTCAAAAGGCTGTGCATTAAATGCACAGCCTTTCAGACTGTAGACAAAGTGGCACTAAGATGCGAATCCTAGTGCCACTTTGTCTACAGTCTGAAGCATGAGCACATTAATAATACATAATATGCCCATGCTTATATTTTTAATTATTAATTGTATTATTCGTATAAAGGATACTTGTCTGTAAGACTCTTAACAAGCTCTACAGCCTTTGCCTTATTAGCATCAACATCCTCTACAAGAAGTGCAATTGCCTCTGCAACAACATCCATATCTGCTGTGTTGAATCCTCTTGTTGTAACGGCTGCTGTACCAAGTCTGATACCGCTTGTTACGAATGGAGAAGCAGGATCGTTAGGGATTGTGTTCTTATTACATGTAATGTTAGCAGCATCAAGAAGCTTCTCAACTTCCTTACCTGTAACACCCTTGCTTATAAGGTTAACAAGCATAAGGTGGTTATCTGTACCGCCTGATACTATATCAAAGCCTCTATTCATAAGACCATTGCAAAGAGCCTGTGCATTGTCAACAATGTTCTTAGCATATGTCTTGAACTCTGGCTCTAAAGCTTCCTTTAAGCATACTGCCTTACCAGCGATAACATGCATAAGAGGACCGCCCTGGATTCCTGGGAATACAGCCTTGTTGAACTTAAACTTCTCAGCGTTCTCAGCAGATGAAAGAATCATACCGCCTCTTGGTCCACGAAGTGTCTTGTGTGTTGTTGTTGTTGTTACATCTGCATATGGAATTGGGCTTGGATGCTGTCCACCTGCAACAAGACCTGCTATATGAGCCATATCTACCATAAGGTATGCGCCAACTTCATCACAGATTTCTCTGAACTTCTTAAAATCGATAACTCTTGCATATGCAGAAGCACCTGCAATAATCATCTTAGGCTTGCACTCTTTAGCAATTCTTAAAACTTCATCATAATCAATAAAGCCTTCTGCAGTAACTCCATAAGGAACAATATTGAAGTACTTACCAGATATATTAACTGGAGAACCATGTGAAAGGTGTCCACCACAGTCAAGGCTCATACCCATAACTGTGTCTCCTGGTTCTACCATTGCAAAGAAAGCTGCAAGGTTAGCCTGTGCTCCTGAATGAGGCTGAACGTTAGCATACTCACATCCAAAAAGCTTCTTAGCTCTCTCGATAGCAAGAGTCTCAACAACGTCTACATATTCGCATCCGCCATAATATCTCTTTCCTGGGTATCCTTCAGCATACTTGTTAGTAAGTGGGCTTCCCATGGCAGCCATAACAGCCTTGCTTACAAGATTCTCAGATGCAATAAGCTCGATGTGGCTTCTCTGTCTTGAAAGCTCGTCCTCCATAGCTTTAGCAACTTCTGGGTCATAATTCAATACTTCATCAAATGAATACATCCTCTACCTCCAAATTACTTTTCTCTAATAGTCTGTCAATTATAACAGCTATCATAAATCATATAATTATTATCTGAATACGTCAATTAAATTTTGAAAATATTCATAGCTTCTGACAATTCTGCTGAATTAGCATTAAGATCACTTGCGGCAGTATTAAGCTTCTCAACTTGCTTGAGCTGTCTGTTGGCTGTCTCTGTAACCTCCTCTGATGCAGCGGCTGTCTGCTGTGAAACCGCAGATATACTCTGGATTGAATCAATTGTCTGTGTCTTGGCATCTGCAATTATGTCAATTCCGTTAGTAATCTCATCCAGATCTGACATAAGTAAATCAAACTTAGTCTTAATCTGGTCAAATACCTCTTTGGCATTAGATAATGACTCACCCTGTATCTCTACTACATCTTCAGCTTTCTTAGCTATGTTAACTGTATCGTTAGTCTTTACATTGATATCATCAACAATAGCCCTGATTTCATTAACACTTGACACTGACTGGTCAGCAAGCTTTCTGATTTCATCTGCAACAACTGAGAATCCTCTTCCAGCCTCTCCTGCTCTCGCAGCCTCGATAGAAGCATTAAGTGAAAGAAGGTTTGTCTGGTCTGCAATCTCGTTGATTGCATCAATAATCTTGCCAATTGCCATAGAAGACTGCTTTAACGCTTGGATTTCTTCTATAACCTTGCTCGTTATCTCTACTGTACTTTCTACATTCTTACGAAGTTCGTCTATAGATTCCATACCGCTTGCAACAATAGCATTAGTCTCATCCGCAATTGCAGCAATATTATTGGAATTCTGTGAAACCATATTAATCTTCTCAGAAAGGTTGTCCATCTGTCTTAAGCATGCTTCTGAATCCTCTGCCTGCTGTACAACACCATGTTCAATCTCTTCAATCGCTGTAGTGATTTCTTGTGTTCCAGATAAAAGATCCTTCGCATTAGATGTAACTGTCTCTATTGAATCATCAACCTTTACAGTTACCTGCTTTGTCTTGTCAATAAGATGCTTTACATTGCCAATCATATCATTAGTACTTCTGGCAAGAGAAGCAAACTCATCTTTACCTTTGACTTTAACTTCAATTCTAAGGTCACCACTTGCTGCCTTCTCAAGCTTTTCCATGATAATCTTAGTTGAATTGCCAATATTGCCGGCAAGCCATGCAGCTATAGCAACAGCTACTATAAATGATACAAGCACAAGCACGATAGATATGTACTTGATTGTATTAGCCTGTGCAACGATTGTGCTCTGTGGAATCAGTGCCACAACAGCAAAATTATCATCAGTTATTCCATATATGAAAAGATTCTTCTTTCCATTGAACTTAACCATTGTGCTTCCTGACTTCTCGCCAGACTCTATGGCTTTCTTATAGAAATCTGTTCCAGATATAATTCCGCTCTCGCCATCAACATTGCTTGATGAACTGAATATCTCACCGCCATCTGGTGCAATAAGAGCTACAACACTGCCCTTACCCATATCCATATTGTTAAGTGTCTCTGTCACATAGTCTGTGTCAAGGTCAACGAACATATATCCGATACCTCTTGCAGAGCTGTTAACAACCTGTCTTGCAAATGATACAGCATATGGTATCTTCATCTTTGTATCCACATACTCTCTCGATGTAATCCATGCAGTTCTTGAAGCATCAATAGTCTTACCTTCAGCAGCACTCTTTACATTGTTGTATTCACCAGTTGTCTCAAGATTACCTGCTGAACCTGTAGCAATAAGCTTACCATAATTACCAATTACGATAATGTTCTTGATTGCCGCACTATTAGCAGTACTTACTGTAAGTGATTTTGAGATTGAGCTGTATATTGATGCCTCATTAACCGCATCGTTCTTAAACGAACCGGCATAATAAGACTTAACATCCTCTGTGTTAACGAAATCATTCGCAACACTCTTTACATTCTCAAATACAAGGTCGTAGTAATCTGCCACCTGGGTAACAGTTGAACCAGACGCCTCAGTGAAGCTTGATTTGATAGCTGTAGAAGCTGACATATAAGAAACAACACCAAGAATAATTATGAATATAACTGGTATTGTAAATGCTCCGATAAGCTTAACCTTAATTGGAACACCTGCATTAAGATACGCCGCTACCTTAGTATCTTTAATGTTGACATTCTTCTTATTCTTCTTTACAGCCGCAACATCACCTGTAACTGGCTCTGTTAATTCTGCATTAGCCTCTGCTTTGGCAGAAGCCTTCTTCTTAGATTTAAAAAGACTTCCCCCGCCTGGCTTTTTAGGAGCCTTTTCCTTCTTAGGAGCCTTCTCCTTTACAGGCTTTTCTTTTTTAATCTTTTCTTTCTTAACCTTTGTTTTTTTTGGTCCTTTCACCTTCGTATTATTGGCATCACTGCCTGATAACTCCTCGTTATCTACCCCAGCTTTATCTAATGCCGCATCATCTTCAACATATGTGTTATCCGATGATGTAACATCTCCCCCAAGTGGCAGTTGTTCCTGATTCATCCCATTCTCCTGTACTGGTACATTATCCAGTACATTAATTTCATCATTCATCAGCATACCTCTTTTCGTACATTATATTTAGTTAGTTATTAGTTTCCTGCTCCTCGATATTGATAGACAGCTCATGAAGCTGCTTAGCATCAACAACATCTGGCGCATTAGTAAGAAGACATGATGCATCCTTAACCTTAGGGAAAGCAATTACGTCTCTTATACTATCTCTCTTAGCCATAAGCATTACAAGTCTGTCAAGACCATATGCAAGACCTGCGTGAGGTGGAACACCATACTTGAATGCATCAAGAAGGAATCCAAACTTCTCATTGGCAACCTCATCTGTAAGTCCAAGTGCCTTGAACATTCTTGACTGGACATCTGCCTGATGGATACGCACACTTCCTCCACCAATCTCTGTTCCGTTAAGAACGATATCATATGCTTTGGCTCTTACTGAACCCGGATCAGACTCTAACTTATCAAGGTCTTCATCCATAGGCATTGTAAATGGGTGGTGCATTGCAACAAATCTGTTCTCTTCATCTGACCACTCGAACTGTGGGAATTCTGTAACCCATAAGAATCTGTATTCATTCTTGTCAAGAAGTCCCATCTGCTCAGCAAGCTCAATTCTTAATGCTCCAAGCACACTCCATACAATCTTATTTCTGTCAGCAGCGAAAAGGAGAAGATCTCCATTCTCTCCATCCATTGCTTTAATTATTGCCTGCATTTCATCCTCTGTCATAAACTTAGAAAATGATGATTTCACAGTTCCATCTGGATGAATTGCTATATATGCGAGTCCCTTTGCACCATATCCCTTTGCAAAATCGACTAAAGCATCAATCTTCTTACGTGGCATCTCGCCCTGTCCCTTGGCATTGATACCTCTTACAGTTCCACCATTCTCGATAGCTCCTGTAAACACGCCAAATCCACAGTTCTTAACTACATCTGTGATATTCTTTAACTCCATGCCGAATCTTAAATCTGGCTTATCTGAACCAAATCTGTCCATAGCTTCCTGCCATGTCATTCTCTGGATTGGAAGCTTAACCTCAACGCCAAGTACTTCCTTGAAAAGATATGCAAGAAGTCTCTCATTGACATCGATAACATCATCAACATCAACGAATGAAAGCTCCATATCTATCTGTGTAAATTCTGGCTGTCTGTCTGCTCTTAAATCCTCATCACGGAAGCATCTTGCAATCTGCATATATCTGTCATAACCAGAGCACATAAGCATCTGCTTGAAAAGCTGTGGTGACTGTGGAAGTGCATAGAACTTACCTGGATGAATACGGCTAGGTACAAGATAATCTCTTGCTCCCTCTGGTGTTGACTTAGTAAGCATAGGTGTCTCTATCTCTAAGAAGCCCTCGTTAGCAAGGAATGCTCTTGTAAGAGTTGCAACTTTGCTTCTCATAATGATATTAGACTGGATATCAGGTCTTCTAAGGTCAAGACATCTGTACTTTAATCTTAAATCTTCCTTAGTGCTGATATTCTCCTCAATTGGGAATGGAGGAGTCTCAGACTCTGAAAGAATTCTTAACTGCTCTGCAGCTATCTCTATCTCACCAGTCTTTAAATTAGCATTAACAGCTCCTGATCTCTTAATTACCTTACCAACTACAGCGATAACATACTCATTACGGAGTGTGTATGCCTTATCAAATCCTTCTTTACCGATTACATTCTCATCAAATACTATCTGAAGTAATCCACTTCTATCTCTTAAATCAACAAATATAAGTGCTCCAAGATTACGTCTTGTCTGAACCCATCCCATAACTGTTACTGTCTGTCCAACATCTGCTGTTGTAACCTCTGTACATCTGTGAGTTCTTTTTAAGCCTACCATTGCTTCAGCCATTTTAATTGTTCCTCCTAAATAAAGTCTCTTTATCCGTTAACCTCAAGTATACCACGGATATTCAAATCATCAAGATTAATCTCACTGTTTTTAATAATTTGAACAGCCTCAGGTTCGTGTATAAACCTCTGGAACTGTAAAAATACCCACATATCAAATGTGTTAATCTCATCTATCATTATAAGCATCGCCGTTTCATAATCAAATGCTTTTCTGTATGGTCTGTCTGATATAAGTGCTGCAAATGCATCTACAACCCTTATTATCCTTGCGCCATATGGTATCTCATCACCTTTAAGATTATCCGGGTATCCGCTTCCGTCCATACATTCATGATGCCTTAACACCATCTGTGCGATGTCCTCAGGGAATCCCATCTTCTCTATGCAGTCATATCCAATCTTAGAATGTGTCCTCATATACTTAATCTCAGTGATTGACAGAGCCCTTGAATTACGTCCATACAGATACTCTGTAAGTTTAAGCTTGCCGATATCATGAACCATTCCTGCACATTTGATTCTGTATGCCTCCTCCTTTGACAAGCCAAGCCTTAATGCAAGCTCGTACGAAAGGTTAGCCACAAGAATTCCATGCGAAATACAGTTTTTAAAATCATTATCTATATGTGTAAGATAATTATCTGCAATCTCTTCCATAACATTTCCCACAATTATCAAAAAAATCCTTCTTGCGCTGTATCATCTCGTCAATTCTTTCGCAGTAATTAGTTACATCTTTAACATTCTCAACTCTCTCAATGCGGACACTTCCGTCATCATTATCAAACACAACCTTGGTCGAAGCTCCCGCTCCGCACGCCACGATGGTCTGTTTCTCCTCCATTATGAGAATATTATAGATACACTCCTTACTCTTATGTGAATATCCAACATTTTCAAAATTACCAGCCATATTCTTCTGTCTATACATATAATATGGCTCCATATCTAAATCTTTACTGCACTGCTGTGTAAGTGACATGATCTCATCACTGTTAAGGAGCGACATATCCTTATACTTGTCTCTCCATACATTAAGTGCCGCCGCACGCTTAATCGCGAGCGAATGGACTGTAAGGCTCTCTGGTGAGAGTTTCTTTATCTGGTCAAGTGTATTCTTAACCTCATCTGTATCCTCTCCCGGAAGTCCTAATATTATGTCCATATTGATATTATCAAAGCCTGTTTCTCTTGCAAGCTTAAATGCTTCTTTAACCTGTGCAACACTGTGTCTTCTTCCGATTATCTTAAGAGTTTCATCATTCATAGTCTGTGGATTGATGGAAATTCTCTGTACGCCATGTGCCTTTAACACTTCAAGCTTCTCTTTCGTTATGCTGTCCGGACGTCCAGCCTCAACTGTAAATTCAGCCACATGCTCCATATCAAACAGCTCATCAAGCGCACCTAAAAGCCTGTCAAGCTGGTATGGCTCCAATGTTGTAGGTGTACCGCCGCCAAAATATACTGTGTCAAGCCTGCAGCCCTTGAAACACTCTGATACATAACTCATCTCTTTGATAAGAGCATCAAGATATGTGTCAACCTTTGCCTTGTATGCCGCTACAGAATATGAAGTAAATGAGCAGTAAAGACATGTTGTAGGACAGAATGGTATACCTATATAAAGGCTGTAGCCGTTCTTATAATCAAGCTTTTCCAATATATCCTTCTCAGTCTTTGCAACTTTAAGTGCTAACGCAGCTTTCTCTTCTGAGGCATAATGTGCCTTAGTAAACTCATCAAGAATCTCACTGTCACTTCTGCCCTCTTCAAGCATTGTATAGGCAATCTTACTTGGCCTTACGCCTGTAAGGAATCCCCATGGAAGCGTTTTACCAGTATCCTGTGACAGCTTATCATACAATGATTTTTTAAACTCATTGTGTGCATCCTTCTTAGTCATTGAAGAATCATCAATGTGAGGCATCACGATAACGCAGTCATCCTCTGTAACAGCAGAATCTGCCTTTAACATGGCAACTTCTGTTCTTGGATAGAATGACCTTACCAGAACAACAGCATCATCATAATATGCCTGATTATCAATATCTATATATATCATATTATCCTCTATATCTACTGACAAAACGGATTATACGCCTTCTCATGCGCTATGGAAGTTCCCTCGCCATGTCCCGGATATACGATTGTATCATCTGGAAGCTTGAAAAGCTTATCCTTCACAGAAGATACTATCTGACTCATGCTTCCTGTAGGAAAATCTGTTCTTCCCACTGATTCTGCAAATAAAGTATCTCCCGAAAACAGACTTGATAAATCTTTAACATAGTATGACATTCCACCTTCTGTATGACCCGGTGTGTGTATTGCCAGAATCTTAATTCCAGCTATATCAAGCTCCTCGCCATCTTTTATCCAGTAATCCGCACTCATGCTTATTCCGCCGCGTCCCATGTGAGACGAAAGATTGATGTCTGGATTTTCAAGCGTATGCTTCTCGTATTCACATGCATATATCTTAACGCCATATTTATCCGCTATATCCCTTGCCACTGTCATGTGGTCGTAGTGTCCATGCGTTAAAAGTATGGCTTTAAGCGTACAATTGCATCTGTCAATGAAAGACACCGCTGCATCATAATTATCAGCAGTGTCTATCATTACTCCCTCGTTTGTCTGTGTATTCTTTAAAATGTAGCAGTTAGTTCCTATGCTTCCTATAACTGCATATTTTAATTCAATATTCATAAATATTCCTCAATCAGCCCGTAGCTCTTACTATATCTGTCACGCCTTCGACATTTCTTAACTTCTCGGTAATCTTGTTAAGTTCTTCTTTGCCATGTATATCAAAGCCAAGTGTTATAGTGGCAACACCCTTCTTGTTAACACGGCTGTTCATCATCTTAATCTCGATATTAGATTCAGTAAGAATACGTGAAAGGTCAACAATAAGACCTGTTCTGTTAACTGCAAATATATTAATCTCCGCTCCGTATGTTCCGCCAGCTTCGATTCCTTCCCATTCTGCATCTATAAGACGTTCTCTCTCGCTCTCTGGGAAATTAAGCACATTAATACAATCTGTTCTGTGGATTGTAACACCTCTGCCTCTTGTTACGAATCCGACAATCTCATCACCTGGAACTGGATTACAGCATTTTGAAAATCTGACGGCTACATCATGGATTCCCTTGACAACGATACCACCCTTATTCTTAGATAAAGCCTCCTTGCCCTTGTGGTCTTCCTTAGATAAGCTTGTAACAACTTCCATAACCTGCTTATCAGTTATATCAGCCTTTTTCTTCTTCTCGTACTCCTCGTTAAGCTTGTTGACTACCTGACCTTCTTTAAGTCCGCCATGTCCGACTGAAGCCATCATTGAATCCCAGTCTCTGAAGCCGTACTTTCTCAAAGCTTTCTCAACAAATTCTGGTTTGTTGATATCAGATAAGTTAATTCCCTTACTCTTACAGTAATTGTTGATGAGTTCCTTACCCTTGATAATATTGTCTTCCTTGAGTTCCTGCTTAAACCACTGGTTAATCTTATTCCTTGCCTGGGTACTCTTGACAATGTTAAGCCAGTCCCTGCTAGGTCCCTTGGAATTCTGTGAAGTGATGATATCTACACGGTCACCACTCTTTAACTGGTAATCTATAGGCACAAGCTTGCCATTAACTCTTGCTCCAACCATCTTATTACCGACTGCACTGTGGATGCTGTAAGCAAAATCGACAGGGCATGAACCGGCAGGAAGGTTCTTGACATCACCTGATGGTGTGAAACAATATATATTATCTGAGAACAGATTAAGGTCACTCTTAACTGATGACAGGAATTCCTTGTTATCAGACATCTCTGTCTGCCATTCAAGCATCTGTCTTAACCAGCTAAGCTTAGCCTCCTCACTTGCTGTAGTATTGGCACCATTGCCTTCCTTGTACTTCCAGTGTGCTGCGATACCATATTCAGCAGTTCTGTGCATCTCGTATGTTCTTATCTGAACCTCGAATGGCTGTCCGTTAGATGCAATCAGTGTTGTGTGAAGAGACTGGTACATATTAGGCTTAGGCATAGCTATATAATCCTTGAAACGTCCCGGAATTGGCTTATACATCTCATGGATTACACCGAGTGCTGCATAACAATCCTTAACTGTATCAACCTTGATTCGCACAGCGAATATATCATATATCTGGTCAAGTGTCTTATTCTGGTTGACCATCTTTCTGTATATTGAAAAGAAATGCTTAACGCGGCCATCAATCTCTGCCTCAATTCCGGCATTGCTGATGTGCATTCCTACTTCTTTGATTATGCTCTTAATAAATGCTTCTCTGCCCGGTCTGTTGATGTTAACCTGCTCAACAAGATCATTGTATACATCAGGCATGAGATACTTCATCGACAAATCATCAAGTTCAACCTTAATCTTAGATATACCTAACCTGTTGGCAATTGGAGCATATATCTCCATAGTCTCTCTTGATTTCTCTATCTGCTTGGCTGGAGACTGGTACTGCATTGTTCTCATATTATGAAGTCTGTCGGCAAGCTTAATCATGATAACCCTGATATCCTTTGCCATGGCAAGGAACATCTTTCTTAAGTTCTCAGCCTGAACCTCAATCTTATCATGCTGGTAGTTTAACTGTGTCAGTTTAGTAACACCATCTACAAGCAGTGCAACCTCATCGCCAAATTCCCTTGCGACATCCTCGCTTGTCATAACAGTATCTTCTACAACATCATGTAAAAGGCCTGCTATGATTGTCTCCTTATCAAGCTCCAACTCAGCAAGTATAATAGCAACACACAACGGATGAATGATATATGGCTCACCAGACTTTCTCTTCTGTCCCTGATGAGCATTGTACGCTGTCTTATACGCCTTTTCTATATCTGACAAATCTGTTGATGGATGATATTTCTTAATCTCAGCAATCAGATCCTGATACAATTCCTCAGGGCTTGTAAAATCCGCAGGTGTATCCACGGGTCTTTCCACAGCCTTGGTCTTAATATTCGAATCCTGTTCAAGTACTATTTTTTCTGCCATACGCCATCCTCCGCGTCAAAGTATACATACCTAGATTATAAAGACTTCCCACCAAAAATACAAGTAAAACTTCCACAGCCTGACAGCGGTATGCGTATATATAATTAATTCCTGACGACTGTCGTGCTACTCTTAGGCTGGTGCTAGACAAAAGCTAATCCGCCTGCTAAACGTCCAAACGAAGTGCGTTTTTAGCGAGGCGGATTTAATAAGCTTTGTCGTGCCAGCCTTAGAGTAGCTAGACACAAAGGACCTGAATTAATTATATATGCGCATACCGCTGTCAGACTGTGGGACGGTCAGACCGCCACAGCCTATAGCCGGTGCCAGCATGCAGGAGATTTTTCCCTTTATTACAAATCAAGTTTTTGCAGGAATGCCTTTGTTCTTTCATTGGACGGATTATCCAGCACATCCTTCGGCGCACCCTGCTCCACAATAACCCCTCCATCCATGAAGATAACCCTGTCAGCAACCTTTCTTGCAAAGTCAATCTCATGTGTAACTATAACCATTGTCATCTTCTCAGCAGCGAGCTGCTTTAAAACTTTAAGAATACCCGCTGTTATCTCAGGGTCAAGTGCTGATGTAGGCTCATCGAAGAAAAGTATCTCAGGATTCATGGCAAGTGCCCTTGCTATGGCAACTCTCTGCTGCTGTCCACCTGAAAGATGGCATGGGTAACTGTTCTCCTTGCCCTCGAGACCTACCTTTAAAAGAAGCTCCCTTGCTTCCTTCTCAACATCCGCTTTGTTCCTCTTTTCAACAACAACCGGCGCATCCATAACATTTTTAAGAACTGTGTAATGTGGGAATAAGTTAAACTGCTGGAATACAAGCCCGAAAAGGCTCTTTATCTGTCTTAACTCATTCTTCGATACATATTCTGACTTGCCATTAGTATCAGTTGCAACAAGCCTTCCACCGATCTTAAGGCTTCCCTTGTCCATAGTCTCAAGGAGTGTGGCACATCTAAGAAGTGTTGATTTACCAGAGCCAGATGGACCTATGATAGCTACAACCTCGCCCTTATCAACACTCATTGTTATATCCTTTAAGACCTCATTTTCTCCAAAGCTCTTTCCAAGATTATTTATTTCAAGTAATTTCATCTCTCATATGCCTCCTATCTGTAATACTGCATCTTCTTTTCAATACGTTCCATAATCAAAGCAACAACGAAATTAAAGATATAATAGAACAGACCCGCTATAAACAATGGCATCATGCTCGCCTCTGCCGCAACAAGCTGTTTTGCAAGGGTGAACATCTCAGTATAAGCAAGCGCAAACGCAAGAGATGTATCCTTTACAAGTGTTATAACCTCGTTAGTTACAGGTGGAAGCACGTGCTTAACCATCTGAGGGAATATTATTCTTACAAATGTCTGTGTCTTAGTGTATCCTAAAACATCCGCAGCCTCATACTGTCCGGCAGGAATACTCTCAATTCCTGAACGGTATATCTCTGCAAAGTACGCTGCATAATTAAGTGCAAAACCAATTATTACAGCAGTAAATCTATACTGTGATGAAACCTTCACGCCAAATAAGAAGTATGGGCCGAAGAACACAACAAGAAGCTGTAACATAAGAGGTGTACCTCTCATGATTGATATGTATATCTTGGCAATCCATCTTGGCACAGCCAGCTTTGACATTCTTACGAAGCACACAAGAAGTCCTAATGGAAGTGAAAAGATAAGTGTGAGGAGGAATATTGATACTGTTGAAAGCATGCCCTTGGCAAGCTGTCCTACTATGTATACAAATTTAGCTCCAAATGAGCTGCCTTCCTTACCCTGTGCATCCTGAAGATATGCACTGTCTGTTCCTGCCTTGCCAAGGCATACGCTGTCTGATAATTCCCATTTATCCGCAATTGAAGCAAATGTTCCATCACTTAACATCTCATTAAGTGAAACCTGAACCTTGTCACGGAGTGCTGTGTTGCCAAGCTTGAAGCCGATACCATACTGCTCGCTTGACACATTTTCAGGCAAAATTGTAAACTTGCCGCCTCTCTGCTTAATCTGGTAGCTTGCCACACCTATATCCATACATATAGCATCAACCGAACCAGCTTCGAGATTCATGAAAGCACTGTTATAATCGCCAACCTGTGTAAGACTCTTAAATGAAGCACACAGCCTGATATTATCCTCTGTCGCATCCTCGCCTGTAAATGCGGCAAGTGCTGATGAATCAGACTGCACAACAACATTTTTGCCAGCAAGGTCTGAGAGCTTCTTAATATCTGAATCATTCTTAACGATAACGACCTGAGAGTTATCAATATAGGCTGTTGACCATGTATAGTCCTTCTCTCTTCCATTAAGGGTGAATCCATTCCATATACAGTCTATCGAGCCAGAATTAAGCTCCATATCTTTAGAATCCCAGTCAATAGGCTGCTTGACAAGTGTCCAGCCATTCCTCTTAGCCACTTCCTCTGCAAGGTCCAAGTCAAATCCGACATAGTTGCCATCAGTGTCCTTGTAGCCATATGGTGGGAATTCCGCATCAAATCCAACTGTAAATGTTGTTCTGTCTTCCTCATTCGTGTCCTTTGCGCCACATCCTGTAAAGGCTGTACACAAAGCTGCTGTTACCATAAGCAGTACCAGCATTCTGCTTAAAATGTTCTTCTTCATAACTTCCTCCAGGTCATAATCCGTGCTGTCATATTCATAGTCCAAGCACTTTATAAATCATATTCATATCCAGACTGTCTCTTACAACATTAGCAAGTATATCGTACTGCTCCTGTCTGTACTCAGAAAAAGATTTTTTATTGACGTTATCTCTGTCCAATCTCTTCAGTCTGAAAAGCATATCTATTAGTTTATCATCAAGTCCATCATCAAAGCAACCATGTATATACGTTGCAAGGACATTTTCTTTCTGGATAAAGTATTTATCTTTACTGCTTATGCCCATGTGCATCTCGTAGCCATGCACCTTGGTTCCGTTAAATCCGGCATAGATTCCGTCAAGTCCTTCTATTACAGTGTCGGTCTGGCACTGCTTTTTTTCTGAATTAAATACTGTGTCTATATCAAGTACTTCCATGCCTGTGATACTTCCGTCACTCTCAGCACCACATTTATCCACAATATTCTTTCCAAGAATCTGTAATCCTCCACATATTCCGATAACCGGAACGCCTTTATCTATAAGCTTTTTCACTGCACATTCCATGCCATTCTCACGGAGCCACTTCATATCACTGACAGTACTCTTTGTCCCCGGAATAATAACCGCATCTGGATTTCTTAGCTTAGATGCATCACTTACATATCTCACATTAACGCCATCATATCTTGCCAGCGTGTTAAAGTCTGTGTAATTGCTCATCCGTGGAAGCTTAATAACCGCTATATCAATAAGCGGCTTATAGTCTGCACCGCCTGTATTCTCAAGCTTTTCACTCTGGCTGTCCTCGTCATCTATATCGACATAGGCATAAGGCACAACCCCGGCACATGGAATATCTATAAGACTTGTCATCTCATCAAGCCCGCTCTGCAAAAGCCTCACGTCACCACGGAATTTGTTGATTATATACCCCTTTATATGGTCAGCCTCGCTCTTTTCAAGCAGCTTTACCGTTCCATATAGCTGTGCAAACACACCGCCCCTGTCTATATCACCGACAAGAAGCACCGGCGCATCCACAAGCTTTGCGAGCCCCATATTGACTATATCATCCTGCTTTAAGTTAATCTCAGCCGGACTTCCTGCTCCCTCAATAACTATTATATCGTTATCTTCGGCAAGCCTGTCATAAGCCTCTAATATGTCAGGTATAAGCTTTTTCTTATACGCATAGTAGTCAACAGCCTTCATGTTGCCAATTGACTTTCCATTGACAATAACCTGCGAGCCCACATCAGTAGTTGGCTTTAAAAGCACCGGATTCATATATACGTCAGGAGCTTTTCCTGCTGCCTCCGCCTGAACCGCCTGGGCACGCCCCATCTCATATCCATCCTTTGTTATAAATGAATTGAGAGCCATGTTCTGTGACTTGAACGGAGCAACCCTGTAGCCATCCTGTGCAAATATCCTGCAAAGCGCAGTACACAGAATACTCTTCCCGGCATTAGACATGGTTCCCTGAATCATAATTGGTCTCGCTTTTCTCTTCCCCATGTTCCTGCCTCTTTTCTTTGATATCTTTAAGTGCCTCGATGAATTTCACATTGTCATCATGTTTTCCGACACATACTCTGTAATATCCCATTTCTAATCCCATATAATCAAAGCAGTTTCTAATCTGTATGCCATATTCATTAAGCATCTGACTTGTTATATATTTATCATAGAACAGTATATAGTTGGCATCTGACTTGTACACTTTATCAACAAGCTCTAAAAGATTGTTATATATATATTCTCTTTCTTTATCAATATATGCTCTTGAAGCGTTTGCATAATCTTTGCTGCATTCAAGACATGCTATTCCAGCCCTCTGTGCTATGACTGACACATTCCAGCACTGCTGCCTCTGGCTCATCAGCCGCATCATCTGTGTATCATGGCTCAGTATATATCCAATTCTCACTCCCGGTATCGCATATGTCTTGGTAAATGTTGACAATAAGCACATAGTACTGTACTGGTTAACAAGATATATAGGAAAACATTCATTGTAATCTGTGGTCAATTCATAAAAGCACATATCAAGCAGACATCTTGTGTGATTCCTCTCACATGCGCACAGCAGGCTTTCAAGCACACTTCTTTCTATAATCTGTCCTGCCGGATTAGACGGCATACAGATAAAGACCGCATCTGCATGTGCAATCTCAGCCTCGTCTATATCCCGCATCTGCATTTTAAATCCATGCCTTTCATCAAGTATATGATAATTAACATTCACTCCATAAGCCAACAATGCTCTCTCATATTCTGCAAATGCTGGTGCATATATAAGTGCCTCGGCACCAGGACCAAGTGCTGCAGCATAATTATATATAAGCTCAGCAGCCCCATTGCCACATATAATACATTCGCGTGGCAATGCAACTTTCCTGCTAAGTTTAGCCACAAGTTCATTACAATGCGTATCCGGGTATGCCCCCACCTCGCCTAATGCCTCCTGCATAGCGTTCATAACTTTTTCCGGTGTGCCAAATGGATTGATATTAACGGACATATCTACATATCCTTTATCATTATAGTTTCCACCATGTACATTTCTTTCTCTTAATAGCATATATTTTCTCCCCTTAAAATAATTATCATGCTGACATAAACAATACAATAATAACGCATCTTGCAATCACTGCCAATATGAATGATTCTGCTCCTGTAACGTTCATAAGCTTACAGGCGCGTTTTATATCTTCGCAGTCAATCTTTTTTACCTCATCACCGATATAATCTTTCTTAAAAAGGACACCGCCATACCATGCATCCCCTGCCAGCTTAAGTCCAAGCGCACCTGCACACACGCTCTCAGTCTGGGCTGAATTAGGGCTTGCGTGTTTAAATCTGTCCCTTTTAAATATCCTGTAAGCATTATTATAATCCATTCCAAGAATACACGAAGCTGCAATCATAAGCAATGCCGATATTCTTGAAGGTATATAATTAAACACATCATCAAGCTTTGCCGCACATCTTCCAAAATCAATATATCTGTCATTCTTGTAGCCAACCATCGAGTCCATTGTGTTGACCGCCTTGTATACATACTCTCCTGCCGCCCCGAAAAATGCCGCATAAAACAAAGGTGCTGTCACACCGTCAGATGTATTCTCTGCCACAGTCTCGACTGCCGCCCTCATAATTCCTGCTTCATCAAGCTTTGCTGTATCACGCCCTACAATCATTGATACCGCATGCCTTGCCTTCTCAGTGTCATTTTCTGCAAATGCGTCATATACCTTCATGCTCTCTTTCTTCAAAGAAGTCTGTGCAAGCCCGAACCATATAAGAACCGCTTCTGCCACAACAAAAAGAACTGGATGTATTACATATGAAATGCCTCTTATCAATTCAACGCATATAAAAACTGTCGCTGTCACAAGACACACAAGTAGCCTTCCCATACGCCTCAGTTTCTTGGAATCACTGCCTTTATAGAGGATTTTTTCATACTTTGATATAAGCATTCCTATAAGTCTTACAGGATGCCACGAAATATATGGGTCGCCGAATAATATATCAAGAATATATCCTGCCACCATTCCAATTACCGATAAGCCAATAAAATGTGCCATATCACTCTATCTTCCCTGTCACCTTAATTATTCCACCATTGTACTCGCACACAAATCCACAGCCATTACCTGCCTGCCACGCATAATAGTCGTGTTTTTCTTCAAAATGCTCGAGCAAAGTCATTATAGTACCACCATGTGCAACAATTGCGATATTTTTCTTTTCTGTGCGTGCTATAAGTCCGTTAAATGCATTGAATATTCTTTCCTTGAAATCCTCTATTCTCTCGCCTTCCGGGAAATCCATCGTTCCATACGAATCAATCCACTGCTGATATAATGGATTGCCAGATAATTCACTATAATTATGTCCCTCAAACACTCCGAAATCACATTCCCTAAATTCATCAATTATAACTTTCTTCTTATCTGGATATATAATCTCCGCCGTCTGTGTACACCTTAACATCGGTGATGTATATACAATATCACAATCTGGATATGAATGATTTTTAAGTTCCTCTATCCCAATGCCGGCAAGCGGTTCATCCGTCTTTCCTATATAGCGTTTTTCTATATTTCCCTGTGTCTTTCCATGACGTATAAGACTGACAATCACTTTATCTTAACTCCTATTCCACAGAACACTCTGTATACAGCCTCTGCCTCTTTTGCAAGCATACAGCATGTTCTTCCAACCTTCTCGCGGTGTGCCCTGTCCGGTTCTTTCAATGGAACAATTCCACCGCCAACCTCATCACATATAATCACGCAGTTAGGATGGCTGTCTACATAGCTTCTAAGATCTGCCTCAAATGCTTCATCATCCACCATCGAAGCAAGATTATATATGCAGTCTGCCTCGCCAAAGCATCCGTCATTGACATCTGTCACACCAAGATTATCTTTGGCATAATCTAATTTCCCCTGCCTGTAACCACCTATCACAAGTATCATAACATGACCTCACAACATTTTTGATGCTGGCAGTCAAAGCTTTACAGCACTGTCACCAGCAGCTTTTTACCATCACATCATATATTAATAAACAATTGGCATACTACACACACATACGCCATTACATTTTCCATAACACATAAAAACCAGCCAGAGGTATCTCCTGTAAAGCCTCCGAACTGCTTGTATACGCTGCGCACATAAAGTATATATGTTACCGCACATGCCACAATCATACATGCACTGGTAATAAGACCTGCACCACCAGATATAATATATCCTGCCAGCAGGCAGACCAGAATCCATACCACAGACGATATGGTAACTCCTTTTTTATTGGAATTATCCTTCTCCGATGCGCCCATTCCCGTCTTCTTAGCTGATTTAAGGCTTACAACCGATATAGCCGTAAATGCCCTTGACACAACAAATGTCAGACCAAACAGCCATACATTCTTAATCTCTGAAACTGCTGCCACATAGAACAGTATCAGTACTATCAGACGTATCACTCCAAATGCACCGATATGAGGGTCTTTTAATATCTCAAGCTTCTTATCTGCCGGCTGGTATGAAGATTTGGCATCACATGTATCGCAGTAACCATCAAGATGAATACCTCCGGTAACAATCACCGGAACCGCACAAATTATGCACACTCTTAATATATCTCCAAGTCCTGCCATGCCACATATCTTAAAGATAATCATTTCAAGCAGAGCTATCACAAGTCCTATCGCTGGAAAAGCACACAATGTATAACGGAAATCCTTTTCATCAAGTCTTACACTTGGAACCGGGATTCTTGAAAATGTTGAAAATGCCGCTATTAAAGCCTTTATTACACCCATTAATTCTCTCCACTGCCCTTAATATATACAGGAATACCTGCCACTACCTCAACAACTGTGTCCGCCACATCTGCAATCTTTCTGTTAATATATGATATATCTGCGATATATTGTTTTGTTATATCATCATATTCGCAGCCATCAAGACTTACCTCATTGGATACAATTACCATATCGCACTGATTATGAAGCTTGTATACATCATCTAAAATTCTTGTGACACACTCATTATCTATTATATCGCCTTTAAACATCTCATTTGCAAGAAGATTAGACATGCACTCAAGCAGTATGACATCTTTATCCTGCACAGCGATACTGTCGATTCCTGTTGGTCTTTCAATTGTCTCAAACGCTGTGTTATCTCTTCTTCTTAAATGACGGTATATTCTTTCGTCAGATTCTTTATCATGGCTTACCATGGTTGCCACATAGTACAGATGCCCCCTGTTACAGTCATGCAGCTTTAGTGCCATATGCTCTGCGAACTCACTCTTACCGCTTCCACTGCCACCTATAACAAGCACTAAGCGGTTAATCTTCTCTATCATAATCCTTATATGCCTCCATATCAAGCTTATCAAATGTAGGCATTCCATAATACACTGATACTGCCATATTGATAAGAGGTATTACAGTAACTGCACCTGTTCCCTCTCCAAGAGCCATTCCCATTGACATAAGGGGGCTGAGTCGCAGCTCATCAAATACTTTTACAGAGCCTGGTTCTTTTGACATATGCGAAGCAATCATGTAATCCACGCATGCTGGCGATAATTTTGCCGCAGCAAGTGCTGCAACACCGGATATAAAGCCATCAATAATAACTGGCATGCCACAGTATGCACCGCCTAAGAAAAGTCCAGCCATACCCGCTATATCAAGCCCTCCGACCTTGGATATAACATCTGTCACATCTGATTTATCAGGTTTTAATGTATCGATTCCATGTCTTATGACTTCTATCTTTCTTGCAAGTGCATCATCTGATAATCCAGCTCCTCGTCCAGTCATAACAGTCACACCCTGACCTGTAAGAACTGATGCAACAGCCGATGAAGTAGTTGTATTGCCTATTCCCATCTCCCCTGTTGCAATCATGTCAAACCCCTGGTTATACATATCAATTGCAGTATTGATTCCTGATATAACAGCCTGCTCTGCCGCATTTCTTGACATGGCAGGTTCATTATAGAAATCTTTTGTCCCATACATTGTCTTAATTGATGTCACTCCATCAACGTCTGTAATCATGCCTATATCATATGGATATACCGGCACGCTTATTGATGAAGCCATAAGGCATACGCTTGACATATTTCTTGTCATGTTAGCCGCAACCTTGGCTGTCACATCACTGCCTGTCTGCGACACGCCCTCCGCGACAACTCCATTATCTGCACACATGACGACAACACACGGATTATATGCTTTTTTAAGTATGCCAGCCCCACCTAATCTCACAAGAACATCCTCTAACATTCCAAGGGAATTAAGAGGCTTTGCAATATTATCTATTCTTTTTCTCGTATCAGCCTTCAGCTTATCCGAAGCCGGCTTAATCCCAGCAATTACCTGTTCTATAGAAGTTATCTTATCCATTACATTTCCTACATTACATTTCCTACATTCATTTATATTTCTACAGGAATAGCTCCTGTTTGCATATCTTTTCGCAGCAATAATTCCTGCACTTATCTATAAATCTTTCTGCCAGACCTTCACATGATGGAAAGTATATGTGTGGGAACCCTGCATACATCCACTCATTAGCTGTCACACAGTCATAAGATATGCCTTTAAGATTGACAGCCACATAATCTGCCCCATTATCAGTAGTGTCATAATAATGGAACTCATGTGCCCTCACGCTCTGTCCTGCCTTCATAATAACATTATCACTCTTTGCCGTGAGTGTTGTATATCCGAATCTTACAAGATGCCCTATGTATGTGCTGTCTGCTTTAATAATACCACACATACCAGCTCCATCAATAGAATCTGTAAGATACATAAATCCGCCACACTCAGCAACCACTGGCATATGTAAAGCCACAGCATTTCTGATTGATTCCTTAGTATTCTCATTCCGGCTTAATTTTTCAGTGTAACTTTCAGGATATCCACCGCCAATATATAATCCACTGGCTCTCTTTGGAACTGCTTCATCTGCAAGCGGGCTGAAATATTCAATAACCGCTCCTGCCCTCTCAAGCGCACGCAGATTCTCCTTATAATAAAAATTAAATGCATCATCCTTGGCAACAGCGATAACCGGCTTGTCACTTCCAGCCGCTGCATTATTTTCTGCATTGTGTGTTTTATTCCCAGGCAGGCTTACTGTGTCCTCATATTCTTGTGCTGACTCTGCGATACGCACCAGCTTCGCCCAGTCTATTGAATCCTTCATATGCTCATACATTCTGGCAATCCTGTCTTTAATACCATCTGTATTGTCTGGTGTTATAAGTCCAAGATGTCTGCTTTCCATCATAAGCTCTTTGGGCATGGTTCGTATATGTCCGATTATTTCAAAATCACACTTTCTGCCATTATTAGTATATTTTTCATTATACTCATCCAAAACCTGATTGTATACAACATCGCCCATGTTGTTAAATATAATGCCTTTGACAATGCTTTCATCACCAAATCCCGCTATTCCCTCTGCCATTGCAAGAGCTGTAAGCGAAGTGCCCTTGGCATTGACAACCACAACAACCGGGCTTTTAGTCATTCTGGCAACTGAGTATGTGCTGTAGTCACACTGTGCATTTTTACCATCATACAATCCCATAACGCCTTCTATAACCGCTATATCACTGCCGGCAGAATATCGTGAAATCAGACTGCATGCCGCATCACTGTCTGCATTTAAAAAAAATGGATCAATATTAATACATTCCACACCTGATATAACCCGGTGAAACATCGGGTCAATGTAATCTGGTCCGCATTTGAATGCATTAATATTAAATCCATGTCTTTTAAGGTAATAGAGCAGCGCACATGTAAATGTTGTCTTGCCGCTTCCACTCGAAGCCGCCGATATAAGGATTCTTGGAAGTTTATTCTTTATCATGTCATCTGCTCCTATATATTATTCAGATTTCTATAATTCGCCATTACTATCATAAGCTGCTTATGTCTGTTAATTTGCCTTTACTCTCTGCAAGCCGGATAATTTCACTGTTAATCTTATCATATTCGCCATGCCCGCATCCACAGTCAATTACATAATCCACACTCTCAAGCAGCTTATACATTCTATTCTTGTTCTCATCTGATACTGGCATAAATGCCTTCTCAGCCACAACATCTGTGGCAAGTGCCTTTGCTACCGGAATATCACAGTCATTTTCATAAAGCAGCCCTGCATAAAATGCCCTGCCCTTCTTCTGTAATCTGCGGTAAACTTCTATTCCACTGCCGCTGCCGCCTATAACAAGGACGTCCGGAGTATTGTCCGATTTTTTCAATTCAACGCTTCCAAACCTGTTCTCATATACACCTTCTTCAAGTCCAAACAGCTTCTCTATTGTATTGCCACTAAAGATCTCTTCCGGCGTTCCAAGCATAAGCATCTCTTTGCCATTGACACATAGAATTCTGTCAGCAAGCTTATACGCAAGGTCAATCTCATGCAGAGAAAGAATTATTGTAATACCACGGTTTGCCATGTCTCTTAATATATTAAGAAGTTCAACTTTATATCGTATATCAAGATACGATGTCGGCTCATCAAGTATCATTATATCCGGCTGCTGGCACAATGCCCTCGCAAGCATGATTCTCTGGCGTTGTCCATCACTTATGGCATCAAAACTTTTATCAGCAAGTTCAAGTCCGTTGACACTCTCAAGTGATTCACGCACAATTCTTTCGTCCTCATCTGTCAGCCTTCCAAAGCCATCAGTATAAGGATAACGTCCCATAGCAACAACATCTTTACATGTAAGAAGCTCTGGCTCTATTCTTTCTGTCAGCACAACTGACATTCTGGTTGCAAGGTCTCTTACGCTGATTTTATTAAGCTCAGTATCATCAAGCATTACGACACCGCTTATTTTGGATAACTGTCTTGTAAGTGTCTTTAGAATAGTAGATTTTCCTGCGCCATTAGGCCCGATAAGGGCTAATATCTCGCCCCTTTTTACATCTATATTGACATTGTCAACAACTGTCCTGCCACTGTAACCGACACACAGATTATCTGTACTTATATACGTTTTCCCCATCACTGCTGCCCCTTTCTCTGTTTAAGCATAAGTGCTATGACAACTGGCGCACCAACGATTGATGTCACTGTTCCAAGTGATAATTCTGTAGGAGAAAGAATTGTCCTTGCACACAGGTCACAGAGCATACAGAACACTCCACCTGTCAGGAAAACAGTCGGTATCATGATAATCGGTTTAGATGTCTTTAACATAAGCTTGGTTATATGTGGCACCGCTATTCCCACAAATGCTATAGGTCCGGCAAAAGCTGTGACACACGCTGACAGCATGCTTGAAAGAATAATAAGCACTATACGGAACAGCTTGATATTAACGCCCATGCTTCTTGCATATCCCTCTCCAAGCTGATATGCAGACATTGGCTTGCTTACAAATATCGTCATTATAAATGTTGTAAATACAATCACAGATGCAACCTTGACATCAGACCATCTGGCTCCTGAAAAGCTTCCCAGTGACCAGTGTGTCAGATTGACAATCTGCGCCTCATTGGCAAAGTTAATCATAAAATCTGTAATTGCACTGCATATATTACTTACCATTATTCCTATAACGAGAAGTACAGACATATTATGCACATATCCCGCAAACAACAGCACGAACAGCATTGATATCATTGAACCTGCAAATGTTACAATAACTGTAAGACCTACCGGCATAGAAGAAAAGAACTGTGCAAACACAATTGTAAATGCCGCAAGAAGCATTTTAGCTCCCGCCGAGATTCCTAACACATATGGACCAGCTATCGGATTGCGGAAAAAAGTCTGCAAAAGAAAGCCTGACAGGGCTAAAGCCCCGCCAAGCACCGCTGCTGTCATCATTCTTGGAAGTCTTATCTTCCATATTATATTATAACTCGATATATCCGTCTGCTTCTTTAACACGATAATGTCAAAAATTTCTTTTACGTTAATATGCACGCTTCCTGTATTGATATTAGCAATAACAGCCAGCACAAACATAAAAATCAGGAATATTAATACAAGCAGATACCTGAGTCCGTTATTTTTATTTGATAACAATCCTGTCTTACTCATTTTATTTTAACTTGAACAGATATGTGTACTTATCTGTATTAGAATCTGTTGATGTTACAACCTTGCTGATATCGCTGATTATATTACCAATTGTGCTTGATGTCTGGAAGAAATCTGCTGTAGTACACCATACGCTGCCATCCTTAACAGCCTTCATATCACCAAGTACTTCACTCTTTGCAACAAGGTCTGCTATTGTAGCTGGCTTGCCGCCCATGCTCCAGATATAGATAATAATATCTGCATCCTTAGCTGATGAATAGAAAGCCTCTGCCTCCATCTTAGTTGTACCAGTCTTGCCTACACCAACCTTGCCATCAAGGACATACTTACCACCGGCAAGTGTTACCATCTTAGTCATGTAATCATCACTGTTACGTGTATAAAGGTCGCCCTTGGATGTTATATAGAATACTGCTACAGTCTTATCTGTTGTCTTAGAATTATTCTGTATATCTGTTACAAGCTTCTCCTGCTCTGCAAAGTGCTTATCAGCCTCAGCTTCCTTGTTAAATAAAGCTCCGTACACCTTAATCCATTCAACTCTTGCTAATGGATGATCCTCTGCACTTGACTGGTCAAGAATGTAATTGACATTAAGCTGCTTGAGCTTGTCTGCAACTTCATCCTTTAACATAGTTGAGAATACACCAAATGTAGAACCTGAAGCAGCAATCATCTCGTAATCTGGCTCCTGATAAGAACCAATATACTTAATGTCACCTGATTCAAGCTTGTTCTTAACACTGTCAATATACCATCCACTCTTGTCTGTTGTTGTAAGAGATACCTTATCAAGACAATCTAATGAATTAAGTAATGACATTGTTGGTGTTGATGATACTATAATATTGTCAATTGGCTGCTGTAATACACATACATCACTGCCAATATCAGTTGGAACTGCCATTCCCTCTGGAACTACAAGGAACGGATTGTTCTGTGTAATCTTAATCATCTTATATCCGCCCTTGTATACATCTATAGATATATTTTTTGCATACTTGAATTCAACGCTGTGGTCAAGCTCAAGCTTGCCTGAGTACTGTGATGCCTCATTGGCTGCCTTGTTATTGCTGTCGGCATTAGTGCTGCCACATGCTGCTACAGACACAGCCATAACTGCTATCATTACACAGGCTGCAATTTTCTTGAAAATGTTTTTCTTAATCATTATCTTTCCCCTTTTATCATTGTCGTTATTCAGACAGATTATCAGAAACTCTGCTGATAATACCGCCAATCTTACTCCTGACGTGCTCATACCCATCTTTGCCATGGCAGACTGTACAATTGGTGCAGTCCTTTATCCCCTTGGCTGTTATACGGTAATTGCCGCCACACTCTTTGCCAAGTGCATACAGCGGACAATAGCAGAACAGGCAGTTTAATTCCTCGCCATCCGGCATCTTATGACATGGGTAATACTCGCAGTCATGATTACAGAAAAACTTATAATTATTCCCACTCATCAATATCTCCAGCCTTCTGTCTAATACGGAATGTACATGTATAGCATTATAAGTAAAAATATATGTGTAACAAGTATCAGCGGAACACCAACTGTAAACTTTGCATGCCTGGTCTTATGTCTGTAAAACTTCATTCCAAGCAGTGCCCCAAGTGCTCCACCTAACGCTGCAAATCCCATAAGTGAACCTTCCGGTATTCTCCACTCATGCTTAATTGCCTTGTGCTTATCAATGCCGAATATCACAAATGTTACAACATTGGCTACAAACAGATATAATAATATTAAAACCCACATATCCTTACACCTGTGCGTATGTTCTTTCCATAAATTCTCTTGTTGCTATTGCATTCTCTGGAACAGTATTCTCAAGAGTAACATGTACATATGGCTTATACTCCTTAATCTTCTTTAAAAGAAGTGGATAATTAAGTCCGCCTGTACCTGCTGCTATTGATTTAAGCTCATCACCCTCAACAACATAATCCTTGCAGTGTACAATAGCAATCTCGTCTCTTAAAAGTTCAAATGCCTTCTCTATAATCTCATCCTGCTGTGAAAGATTATCTACACATAAAAGGTTAACCGGGTCAAATATTATCTGAAGGTTAGGTGAGTCAATTGCATCAAGAACCTTTCTTGCTCTCTCAACTGTATACACGATATGCTTCCATACTGGCTCGATTGCCACTATAACACCGAACTGCTCAGCATATTTAACGATTGGTCTTAAATTCTTAATGAATTCCTCTAAAGCCTCTTCTGTATGGTTAGCTGGCTCATACTTGTACTCTTCATTGACAGCACCTGTCTCTGTTCCCACAACGCCGCATCCAAGTATGCTTGCAAATCTGATATGAGCCTTGTACTTCTCAACTATCTGCGCATGCTTCTCTGGATTAGGATTGCAAAGGTTAAGATAACAGCCAAGTACAGCAACATCTACCTTATTCTCCTGACAAAGTTCCTTCATATACATAGCAAGTCCCGGAGTCATTGTACATATATCTGGCTTGAACTCCTTGATTGATTTGCTTAATGCTATATGCATACATTTAAATCCCTGATTGTGAATATTAGGAATTAACTGTTCAAGTGGCGCATATGCCACGTCATGTGCTCTGATACCTAAACGCATGTGATAATCCTCCTGTTAGTACGAATTTTCATAAATATATTATATTGTACTACCTTTAGAATATTACGTCAATTAAGCTGCCGCAGAGCTGTTCTTCATTATAAATTGAGCTATATTTTCTGTACAATAGATAAAAATATAGGTTATCCATAGTTTAAAACTATGGACAGCTTATACTGCAATATCAAATACGCCTTATAGCAGAGTTATGCTATAAGGCGTATTATATTAATCATCCAGTTATAAATTTTCTATGCCTGTGGTTTCCACAGTCCTGTATCAGATATAGCTTTGTAATATGTAATAACAGGAATCAGTCCCTGTGCAAAGCCCTTAGTTCCATCACCATCAACAACAACTGCATCCTCAACAATTTTCTTGGCTCCAAGTGCTGTCTTAGCCATGTTTGCAACTGCCTTTTTAAATGTCTTGATACCCGGCTTTAAGTACTTAACATCACCTGTAAGCTCATATCCTATTGCAAGCGATTCAAGAAGCAGTGTATTATTGCCAAGTCTTGCAAGGCTAGGAAGCTCTTTATAATAGAACAGTCCCACATCAAGAAGACAGTTCTCGATTAAGTCGTCAATTGCCTTAAGAAGCATTTCCTTGATATCTTCTCTTGGGAATGCCCTGTAATAGCGCATTACTGAACCGACTGCTACTGAAATCATAAATCCTACTCTTACAGTTGTGTTATCGGTATAAGGTGCAAGCCATTCGCCGTATTCATCTGTCCATGCTTTAAAGCTGTTGATTATCCACTCACATTTGGCAAGCCATCTCTCATCACCAGTCTCAACATACATTGCAGTGAGTGTTCTCAACGCCCATCCTGTCTCTCTTGCATTTGCCTCGCCCGGCTTTGCATACATAGGAGTATCAAGAAGCCTTGACACGTTATCAGCTATGCCAAGTGCCGTCTCAAGCCCCCTCTCATCACCTGTAAAGTGATAATAATCTATAAGTCCTTCAACCCACTCATGTGAGCATACCATAAGTCCGTTGTCGCAGTGCCCCGCTGTATGCTCCCACTGTCCGCCTATTCTTAAAGGATTATCGCTGTAGTGGCACACGTCCACATCCATCCAGTGTGATGCAGCTGTCACAAGATAATCATGGAATCTTCTTATTCCAGTTCTTGCATACTGTAAGGCACATGAATGTGGGTAATCATATTCGTTGTTGCTCCATACAGCCCTGCCATTGCCCCTTCCCTGACGGGTATAATTGGCATCTATTGTATCGCCCCAGTTCATCATTCCATAGCACCTTGAATGTGAATCGCCCTGAGCAATAAGTGCAATCTCCACATCGTCATCCAGAATCTCTGGGAATACATCTATCATAACCCCTGCTTCTTTGAATACTGCCGGGCTGATATATGGCTTATCCGGCATCTGGTATATAAGGCTTCTGTTATCAAGTTCAAGTATTGATTCTGATGGAGCATGAAAATGCATTAAAAACTTCTGCTCTCTTGCCATTCCTGAATGCATAACAACCTTGTTAACTCCCTCTGGCACAAGCATGATAACTATACCATTCTTATCTGCCTTGACTGCCTTAGGATAATTCTGCTGCGCCTGATAGACAGTAATACACACACCGCCGTCCTTATCAGTTCTGTCTGCCATAAATGTTCCATAGAACACTTCACCGAAATGCTCATTAGCTTCATTAATCAGATGCTTGTCATCAATTACCCTGTTAACCTCACAGCCATCTCTTCCTATAAAGAAATCTGTCTTATAATTAGAGATTGACGCTATCGTCCTCACGCCTGACACGTCAATTCTTTCATCAAACATTGGAAGCTCTGTTATGCCTCTTGTAAAATATACAGGCCCTGTTGTATTGGAATTGTCTGTAAGCTTGTCGCCACAGCCTGTTGAATCAGGCTCTGACTCATACTGCATATCTGATAATCTGTCATCTATCACAGCTTCTTTATCTGCCTTGGCATAGAAGCACAATGATGCAACATGAAGTGAATCTGAGCTTGTGTTAAATAATCTGTATGAAACCTCAACCCATGGCTTTCCAGCATATGCAGTAAGCCTTATCTGGAACTTATATGTATTGTCACTGCCTGATGATACATTACTTCCATCGGCTGTAAGAATAGTGCACACATCACCCTGCTCTGCAACGTACCATTTACCGATTTTAACATCGTATTTAATTCCATTGCCATCTTTAAGGAAAGGTCCTGCAAAATTATCTTTAGTATAATCTTTATATCCATCCTGCACGCTCTCAAATATTCCATCTGAATCATCTTTTACGCTGAATTTAAGCACGCCTGTGTCAACTGTATATCCATCACTGTTATCTGTCACTTTAATCTTCATGCAGTCTTTATTCTCTTCTGCACTGCCTGAGTCCTCAAATGCCAGTTTAAGTGCTGTTCCCTTATTACCCGGAAGGTCTGCCTGAAATCTTACATACATATATCTTACTGAACCATCTGGATATCTTGATGTAACCTTAGTCTGGGAAAGCATCTTCACACCATCCTGATATATTGACACTTTATCTGTATTGTAAAGCTTTCCCTTGCCAACCGGGATACACACTCCGCAAGGTTCAGCTATCCTGTCATATCTGTAAAGCTTATCAAACATAATATCAATCATCTCTGCCATAATCACATCTCCTTTAAAATTCGTTGTTAATATGTTAACATACGACCAGGTTAGTCTCCACTAAAATAAAATATCTTCTATACATTTTTACAGAAAAATAGCATTCTTTTATAAATTAATATAGGACTTACACCCAAAATCTGATATACTAACATCTGTGTTATTCAGACAATCATCTGGATTATTCTATGAAATGGAGTGAATTAATTTGAATTATGCAGAGATAAAATTCTGTGATATTGCCAACGGCCCAGGTGTACGGACTTCTCTTTTTGTAAGTGGCTGCACGCACAGATGCAAAGGCTGTTTTAACGAAATTGCATGGGACTTTAACTACGGCAGGCCATTCACAGAAGATACAGTCAATGAGATATTAGACTCGCTTAAGCCCGGCTATATCACGGGCTTCACACTGCTTGGCGGTGAACCATTTGAGCCAGAAAACCAGCCAGAGGTTCTTAACCTCCTTCGGAAAATCAAGACAGAATACCCTTCCAAGTCCATCTGGTGTTTTACCGGATATCTTTACGACAAAGATATTCTTAATAATATGTGTAAGAATCTTCCTCACACAAGAGAAATTCTTGACTACATAGATGTCCTTGTAGACGGTCCATTTATGATTGACCAGAAGGATATGATGCTGAAATTCAAAGGCTCATCCAACCAGCGCACAATTGATGTGCCAACTTCGCTTGCATCTGGCGATGTTGTGCTATTCGACCTGGACAGCATCTAACTTATTTAAAATTAACTAAGGAGATTTAAAAAAATGAATATTATGCAGACTAACGTCAAAATCAAGAAATTAAACCCTGCTGCCACTATTCCAGCTTATGGCACAGAATTTGCCGCAGGCGCAGACCTCTACGCTTGTACAGATGAAAGCATCACTATCAATCCCGGTGAAACTCAGTTCATACATACAGGACTTGCTATGGAGATTCCAGAAGGACTTGTAGGACTTATCTATGCAAGAAGTGGTATGGCATGCAAAAAAGGCGTTGCGCCAGCCAACAAAGTCGGCGTAATTGACTCTGACTACAGAGGCGAAATCATTGTAGCTCTCTACAATCATTCCGAGACACCTCTTGTCGTTAACAACGGCGAACGTGTTGCACAGATGGTTTACGCCCCATATTACCATGCACAGTTTACAGAAGTCAGCGAGCTTGAAGATTCTGTAAGAGGAGAAGGTGGATTCGGCTCAACAGGTGTAAAATAACTGTAAATCTAATATGTATACTTCGGCTGACACTGTGCGCCGAAGTATAATTCTTTAAAATTTACATTTCTTTTACAATGAACAGATAGTGGTTTTTACATATCCCTGCATATATTTAATATGCAGGGATTTTTCTTTGTAATTATTAAAATACAAAGAAGGAGGTGACTACTATATGAAAGTTACTTTTGAAGATGTTAAGAAAAATAATGCTGTGAATACGTATATCGAGAAAGCGGATGAATCATTGATTGCTCTCGGTTATACGGATCACAGCTTTTCTCATGTTAATAAGGTTTCAAAGCTTGCCGGGGATATACTTACAACTCTTGGATATAGCGACAGAGAGGCTGAGCTTGCAAGAATTGCCGGGTATCTTCACGATATCGGCAATGTTATCAACAGAATTGACCATGCACAGTCTGGTGCTGTCATGGCATTCAGAATATTAGACAAGATGGGAGCTGATTCAGAAGATATTGCAACTGTTATCGCAGCTATAGGCAATCATGACGAGTCAACAGCTTATCCGGTTAACGCTGTTGCCGCCGCTCTTATCATCGCAGATAAGACAGATGTGCGATACACAAGAGTCCGCAATCAGGACATTTCTACATTTGACATTCATGACCGGGTTAATTATTCAGTTAAAGAAAGTATAGTTGAGATTGTGAAAGACTCACATATTGAGCTGACAATCAAAATTGATACATCTATGTGTACTGTAATGGATTATTTTGAAATATTCTTAGAGCGAATGGTTCTCTGCCGCAAAGCTGCTGAGAAACTTAGAATCCAGTTCTGGCTTGTAATCAATGGTCAACGCATGATTTAAAGGAGACAATCTATGAAAAAAACTTATGTAATCGACACTAATGTTTTTATCCAGGCACCTTATGCTACCAACTGTTTTGATGACAACGATATTGTAATACCGCTTGTAGTTCTTGAGGAACTTGACGGATTGAAAAAATCGGACGGAGATAAAGGGGCAAATGCAAGAGCCACCGTTAGAATTCTTGAATCATACCGCATCAAAGGCGACCTTCTTGCTGGCATTGCCACTGAAAATGGTGGTTCTATCAAAATTGAGAAAAATTATGTCAATGTATCACTCCCACAAGACCTTCCTGATGACAAACCGGACAACAGAATTCTTATGGTATGCAAAGGACTTTCCGATGAATTTCCAGATAAACAGATTGTGCTTGTTACGAAAGATATCGTACTAAGACTTAAAGCCCAGATTATCGGAATAAAAGCTGAGGATTTCATAACAGAACAGATAAGCAGTGAAGATGCAGGTTACACTGGTCGAATTGAACTCTACATTCCAGAAGACTCCATCAAGGAATTTAAGAAAAATGGTATTAAAACAGAACATTTATATCAGACAGACGAAGAAGGCAATGTTTCCCACCCGGAATTATTTGAAAATGAATTCGTAACTCTGCGCGCTGACCAGTCTCCTAAGAAAACTCTTCTCGGATGTGTCCACGGCAAAAAGGTCGTTCCCCTCGAATACAAGAAAAGCAAGCCATATGGAATATCTCCACGCAATGCCGGACAATATTTCGTTCAGGAGGCACTTATGACATGTGCCAAGAAAGCTCCTCTCGTAATCATAAAAGGTATGGCTGGTACTGCCAAAACCTTCTACTCTCTCGCTGTCGGAATGGAGAAAGTATTTAACAATCCAACCAATGAATATAGAAGAATTATAGTGTGCCGCCCTAATGCCCAATTTGATGATGACATAGGTTTCCTCCCAGGCAGTGAACAGGACAAAATTGCGCCGCTTATGCGCCCTGTAATTGATAATCTCGAACAAATTCTTGATTCTGACACTAAAAGCCGCTACGAAGACGAGCAGGAACTTTCAGATAAGATTTCAGAGATATTTGAAAGAGAAATTATCCAGACAGAAGCCCTTAACTTTATCAGAGGACGTTCTATCGCCAAAACATATCTTATAATAGACGAAGCCCAGAACATGACCCCTAATCAGGTCAAAGGCATAATCACAAGAGCCGGCGAAGACACCAAAATCATCCTCCTAGGCGACCCAAACCAGATTGATAAGCCATTTCTTGATGAAAAAACAAACGGCTTATCTTATGCCGCCAAATACATGAAAGGCAGCCCCCTCTGCTGGCAGATAACCCTTTCCGCCAACGAATGCGAACGCTCCGCCCTGGCCCTGGACGCCGTAAACCGCCTATAACTTATAAATAAATGAGGGGGAATTTCCCCCTCATTTATTTCTGTGTGTTTACTGCATTTTCAATAATAAAATCCTGTGTCTTCTGCATAACCATCGCAACTACAATCTTGTCCTTGCCATATTTTTCCTCAAATGCTGTCTTATCGCCATAGTTATTATCAGATGCGAACTGCTCAAGGTCTCCCTTGTACTCATACTCAGTTACTGTGATGCCCTCTTTCTCAGCAATCGCACATATAATCATCTCCTGGGCTATGTTCTTCTTAACATAGTCGTCAAATGACATGTTCATATTCTCCTGACAGTACTCATCAACAGTCTGGTTCTTCATAAGAGAATACATTTTGATAGATGACTCATATTCATCCTTCTTAGTATTAAGGAAATCCTCTGGATATCCAGTAACCTTGCAGACCTCCTGAAGCTGGATAAGAATTGCATTCTTTGTCTGCTCCTCTATCTCCTCATTAATAGAATCAGCGAGTTCTTCCTTAATCTTCTGTCTGTACTCATCAACAGTATTGACATCAAAATGTGCCTGTACATATGCATCTGTTATCATTGGCACATTAGGCTGCTCAATCTTAGTCATTGTAATCTCAAATACAATCTTCTTGCCTGCATACTCCGATGCCTGTGTAAATGTCTCAGGAACAACAAGCTGTGCAATCTTAGTCTCTCCTGTCTTCATTCCGTAGAGTTCATCAACAAATCCATCAATATAGAATGTATCTGTTCCAAGTACAAGCTCATAATCATTATCTGAGAATCCATCTACTGTAAGTCCATTAATAGAAGCAGAGAAATCAAGTGTAACCTTATCAGTATCTACAGCACCTCTCGATGTTACCTCCTGATATGTTATATTATCCTTCTGGTCACTTGTAATTCTGTCATTGATAAGCTTCTTTTCAATGGCATCTGTATCAACTGAATATTTCAGTCCCTTATATTCACCTAACTGGACATAATCTGTTGGATTATATCCATATGATGGTGTAATCTTGGTATTACATCCAAATGTTCCAATAGTAAGCAAAACAAGTGCTATGCATGCACTTATCTTCTTAACTGCACTAATATTACGCATATATATATCCTCCGATTTCAAACAATCTTGATAATAATACCATAAAACATGCATATTTCATAGCATTTTCATAAATAATTCACATAATCTAATAAAGGTCTTTGCCAGAAAACTGACAAAGACCTTTAAATATGTTCAATTATTATTAAACTAATAATTATGCAAGCTTAGACTTAGCAAGCTCTGCAAGCTTTGCAAATCCTTCAGCATCGTTGATTGCCATCTCTGACAATACCTTTCTGTTAAGATCTACATTAGCGAGCTTAAGACCATGCATAAGTTTGCTGTATGATAAACCGTTCATTCTTGCAGCAGCATTGATACGTGCAATCCATAACTGTCTGAACTGTCTCTTCTTCTGCTTTCTGCCCTTATAAGACTCTGTAAGAGCTCTCATAACTGACTGCTTAGCAACTCTGTACTGCTTAGATCTTGCTCCTCTATAACCCTTAGCGAGCTTTAATACTCTATTGTGCTTCTTCTTTGCGTTCATACCGCCTTTAATTCTTGCCATTTTATATTCCTCCTTCTATACCTACCTGCAAATTAAAGGTAAGGCATGATCTTCTTCATTGTCTTTACATTAGTTGCATCTGTCATAGCTGCGTGTCTAAGATTTCTCTTTCTCTTAGTTGTCTTCTTTGTAAGGATGTGGCTCTTGAAAGCTTTAGCTCTCTTTAACTTACCTGTACCAGTTACTTTAAAACGCTTTGCAGCTGCTCTCTTTGTCTTTACCTTTGGCATAATAAACCTCCTAGAAAATAATCAAATAGTAAATTATATTTTAACGTTTTTCAGTTAAAAACATCATCATGCTCCTGCCTTCCATCTTAGGAGCTTTATCAACTACTGCAACATCACTAAGTCTCTCAGCGAAATCTGAAAGGATATGCTTGCTGCTCTCGATATGAGCCATCTCACGTCCTCTGAATCTTAATGTAACCTTTACCTTGTTACCTTTCTCTAAGAACTTTCTTGCGGCGTTGCACTTAGTATTAAGATCGTTAACATCTATGTTAGGTGATAATCTGACCTCTTTAGTCTCAACTGTCTTCTGTTTCTTCTTGGCTTCTTTCTCTTTCCTGATTAATTCGTACTTATACTTGCCATAATCAATCAGTTTACATACAGGTGGCTTTGCAGATGGTGCAATCATAACTAAATCTACTTCTGCATCCTTAGCAAGCTTGAATGCATCCTTAGATAACATAACCCCAAGCTGTTCTCCATCCGCACCAATAACACGGACTTCCTTTTCCCTGATCTGTTCGTTAATCAATAAATCGCTAATGGCTGTATACCTCCTAAAAATGTAAATAAAAAAGTGGATAGCTTAAACTATCCACTGAACAACCAATCACAAAAGCATAAAAACGCTTTCAATAAAAAGTATTAACCTGAGTCGCCCTTGCGCTGAGGTGAGAGTGGATACTCTTCTTTAATTTCACAACAGTGATATGTTATCACTGATTAAATGCATTGTCAACTATAATTTAAAATATTTTGCAAATAATATTCATCAATAATATTTATCTGTGACAATTATTGAAGTGTACCATATCTATTGAAGTTCTGCAATACCTGACAGAGCAACATATTTAGCTGATATTCTGTACCATGTAGGAAAATCCACTATTCCTGACACTGGCATATCGAATATTTTCTGAAATCTGCTGACTGCCTCCGCCGTCCTCTCTCCATATATCCCATCAGCCACAAGCGCAGGTATTGAATTATAAAATTCTCCTATAAGGTTTAGCTGCTGCTGAATCTGGCGCACCTTCTGCCCTGAAGAACCTATATCAAGGTCTGCTCCCGGCCATGAAGATGGTATTCCCTCAATCTGTTCAGCCGTATTGATATACATTGAATCCCCATAATAATATCTTAGTATCTCTATCGCACTGTATTTCTGGTCTCCAAGATATTTACTGCCCCACTGGCTCATCCAGTTCGGGCATGTAACTCTCTTGCCATCGCAGTACTGTGTAAGTATAGGCTGTTTAACATTAGGTCTTGAAAGATACAAGTTAAACAGTTCATCAACAAGATTAGATACATTATCAAATATATTGCGCCCGTATATCCATTTGTGGTCATATGCCGTTGATGATGTTATCGTAAAGTCATATCCCTTATTCCTGTAAAATTCTGTGTAAACCCTGTTTAATGTAAATGACATGATAGCGAGTATATTGGCTTTGATTGTCTCGTCAGGCCATGTTGAATATATCTCTGAACATGCAACATTTTTGATATAATCGGCATACCCGACATAATAGTTCTTCGCTGTTGGATCTGTCGGCGAACCATCATGCACAACAATTGTCTCAGGAATCACCACCTGTGAAAGCACAATCTGCCCCTGGTTGTTGACTGGCTGTATCTCTCTTTCCGGTATCTTTTCCGGATAATCGCCATAGAGCGTATTGGCAGGAATTATCACAACATCTGGTGCCTGATTAATCCTTGCGCCTCTTATCCTCGCATTGCAGAAGCTGTTGACTCCCGAAAACACCTCTGCCCCGCCAACAACGTAATCCTCATATCCCGGAGCTGCAACCCTGACTGTATACTGTGAATATGGCTGGTTATCGCCTGGCTCCATGCTGTATTCAATAGGAGGAGCTGCCAACTGTAACATCGGTGTCGCACCATCTGAATCTGTCCTTATCTCCCAGGCAACATTGTCTGGCTCGCCAGTGTATGATATATCTACCACGGCATTTGATACCGGGCGCATTGTCTCCTCATCCACAACATTTATCCTAAGTCCACCATAATCATCTGCCCTCATTCTATTCTCCAGTGTCCTTACATAGTTAACATTCACGGATAATTCCATCCTCCATGCAATATAATCACATGCAAATATATGTTGTATGCAGGAAATGTATGTCATTTATCTGTGCTGTCTGGATTGTAACCCTTCTGCCACATGCGAATATAATAAGATGACACTCATTATCAGGAGTTCTTATGTCTGATATTACAATTGCCTTAGATGCCGGACATGGTGGAAGCGACCCCGGCGCAGTATATGGAAACAGAATGGAAAAAGATGATGCTCTTAGACTGACCAAAGCAGTCGGTAAAATTCTTGAAGATAACGGCGTTAATGTATTTTATGTAAGAAAAAGTGATGAATATGAGACTCCATTGAAAAAAGCAACTGATGCTAATAATGCCGGTGCTGATTATTTCATATCTATACATCGCAATTCTTCCGAAGAACCTAACCAGTATAACGGTGTGGAAACACTTGTGTATAAAGACACTGGCATAAGAAATACACTCGCTGCTAATATCAATGCCAATCTTGAAAAAGCCGGATTTAAAAATCTTGGAATCACGCCACGCCCTAATCTTGTTGTATTGAAAAGAACGCGCATGCCTGCCGTCCTCGTTGAAGTAGGTTTCATCAACTCTGACACGGATAATAAGATTTTTGACAACAATTTTAATGAGATTGCGCAGGGGCTTGCTGACGGAATCTTAAAAAGCATCTACTCAGAGACTAATATAACAGAAGCTGACTCTTCAAATGTAATTCCAGCCGAACCGGTTATAACGGACTCTGTTATTCCAGATTCACGCAATATGTCTGACAACAATGATTTTATGGGCGGCAATTCTGGCAGCTCCGTACCTATTGATACTGTCGGCTCTTTTGCCAAACGTAACTGCGACTGCCCTTGTCTTGACGAAGATGCACCTCTCTACAGAGTTCAGGTCGGTGCCTACTCTAACAAAGAAAATGCCGACAGAATGCTTGATTCACTGACTGTTGAGGGTTTCCCGGCATTTATACTGTACGAGGATAACCTCTACAAGGTTCAGGTCGGCGCATTCCAATATCTTACTAATGCAATCAAGATGGAGCAGCGTCTGAGACGCTACAGATACAATACGTATATTGTATACAGATAATGTGAGATGATACTTTAAAAAGTGTCATGCATATCCTTTATACTTCCGGCATATCCTTTATACTTCTGGCATATCTTTGTAAATGCCTGACATTACACTTCGCTAAACCCAAGTTTTGGCTCAACCGGAAGAATATCTAAGAAAAAATCCAAAATGCCTGCATTTTCCACTAGAATTTCAGGTATTTCGGATTTTTCATAAAAAAGCTGCGTAAAAATCCTGTTTCCTAGAAAATCTTGGATTTTTACGCAGCTTTTATTCATATGATACCAGGGTCAAAAGGTCAGAAAGCCGATGCAAGCTTGCTTGCAAGAGG